>JBLNCW010000034.1:0-17021 GCA_050261015.1 Rhodospirillales bacterium | reverse complement strand
GGCTTCCGCCAGGCCGTCCATGTATGCCGCAAAGCGCTTCTGCTGCGGGCCTGGCGCGGTGTGTGCGCCCACAAAACAATTCTACACTAAATTGTTATGTTTATAACACAGTAGTGCTAGTACATCGCACCGAGCAGTCTACAACGTGAGCAGTATTCCATCAAGAGTAATGGCGCTCTAACCCCGGCCTCTGAGTGGGCGTCAGCGCCTGGACTGCGCGCCAAATCCGCGCGATGCCGGCCTTTGCGGTCAGTCAACTTAGGGATTGACTCTGGGGGGAAAGTGTGTTAGCTGAGAATCGACATCTTAGCCAAAAATGGACATACCGGTTTACAGTCAGGTGTGGTAATGACACAGGCGAGAGGGGCTGGTCTTCACTTGATTTTGTGGATATTCGCTTGCGTTGCCGCATTGTCTGTTCCCTCGACCGCCCTGGCGCAGGCGCCCGTGAAGGCAATGCAACGCCCCATCACGGCGGACAGCGCACCGGAACGCATCGTGTACGAGGTTTTCTTTTACGCCGTCGCCGCTCACGACCGGCGCGCCAACGACCCTGGAACGCCTTCGGAAGAACGTGAGATGCTACGCCATCGCGTGCTAGACGCAGTAGGAGTGATGGCTGAAGATTTCGCGTCCGTTATCGCACTTTCGCATCGGTTAGCGGCGGCTTTGGAGGAAAATGCCAGAGCGGCCGGTCCCATCCTCAGGAATGGCAACCTTGATCGCACCGCGCGTGAAAAAGCGATCAGTGAGTTGCGCGCAAAACGAGACGCGTCTATCGACGCTGCCATCCAAGAGCTGCGGGAAGTCATCGGAGTGGACAGGTTTCCCGATTTCGACCGGCGGATCCGGCAATGAGTCGCTACTGGCCTGCGGATCTATGACCTGCGGCCTTCGCGCCGCCCGATGGACAGCCCGCAGCCGGATCCTCCAAGAGCGACGGCTCGGGGAGGCCATACGCTCTGGCCCACTCAAGTGGCCGCGCCCTCAGCCGAGCTGCACCGCCGCGCCTGGGCTGTTATCTCCGACGTTCTCCGAAACGGTGCGCCCGAAGACCGGGCCTTCGCTGCCCAGATGCTTGGGCGCATTGAGGCCCCCGAAGCGGTAAGACTGCTGTGCGAAGCTCTTCGGAGCCGTGCTTCCTCAGTTCGTGCGGCGGCTGCCAACGCATTTCGCACCACCCGGCAGCCCGTTCCAACAAACGTGCTGGCGGCTTCGCTCAGGAACGAAACAGATCCTTGGCGCCGAGTGCTGCTGGTCGAGGCGATTGCGCGTTCCGCAGACCCGCAGCGCGGGCAGATGATCCGGCCCGCGTTCCGCGATCCAGACAAGCTCGTTCGTTTGATCGCCTACTCGCAGATATGGCGGCTGCCATAAGGAGGAGGCGCGGCAAATTCTCGAGGCCGAGATGATTGACGGGTTGCCAGAAATCGTCCGAGGGCCGCGGAGTTCCTTGCCGCGATTATCGCGCCCGATGCTGCGGCCCAACGAGCGCCACGTACTTCCATCCCCGAGCCGCAGGCATCGCCGCCTGTACACGCAACGGCCGACATGTTGCGCGACGAGAATGCGCAGAAGCGAATTGCCGCGCTCCAGGCGATGGCGCGTACCCGAGACTCCGGACTTCTCGCCGATGCCGAGAAGGTGTTCCTGGCCCCCGGGGAACACCCCGAGGTGATTGCCGCTGCGGCATCAGCAATCGCGGAAACGGCTGGCAGCAAGGCTCTGCGGCTGTTTGAGGCCGCTCTTGACTCGGATCGAGCGCCTGTGCGCATTGCCGCTGCGGTCGAGCTGCTGCGGGCTGTCCGCCCGCCGAACCAGTAAAGATAGCGGGCTTTCTGCGATGTGGCAGTGCCCACCATAGCAGATCACCTGAGTTCCGTATCGAACACCAAAAGGCGCCAGCGATCGCGCCATACCACCCGAACCACCCCATCAGCACCAATACGGAACGGCAGCCACACATAACGCGATTCGCTGAGCTGTTTCGGGTTCCACCTGTCGAGCAGGAGGATGAATGCCCCCGGCTTTCCCTGCACCGGCAGCACGAACGTGCTCTGGGACCGGAACGTCAGGTCGGCGTCGGGTCCCACCATCGGGTTCTCTTTCTGCGTGACATACGGCCCGAGCGGGTTCGACGCCACCGAGATGGCGGCCTTGTTCGGTAACCACCCGGTGCATCCGGAGGTGAACAAGTAATACTTGCCCTGATGTTTGAACGGCGCAGGCGCCTCCCGTTCCTCGCCGATCAATATGCGCGCCCACGTTGTCCCCAGAACCGCAGGCTCCTCGATACCCGTGAAGTCCTTGTTCAGCCGCGCCACGTACATGGTGCGGTTGTGCTCGGAAGCGTAGAAGACGTACGCACGGCCGTCGTCGTCCAGGAACAGATTCATGTCCCGGTATGTGTTGCCGAGTTCGCGCTGGTTGCAACAGTCCGGCTTGTAGCCGTAGTCGTACTTGAGAGGCCTGAACGACCGCACGAACCGGAACGGTCCTTGGGGCTTATCGGCTACCGCTACGCCTGCCTCGGACACCGTGTACTTATCGGCGTCCAGGTGCATCCACATCACGTACTTGCCGGTTCGCGCATTGAAAAGCACCTTGGGCGTTCGCACACGCCGGTATCGCGGAACCGCTCCGGCAAAGCTGCCTTCGGCAGAACGATCCCCTCGCGCTTCCAGTTGTAGAGGTCGCACGAGGAATAACAGGAAACCCCTACCTTGTTTTCGGCGCCGAACGTCATCTCCTGGCCGTACCAGTAATACACACCGTTGCGGACCAGGATGCCCGCGGCGTGCGCCTGTATCGGTTTTCCTTCCGTGTCGAGCCAGACCTGGCCGGGCTCGAACGATTTCCGCTGCGCCTGAGCAACCATCCCCAAGCACACACCCAGCAATGCAATTCGTAGCACCATAAGCGGACTAGTTTATCCCAAAGCGTTTAGCTTTGCCGCGCGTTATCTGCCATTCGCAATTCGGCGTGAACCGCGGAGTCAACTATTCCGGGCTCGGATCAGGAAGCCCGCAACGAGTGCGCCTTACATTCCTCTGGCTCCCGGCGGCCTCGAACTGCGAGCGCGGCTACGGTGAGCCAGGCTGCGTATACCAGGAGGAGCAGTCGTTCTGCGTGCAGGAGTGAAAACAGGCGGCGTTTTGGGGGGAACCCGGCCAGTCCCGAGCAGAAGCTCGGGCTGGCCGGGCAAAGAGTGCCTCGAATGCGCTTACCAGGTAAGACGCATGCTGAGCTGGGCGGTTCGGGCATCCTGGCCGGAGGTGCGAGTGCTCAGGATACCTTCCTGGCTGATGCTGACCGGGTTGCCGGGAGTGTTAAACACATTGAAGAAATCAATGTTGAACCGGCACCGGAGAACCTCTCCGATGTTGAAGTTCTTCACCAGCCCCGCATCCATTACCCACTGGCGGTTTGCGGGAAGATACTGCTGCCTCCAGGGGTGCAGGTTGTCGTTGTAACCAACCTGCTGCGAGCTTCCGTTCTTCATCGGCACCCACACGGTGTTGGTACCCTGCAGGTTCGCAGGAACGCCCGGGGTGTTGTGCGGGATCAGCGGCTGGCCCGCCGGCTTGTAATTGGCCGGAACGCCCATAATGCCGTTGGGTTTCCCGTTGGCATCCACACTGTTGATCAAGTGCGAGGGAATGTAGCCATTCCACCACAGGTAGCCCGGTTGGCAGACGCCGCTGCGGCAATCCTGAATGGGGTACTTGTAGCCGTAGATTTCAATGTCATTGCCGGTGGGATAAATTCCCGTCGGCAGGCTGAAGTAGTTGCTGCGGATCGTCCCGATTCCGGAAATCTGCCAGCCGCCAACAAACTTGTCCAGCACGGAATTCGCGCCGGAAAGCAGCGGTTTGCCCTTGCCGAACGGCAGGTCTACCAGGAAGTTCCACTTCACACGGTGCTTGGGAATCCCGGTGTCGCGCCGGTAGGTGAGGAAGCGATTCCGCTCATCGAAGTCCGTCGGAACCGCGCCGGGCAGGAAGTCGCTCACAGCGCCGACCGAGCCCTGAGTGGATAGCGCCGTAGCCAGGGTGTTTCCAACCAAGTAGGCCAATTGAAACGCCACGCCCTTGTAATAGCGCCGTTCAATTTCAAATTCCATGCCGCCGTAGTTGGAGTACCCGGTCTTGCGGAACTCGTTCAGCGTACCGAAGGTCGTGTTGTCGAAGGGCCTCATCGCCACGGGCGCAAACTCGCCCGTCGGCTTGGGAACGCCCTGGGTGACATACCAGATGTAATCCGTAGGGTTGTTGTTGTAGGAGTAGAACTGCTCCAGGTTTCCGCCGTGGTTGCCCACGTAGCGAACGCGCGCCGCCGTATATTCCATCACTTCCTTTTCGATGGTCAGGTTCCATTGGTGCACGCGGGACGTCGGCTGCTCGGGGCCGAAGTATTGCATACCGCCGGATCCCCGGGAAATTCCCTGGGGCTGGTCGAAGGTGATCACGTCGCGCGAGTTTACCCCGGCGATTACGTGGGGAGCACTGCGAATGGTCCAGTTCGGCAGTCCGTCGGGAGTCTGCGCGGCCGAATTCATGTTGTACACGAAGTTGGCATTGAACGGGACGTTGCCGCGGTCGTAATCCATCCACCGCGTCTCGGGGATAGGATAGTACGAAAGGCTATAGCCACCGCGCACGACGAACGCCTTCTTGCCGTCGCCCGCCCGGTAAGCGAAGCCCAGGCGCGGTCCGAAGTCTCCCCTCGACCCCGTCATCAGTTTGCTGGGGAAACCCACATCTTTCCAATAAACGAACTTCGCGCCCAATTCCTGGTAGCGCGCCACAACCGAGGGAACCGTAACCAGCTTGCTGTAAAGGGTATCCAAAGGCTGGCCCAGTACGACGGACTTGGTGGCCGGATCATACGTCGCCAATATATTGTCCTTTTCCGTCAGGACCGGCCAGTATTCCCAGCGCAGGCCGAAATTCACCGTCAGACGCGGCGTCACTCTATAGGTGTCGTTGATGTACACGGCATAATCGCGCTCGCGCAGGTTGTACCATCCTCTGTTCAACTGGTTTTGATAGTTGAGGACCCCGATGAACAGGTTCGCCAGTTCGTGGCCGGTCTTGCCCAGCGGAACCGGATTGGTCGGCGTGCTCGCGACGGGATCGTACACCGACGTCGCGGCGCTCGAAGCGTTGTGAATGCCCTCAGCAAACCACTGCTGCGGGAGCTGATTGGACTGGTTGTAGCGGTAGTGGTAGCCGAACTGCAGCTCATGCTTGCCCAACAGCTTGGTGGCGTTGTCCTCGACTACTATGTAAGCCGCCCGGTAGTTCTGGGGCGCGTTGTTCCGGAAGCTGTAGCTGCCGATGCCCAGCGACTGAAACATCGGGAAGTACTCCGAATTGAACGGATTCGGAAGGCCCAGGTAGTCCTGCCAGGTCGAACCCGATGGCGGAGCGATCACGGGGGGCTCGTTGAAGTACTTGTTGTAGTAGCCGCTGACGTTCAGTTCATTGAAAAACGTCGGCGAGATGGTGCGCACATAGTTGAACGACAGGGTCTTGGTCGGCGCCGCGCCTCGTGACCAGCCGGTCGCGTCGTTAAGCATGGTCATGCTGCTGAATGGACTGCGGCTGTTGCTGTCGTTCTGCGAGTAGCGGACGTACACCTGGTCCCTGTCCGAAAACTGGTGGTCGAAGCGCATGGACAGGTTATAGCTCTTGCTCGTGTTCTTGAACACGCCGTACCAGTTGCTGGCTACAAGCGGGTTGTCCGCGGTGGTCGGCGCCGGAGTGATGCCGAACAGGTATTTTGCTACTGGACTGAGCCTGCTGAGCGGGATTTTGTTTGTCACCCCGCCGTCATTGAAGGGCACCCGCGCGTAATTGTCCTCTTTCGGCCCGGTGGACCACGGATCGTACAGCACCGGCGTGGTGCCATCGGAGAGCTTCAGGCCGCTGAAGTCCCCCTGGCGCATGGCCATGGTGGGCACCCCGAAGTTCTGGTTGGTCTCCTGGACGCTTCGGGCGCCCTCCCAAGCCACAAACCAGAAGGTCCGGTTGCGGCCGTCGTAAAGCTTCGGCAGAATCACGGGACCGCCGCCCGACACGCCGTACTCGTTGCGAATCAACTGCGGCGGCTTGTCGAAGTACTGCTCCCTCTTGCGGGCAACGCCAAACGCGCTGTTGCGGTGCGTTTCAAACGCTGTGCCGTGGAACTCGTTCGTTCCGCTCTTGGTGGACATGACCAGCGTCGCCGGCCGGCTGTACTTGGCCGAGGAGGCGTTGGTTTCCACCTTGAACTCCTGAATCGAATCGAGCATGCCCTGCATGGTGGCGTGGTTGCCCCAGCGGCGGTTGATGCTCGGGGCGCCGTCCAGCACAAATTCCATCGAGCCCTCGGGGGCCCCAAAAGCCCGAACGTTTTCGACCTCAGGGAGGGTCCCCAGAAGGATCTTCAAGCCGCGGCCGTTGATCGGCAACTGCTCGACGCGCTCGCGCTCCAGCACGTGCGCCACTGTCGCGTTATCGACGACGACTACGGGGGTAACGTCCGTCACCTCGATGGTCGTGGTGGTCTCGCCCGGAGTGAGCACCGGATCGATAACGACACTCTGTTGAACCTGAACAGTAAAGGCTCCTTCGTACTTCTTCATGCCGGGGAATTCAACCGACAGCTTGTATGAGCCGGGGGTGACCCCAGGGAAGTAGAACCGGCCGGCCTCGGTGGTCCGTCCAGGAATGCTAACGTTGGTCCCGGTGTTGGTGAGCAACACCTGGGCATTGGGGATTACTGCACCACTCTGGTCGCTAACCGTACCCGAGACAGTGCCTGTGCTGGCCTGCGGCCAAGCACATAGGCTCGTCAGGAGTACGGCTGCGAGCAGAAAAACTAGAGACCTCATGCAACTCTCCTTCAAATGATGTGGTTTGCTGTCGATGGCTAAACCGATCTCTTGAACCTTTGACGGTGAACCTGGAAGCCCGGCCAGGAAGGGGATGACATACCACGATCTGACCAAGGCACTGGCCCACATTGACATTTTAAGCAAGACCTGTGATATTATCAGTGACAAATATAGATTATGTCAAGCGCCGCTTCTAGCGGGAAATCAGCAACTTCGCTCTCCCATAGAGCCTACACCACGATCCGCACGCTGATTTTGAAGGGAACCTATCCCCTCGGTACGACTCTGGTCCGAGGAGACCTGGCAAAGCAGTTCGGCATGAGCACCGTACCCGTCGCAGAGGCTTTGGCACGACTGGAGGCAGAAGGTCTGGTCGAGAACCGGCCCCGCGTGGGCACCATTGTTTCAGTGCCGACGCCTGCCCAAATCCGCGGCCAGTGGGTGGTTCGGGAGGCGCTGGAAGTTCAGGCCGCCCGTATGTTCGCCTTGAGGGCCAATTCCGAGGACCGCCACACGCTGTGGCGCCTGGCGGAGGAGTTCGATCTCGACCAGGAGCGAATCGGCCGGCAAACGGATGTCGATCCGGAAGCTCTGTTTGAACATCGCTGCCGGCACATGCGCCTGCACCGTCACATCGCTGAGAGCGCCGGGCAGCCGGAGCTCCGGAAAGCGATCGAGATGAATCACGTCCTGCTGTTTCACTGGATGCACAACCGGAAGCTCTACGGCGGATCCCCGATGCCCAGCCGCTGGCATCGCGACCTCGCGGAGGTGCTCTGCCGCGGAACCGCGGAGGAGGCGGCAGAGGCCATGCGGCGCCACGTCAATGATCGTCTGGAAGTGCTCATGAGAAACCTCGAGGCGTTCCTGACGATTAACCTCGACCGTATGGGAAGCGTTCTCAGCCCGCAGGCGGCACCGTGACCAGGCACGCCGCCGCTCTCGCGTTGATGGCGCTATGTGTGTCCGTCCAGCCGGCGCGCCGACAGTCTGCGGCTACCCTGAACCTTTCCAGAGACGAGTACATCGACCGTGTGCATGCTGCCTGGATGGGCCAGGTCCTCGGCATGCTGATGGGCTATCAATTCGAGCACAAGCAAGGGGCTGTGGCCCCTGTAGACCGGTTGCCCGAAATCTTCCGGGGACAGCGCCTCGACTTTGTGCCGCTCGACGACGACTGGTACTACGAAATCGTTGCACTCCGCGCGTTTGAGAAACACGGCATCGGGCTCACTGTCCGGCAACTCGGTGAACAGTGGTTGGAAAACAAGGCCGGTTTCTGGTCGTGCAGCCGTGAGACCCTCCGCTTACTCGAGCGGGGGATTCAAGCTCCCGATACGGGACATCCCCGCTACAACCGCTCCTGGTTTACCATAGGCGCGCAGCTCAGCGCCGTTCTCCGGTTGAGCGGCACGCCCCGGCTCTATCTGGAAGTGAGCGCCGAGCCGGGAAAGGCCTGGCATCTCGAGGTTTTCGCCGGCAACGATCGCATCGCGTCGCAACGCATTGTGGGCGCCAGAGGGGAGCGCGCGTGGCACCAAATTCAGGTTGATCTGAAGCAGTACGCCGGGCGCGACACGCAGCTACGCGTTTACCAGCGGACTCTGGTTGGAGGCCGCCTGCCGAGCAAAGCGTTCTGGCGAAGGATCGAGGTCCGGTAGCAAACATCCGAACGGGCGCCTGTCATAGCGGCCGTATCCATATATTGCGGAAGCGTACTGGGTTGTTGTGCCCGGCCAAAGTCAACGGCGCGCGGGTTACGCCCGGTCGATAGGCCATTGGCAACCTGGCGTGCGTGGTGGGGCCATAGATCTCCTGGTTGTGATGCACGAGCACGCCGTTGTGCAGGACGGTGACTCGTGCCGGCTCCTCCAGCTTGTCTCCTTTGAACTTCGGGGCGAGGAAAACGATGTCGTACGTCTCCCACTCGCCTGGGGAGCGGGAGGCGGTCACTAGCGGCGGCGTCTGACCGTAAACCGCCGCTGCCTGCCCATCCGGGTAGATCTTCGTCGTGGGATCAAAGATCTGAATCTCGAATGCCCCCATCAGCAGCACGCCGTTATTGCCGCGGTCCATTATGTCCCCCTGCGGCGGATTCGGGACCCGCCACTCAAGGTGGAGTTGGTAGCTGCCGAATTCATCGATTGTCTCCAATTGGCCGGCGCCAGCCTCCACATAGCCGTTCTCAACCTTCCACGTGTTCGGCTTCCACTTCGAGAGGTCCTTGCCGTCGAACAGCACGATTGCATCCGATGGGGGCCGGCCCGGACGATCCTGCGTGCTGAAATCTCCCGGGACAACCTTCTTGGGAGCAGGCCGGTCTGGATCGTGAACCCGATATCCAGACCAGGGTTGCACAGCGGTGTCCCTGTAGCCGAAAGTGCCATCCGGCTTGTAGATCAACTTGTGTTGCGCTCGGGCCGGCGGCACAATCGCGACGGCGCAGCACGTGGCCAGCAGAACCAGGCCAGGTATGCTTCTCTCGATCCTCCTCACCTTCATCGTCATCAGCTTGAGCCTTTTGTTCGACTCTAAAGTTCCCATTCTTTTCGATACTCAGCGTGCAGAAACTGATCGGCCTCAGGGAAACCCTTCGGCCGCATATTCTTCCCGTCCCATTCTATAGGCGTACCGTGGAGACGGTCACGGGGCCATATGTCCGAACGGAAAGGCACGATTGCAAGCGTCCTCTCTTCCGCTCAGAACTGGAAGCGCAGGCCGAGGCGCACCAACCGCGGCACACTGTTCTCGGTGTTCACCTGGCCGAAGTTGCTGGCCGTCGGGTTCGTGTTCACGGCGCCAAGCCACACCTGGTTGAATGCGTTCTGGAACTCCGCGCGGAACTCCGCGCTCACTCTTTCGGTCACCGCGAAACGCTTGAGCCCCGAAAGGTCCCACGTATTCAGGTCGTCGGTCCTGACCCCGCTGAAGAAAGGCGGTAAGGTCCGCAGGTTGTATTCAAGCTGCCTGGCGCTGTTGCGCTCAAACCCGGCATCGGTGTTGAACCAGCGCTGCACGGTCCGCTGATCCTTCGGCAATGCAACCGGACCGTTGCCCAGGAAAATGACGTTGCCGAAACTCACGAGCGGGCCGGTCTGATACCGGAACATGCCCTGAACCTGCCAACCCCCGACAAAGAGGTCTACCGCTCTGCTAACGCCGCTGAAGAACCGCTTTCCTCTTCCAACCGGCAGCTCGTAAATGCCGCTGAAGGTAAAGTTATGCGGGTAGTCCACGTTGGAAAGCTGCTCCACAGGCCGCGGATCGGCTGCGTTCAGGAAAGTCGTCGCCGCCATGAACTTTGACCAGGTATAGGAGCTCTGCCCGGTGAAGCCATTCGCGAACCGTCTTTGAATGCTTAACTGCAGCCCGTGATACCACGTGTAGCCCTCATTTGTCCCCACGCTGATGCTGCCGAACTGCGGGTAAGGCCGCAGAAGTTGCTGCCGGCTCACCAATGTCCCTGAAAGATTCGTTCCGGGAAGCAATGGGTAAAACGGATTCGGCAGATTGTCCGTCAGGTAGTTGATGTGAGCATCGTCCCGGAATGGAGAAGTGCTCAAGTACTCATTTGGCAGAGCATTCAGGTCGCGGGACGTGCCGATCCTGGTGCCGCGGCTGCCCACATAGGAGGCGTCAATCAGAACGCGCAATGGCAGCTCGCGTTGGATTCCCAATTGCCATCGCTGCAAATAGGACCTGGCAGGCTTCGGGTTAAAGAAGCTGATGTTTCTGCCAACATCCGTCATCGCGCCCAGCGAGTTGCCCGGAGGATCCTGCACTCCGTCTGGAAACGGATTTTCCAGAGTCGCGATAAACGTCAGGCCGCCATCCAATGAGGGCTGCAGCGGCGTGCTCAGACTGTATCCCGACTGGATCGACGTTCCGCGCCGGATCCCGCCAACGTCATAGTAGATGCCGTACCCGCCGCGCATGACGGTACGGGGCGATATCTGGTAGGCGAACCCAAACCTCGGCATGAGTACGTTCTTCGGTTCCTCCCACAGTGTGCTGGGCTGGCCTCCAACTCCGGCGAACCGGAGGCCGCCGCGAACTTTGAATGCGCTGGGCGCGATTTCCGGTGTCGGGTTGTTCGCGTAATTCGCCTCGACCTGCGCTGCGATTGGAAGCACTGCGGCAAAATCAAAGTCGCGAACGCTGCGGTTGTAGCGCTCCCTCGTTGGACCTTCGTACTCGTAGCGCACGCCAAGATTCAGGGTCAGACGGCGGGTGACGCGCCAGTCTTCCTGGAAAAACAGGGCCCAGGAATGAGAGCGGTCCGCGGAGCTGTCTCTCCTGGCTATGCTGCCGCCCGTAGGCAGTCCCAACAACATGCTGGCGAGCCCCTGACCGATCGGAGAGGAAGAGGAGTTGTCGAACGGTCCTCTCGTCCAGTTAGTGCTGAAATTGAAGGATCCGGTTCCATCGGTGCCGATGTTCCGTATATTCTCGTTATACCTTCTTCCTTCCAGACCGAATTTTGCAAAGTGATTGCCCGTAGTTTTGGAAAACGTGAGAGCGTACGAGTACACTTCACTAATGTCCCATCGAAGGCCGACAGGCCCGGCTGGAATGCCCGTATAACCGGAGGGACTGAATTGCGGGAAGCGCCGTATATCCTTGGGAACGAGCTCGTCCATATAGGGCGCAAAACCGTTGGCCGCATAACTCCAATTGCGGGGTTCCTCTTTTGGTGAGTCGATCCTGCGAGGATACCGTTCGTAGCCGGCGCGCACATTCATAATCAGGTTGGGACTGATCGTGTACACGTCATCGAAAGCGGCGCCGTAATTGTCAATGAACCATGCCCCTCCTGTCGCGGGATTGTTGAAAATATCGTAGTCCAGGTTGTGGCGCTTGTAGCCGTGCGTGGAGACGTAGACCCGGTGTCTGTCGCTGAGGTTGTGATCCACGCGGGCCGTGAATGCCCAATAGTTGTTTGTCTGGCCCCTTGTGTCCGAAAAGTAGTTATCAATACCGTCCGCCCGTCCCTCAGTGTTTGGCTGCGGCCAGTACTTCAGAAGACCAAGGGCGATCGGGCTGAGGCGCGACTCTGGAATTATGTTCCCAGGCAGGGGGTCCGAGACGAACCTGGTCCCGGATGCGCGCCGCGTGGCTGGGTCATAAATCTGGTAATTGCTCCCTATCTTGAGTAGATCGGAAAAGTCTCCTTTTCTCTCGGCTTCGGTCGGAACCGTGAATAGCTGGGATTTCAAGGTTCCTTGCTTCATCTTTTCGTAGCCGACACTGAAGAAAGTGCGGTTTCGTCCGCTATAGACTTTTGGGATCTCCACAGGGCCGGTAAGATTGCCGTCAAAACGCCGGTAGACGAAATCTCCCTTGGGAATCCCCTGCAGTGTATTGAAATAGAGGTTTGCAGACAAGGCCGGCGACGACCATTGGTAGTGACCGGATCCATGTACGTCGTTGGTGCCCGACTTCAGACTAACCTGGACATTAGCCGACTGAGTCCATCCTTGCGTAGCATCGAAAGCCGCGGTTTGCACCCGCATTTCGGCTACGGTCTCCTGCGGAGGCGTGAAGGAGGGTTGTGTTCCGGAACCAATGGTTCCTCCCGTGGCCGCGCCGTCAATCGTAATAATATTGCCGGCGGTTGAGCCGGATACGGTGAACTGCGTTATGGACCAGTCAAAGGGGTTGTCGTCGCTCATGGTTGTGCCAGTCCGGTTCAGCCCGGGGGATAAGGCCATCAGGTGGTAGAGCACGCCCTTCTGCAGAGGCAGGTCGGTGATGCGCATGCGGTCGATCACCTGGCCGGCAGATGCGCTTGCCAGGTCCACCAGCGGCACTTCCGCAGTCACCTGAACCGTTTCGGTGGGCACACCAAGTTCGAGTTGCACATCGATCTGCACCCGTTCATCGAGGCGGAGTTCGATCGGGCCGCGCTGTACGGCTTTGAAACCCGGCACCTCCACCCGCAAGTGGTACTGACCCGGCGGCAGGTAAGGGATCGTATAGCTGCCTTGGGCGTTTGTGGTGGTCGAAGAACTGACGTTCGTGGCGGTGTTGGTGGCCGATACTTTGGCCCCGGGAACGGCAAGGCCGGTCGGGTCCTCCACTCGGCCGAGTAGAGTGGCACGATACTCCTGCCCGAACAGTCCGTTGGCAAGAGCACACAGGATCGGCAAGCCGACCATGAATATCCCCAGTCGCATGATGGTCTCCCCTACTGCAATGTTCTGCTATATCAGTACCGGATCATAATAAGGCCTTTCTTACGGGCTGTCAAGACTATTTGCTAAATAAGTGATCTGCGACGGAGCTGTTGAAGACAAAGGAGATTTACCCGGGAGCGGGCTCTTCCCTGCCCCTCGCAGGCTCCGGCGCGGCAAAAACTCTCGATGGGAATCCCAAGACCCTTACTTTGACAGCGTGCCACGCGCCTCAATAAGAAGGTTATGAGCGGCTCGCCGTGTCTCTCGTAAACGATTGCTTTCACTGACTTTCTCCACCGGCCACGCCGGAGATAACGGAAGAACGCCAAGCCTGAGCCAGACGAGAAGTACCGTGCCATATCAGAACAACTTCGAGCTGCGAGGCGAATATCTTCAACTTGAGCCGGCGCGCTTTCACAGGTCGTACTTGATTGCGGCGCAAACCCCGTCGCGCCCCGGCCGCGGTACGTTCCGAACCAGGCACTACCGGAAACATTTGTATCGAAGTTCAACAAAGGGATTGTGTAACTCGGAGAGCAGTGCTATACTCCGACTGCTATATCAGTCAACTGATAAAAATACCTCCGGCGAGAGAGCGAGGGAATCCTGTATCAGGCGTAATCAGCATACTCAAGAGGCCTAAATGTGTTTCAAACGCAGACTGTTCAGGAAAGGGAAGGAGGATCACCGATGCTGAATCGAAGGCGGTTTATCAAAGCCGGCTTGACTGTTGGTGGTGTTATCGCGGCGGGCGCGTTCCCCGCCGCGGGAGCCCCAACGCGCCAGGCCAACGACATCGTGGAACTGGGGCCTGACAAGGTCAGGGTTTCGCGTCTCGCTATGGGCACCGGCACTTTCAGCGGCCGCGTGCAGAGGCAATTGGGGCTTCAAGGACTGGCCGATCTGCTGCATTTCGGCTACGACCAGGGGCTGATTTTTATCGACTCGGGCGACAGCTACAAGACGCACCCCCATATCAAACAGGCCCTCACCCGCATTCCCCGCGAGAAGGTCGTCATTCAGACGAAGGTATCCGCCCGCACGGCGGAGGAAATGCGTGCCACTCTTGACCGCTGCCGCCAGGAAGCAGGGATCGACTACTTCGATATCGTCCTGCTGCACGCGCTAACCTCTTCGAATTGGCCTGAGCAGCGCGCGGGCGCTATGGATGCCCTCTCGGAGGCGCGGGAGAAAGGGGTAGTGCGCACTTTCGGCGCCTCTTTCCACTCCATCGAGGCAATCAAGACCGCTGCGAAGACCCCGTGGCTGCGAGTCGCGCAGGTGCGCGTCAACCCGGTGGGAGTGCGGATGGACGCCGATCCGGACACGGCGATCGAGGCGATCAAAGGTTTGAAGGCGGCGGGCAAGGGCGTGATCGGCATGAAGATCCTGGGAGAGGGAGCGTTGAGCGACCGCGTCGACGAAGCCCTGCGCCATGCCGTGGGGCTGGACTGCATCGACTGCTTCACGATCGGTCCGGCCAACCGCGACGAATTGGGCGATTTGATCCGCCGCATTGGCGGCGCTTCGCAAGCGATTGCGGAACAACAGGACCGGCTCGCTGCGCGCCGGTGGTTTCACGTTTGACCGGCGCCGGAGTGACTGGACGCGCGGCGTTTCGAGCCCGTAGCGAACGCGTTCGGCTCATTTCCGGCGCAGTCTTAATCCAGGAGGAATTGGGAGAGAAGCAATGGAAAGCAGACGCGGGTTTCTGCGCGTTTCGGCAGCCGCTCTGGCGGCGAAACGTGTTCTTGGCGCCAACGACCGTGTCCAGGTAGGGCTGATCGGTTGCGGCAGGCGCGGCGGTCAGATCAGGAATTCGCTTGCCAGGCTGCCGGATTGCGTTTTTGCGGCGGCGTGCGACGTCGACAAATCCAGGCTCGATAGGGTAGCGGCCGCTATCGGAGGCAAGGTGGACGTCTACGCCGACTACCGGCGGATTCTGGATCGAAAAGACATCGATGCCGTGATCGTGGCTACGCCGGATCACTGGCACGCTCCCATGCTCATCGATGCGTGCGACGCCGGCAAGGACGTCTACCTGGAAAAGCCCGTCTCCAACGCGCTCGAACCGGCGCTGAAGATGCTGGCGGCGGCAAGAAAAAGCAAGCGTGTGATCCAGGTGGGCTGCCAGCAGCGCAGTTGGAGCCATTTCCGGGACTGGGCGAAGAAGGTCCAGGAGGGTTGCCTGGGGCAGCTCCGCCACTGCGTCCTCCTGTTGGAGGGAGGCGGCGGGAGAGGGGGCGCAAGCCGGACCGCGGCAGCTCAGAAACCGCCGGCAGGCTTCGACTGGAACGCCTGGCAGGGGCCCGCCGAACGGCGGCCGTACACTCCTGAGCGGCACCGGAACTGGCGTAGCTACTACGATTACGGCGGGGGCACTATCACCGATTGGGGCGTTCACCTTGCGGACGTCATGATGTGGTACACGAAAACGGGGCGCCGGGGGCCGCTGCTGACGAGCGCCGCCGCGCAATACCTCAACTCGCCAACGCCCGATCTGGCAATGGCCCCGGATACCTATTCGGTGACCTGGAAATACGAGAACTTCGTCGCCACCTTCACCAACGCCGCCCCTCCCAGCCAGAACGCGGAGATGATGCGGTCCGATGCGTACGGGAATTATTTTTACGGACGAAACGGCGTGGTGCTAGTGAACCGCTTCGGGTACGCTGCCATGCCGGCTCGACAGCAAGGGCCGCAGCCCGGCGGTGCGTCTGGCGCGGCGCTGGAAGCCGCGCGGCACATGGACCCCAATGGGATGGACGAAGCTCCCGATTCGAAATTCGCCGAGGCGACCACCCTGCACGGGCGTGACTTCTTCGATTCGGTGAAGTCGCGCAAACAGCCTTGCTGCGATTTTGAGACCGGGTTTTACTCTTCGCTGCCGTGCCTGCTCGCAGTGATGGCGATCCGGCAAGGCCGTTCTATTGTCTGGGATGGGGAGACTGCCAGGCCGGCTTGAGACGCGCGCCTGGTTTTCGCGAGTCGGAATATGAAACTTTATTTGTACTCAGCATTGCTGCTATCGCTGGCCTTTGCGCCGGTCCACCGGGCGGCGGCCGCCGCGCCGCCGGCCAAAGCGGAGGATATGGCCGCAATCAAAGCTCTGTTCGACAAGCACCTGGCCGCATTCAACGCGGGCGATTCCGCCGCCGTGGCCGCCCTGTTCACCGATAAAGGGGCGCTCATACCGCCGGACCGCCAGCCGTTGGGTGGGAAGGAGGTGATCCGGTACGGGTTGCGTATCGCCTTCGGGCTGTATTCCGCGAAAGTCACGCCCGAGGCAGCCGAAATCGACGTCTCCGGCGACCTGGCCTACGCGTGGAGGAAGTATTCCCTGACCATCACCGATAAAACGGCCGGTGAGCAGAGGGATCTCGTCGCAACCTGGCTCGATATTCTGAAGCGCCAGCCGGATGGGTCCTGGAAGATCCACCTGGAAATGGTGAGCGCCGATAAACCGCTGCCTACCGGCGATCAATAATCCGGAACGCGCAAACATGGCATCTGTGCTCGCCGGTGCCGGATTCGCGCGGGATGGGTTCGCGCCCGGAGCGCTCGATCGCCCAACGCAGCATCCGGGGACCCACCTCAACTTTCGTCATGCTACGGCCTCCGCCGGGATCTCAGGCGTCCGCCCTGGCAATTCAGGCGCTCCTCCGGTTCCGATACTTTGGCGACTCATAAAACAGATGCCGCGACGGACTTTATGGCAGGTGTTAATGCCGCGGTCAATTCCCGTTGCTTATGACTGGCCGGGCAATGTGAGGGAACTGGAGAACTGCATTCAACGAATGGTGGCGCTCAACTCCGGGCCGATTCTAAGCACAGCTGACCTGCCTAGGGAGCTTGTTGAAAAAGTGCTCGTCGGCGGCGCCGCTGCCTTCCCCGTAACTGTATTTCCGTCTGAATAGCGCGGGGAAACGCGGTGGGAACACGCCGTGCTCCGCCGCTGGGATGCG
>JBLNCW010000033.1:0-105895 GCA_050261015.1 Rhodospirillales bacterium | reverse complement strand
GCCGAGAAATGGCCCCAGGAGGTCATCAGATACGATTGTCCGCTCCCTGCAACCGCTCGCAGGCGAAATTGCTGCCGGCGCTCGCTTGGCCAAAACGTGACTTTATCCACGGGCTGTTAGGGACGGATCACGGGCAAACTCAAACGCGCAGCGGCTCCTGTTGAGCTACACTGGTGTGAGACCCCAACCGGGCCCCGGATGTCCGTAAATGGGGAGGCAAGGCAGGTTTTGTTTGATTCGCGGCTTGCTGTCAGTTCTTCTTCTGGCAGGTAGTTCTCTATTCGCCGCTGCTCAGGCGCCGCTGGACCAGGGGCAGCTTGATGCCAGCCCCACACTCTTCACGGTGATGGCGGCCATTAACGCGGCCGGCTACGACGCGGAACTCGATTCCCCCTCCAACTCGCCGGTCCGCCAGATGGTGCGCCAGACGATTGCAGCTAATCCGCCCGCCTGTCTGCCCGAACTCAAGACGTTTTTTGCCACCCACCGCCAGAACGATCCCACGGCGGAGCTGAGCCAGTACATATCGTTTGCCCTCTCCGTGGGCGAGCCGCCCGATTTTGCCTTCCGCTACCGGCTGAACGAGCTGCCTCCGGATGTCACGGCACTGGACGGCTTCCAGAAGCTGCTCGTCAGGTTCTACAAGGAAGCGGGCATCGACCAGTTGTGGCGCAAAGCGATGCCGGCGTACGAAGAAGCGATCGCGCGCTACCAGCGGCCAGCCATGAACGCCGTGCTCCAGGTGAACGCCTACGTCCGGTCATCTACCAGCCCCGCCATGGGATCGCGGTTCCAGATCTACATCGATCTGCTCGGCGCGCCCAACCAGATTCAGACCCGCAGCTACAGGAACGATTACTTTATCGTGCTCACCGCGTCGACCGACCTGCATGAAGAGGACATCCGCCACGGATACCTGCATCACACCCTCGACGCGCTCGCGGTCCGCTATGCCGAGGAACTCGGGAAGAAAAAGGCCCTGCTCGATTTCGCTCAACCGGCCCCGCTGCTGGCGCCGTATTACAAGTCCGATTTTCTGCTGCTCGCGACCGAGTGCCTCATCAAGGCCATTGAAAGCCGCCTGGCCCCGGCCGCAAAGCGCCAGGCCCTCGTCGATCAGGCTTTCAAAGAGGGCTTCATCCTGACACCCGCTTTTGCCGAGGCCTTGCCCGCATACGAAAAGCAGGAGCAGGCCCTGAGGTTCTACTTTCTCGAGCTGGTGAACGCCATCGATCTGGCGCGCGAGGACAAGCGTTTGGCCAACGTCGAGTTCGCTGCCAGCCGCCCCGAGCGTACCGTGAAGGTAGTTCCCGCCGAGCAGCCGCCCGCGCTGACCGGCCCTCAAAAATTACTGGAGGACGCAGAGCAGCTCTACACCCGCCGCGAGCTGGATAAGGCCAAGGCCCTTTACCAGCAACTGCTCAAGGCAACCGGCGAGAAGACGATACACGCCCGCGCGTATTACGGCCTGGCGCGCATTGCGGCGCTTCAGCGGGATCCACAGCTCGCCGAGGAATTGTTTCAGAAAACCCTGGATTCCGCGCCCGACCCGCAAACCGCAGCCTGGGCCAACGTTTACCTCGGTCGGCTGGCGGATGCGGCCGGAGACCGTGAGCTGGCCACCCGGCGGTACCAGGCCGCCTTGAGCGTTCAGGGCGGATCGGAAGCGGCTCGCGAGGCAGCACAGAAAGGTTTAGGCGCGGCTTATGGCCCGAAGAGCCAGCAGCCCTAGCTCGGAAAAGAATACAATCAGCAGAAGGAAAAGGAGTCAGTTCATGAAAAAGCATTTCATCGCGCGGGCTATATTGGCCCTCGCAGCCGCGGGTCTCATTTTTCCCCAGCAAGGGCAGCCGGCGCAGACCCAAGCCGCCCCAGCCGGCGGATCTCCCGTAGCCAAACAACCCAGTGTGAAATCGCAGGCTGAGGGCGAGGCCTTGCAGGCGATTTTTCAGACAACAGACGCCAACAGCCGTATCAAAGCCGCCGACGAGTTCGTCGTCAAATTCGCAGATTCCGAATTCAAGCCCTTCGTATTGATGGTCGCGGCAGAGACATATCGCCAGATGAATAACTACGAAAACACGGTGATCTACGGCGAGCGCGTTCTCGAAGCCGACCCCCAGAACTATATGGCCATGCTGTTGCTTGCCTCCACGATCGCGCAGCGCACCCGCGAGCACGATCTCGATCGCGAGGAAAAGCTCGGCCGCGTGGAAAAGTATGTCAAAACCGCGCTCGATCTTATCGAGAAAGCTCCCAGGCCCCGCCCGGACGTGACCGACGATCAGTGGAACCAGGCCAAGGCCGACTTCAAGGCGCAGGCGCACGAGGCGATGGGAATGGCGGCGATAGCGCGGAAGAATTACCCGGCCGCCATCACGGAACTTAAGACTGCGATCGAAATGAGCCCTACGCCGGACCCCGCCACCCAGGTGCGGCTCGGAGCAGTGTACAATCTCGCCGGCCAGTACGACAATGCCATCGCCACGCTGAACCAGGTTATGGCGACGCCGGACCTTCATCCGCAGATCAGGCAGATCGCGCAGGCTGAGCGGGCGCGCGCGATGCAGGCCAAGGGAGTGACGGCCGCGCCTCAAGCCCCGGCTGCTGCCCCGGCCCCAGCCGCTCCGCAGGCTGCCCCGGCGCCGGCTGCGCCCGAGCCCAAGCTCTAATCCGTTCGATGTGCGCGGATTCGGAGGCTCTCGAAGAGATCATCGGTTATGCGTTTCATAACCGCGGTCTCCTTATCCGCGCTCTCACCCACTCCTCGCACGCTTACGAGAAGAACCAGCAGCCGCTCAGCGACAACGAGCAACTCGAGTTCCTGGGGGACGCGGTGCTCGGCTTTCTTATCTCCGAGTACCTGGTCACCCGCTACCCGGAATACCGTGAAGGACGGCTGTCGATCATCAAGAATTACCTCGTCAGCGCGTCCCACCTCCACGACGTCGCCAAGAAACTCCAGTTGGGCGAGTTTCTGCTGCTGGGCCGCGGCGAGGAGTTGAGCGGCGGCCGGGTGAAGAGAGGGCTGCTGGCCGACGCCGTCGAAGCCCTGATCGCCGCCATCTATCTGGATGGCGGCATCGAGCCGGCCCGCACATTCGTCCTCGGGCACATCGTCGGATCAGGGGCCGTCCTCGAGGAAAGCCTCGCAGCGCCTTTCACGAACTTCAAGGGAGCGCTCCAGGAGACCGCCCGCACGCTCAACCTGCCCTCGCCACGCTACACGGTCGTCTCCCAGCACGGGCCCGCGCACGCCCGCAGGTTCACCGTGGAAGTGCGGATTCCTCCCGACCTCATCGCCCAAGCCGAGGGCGACTCCAAGAAGAGCGCCGGGCAGAAAGCCGCGCAGGTCATTCTCAAGCAACTGCTGGAGCGCGCCGGTTGATCTCTGCCCGCGCCGCCGGGCGCGAACCGGACGCAGGCCGCTATTCCCGCCGCTATGAGCCCGTCGAGGAGTAGTTGCGGACGCCGCGGCTCCAGATCACGCCCGCGGCTGCGACGAAGACCGCCGTAACCACCGGAAGCGCGTAAATGTAAGTTCCGATGCTCTTCCGGAGCAGAAACGCGCTGGGATAGAAGTTCGCGAATCCGAAGGGAATGACCCAGCTCAGCAGGAAGCGGATGAACTGGCCGTAAATATCGAGGGGGTAACGGCCGAACGCGAGCATGTTGTAGACGGGCGGGATCACGCCGACGCGGTCCTCCATCCAGAACGAGACGCAGGTCAGCATCAGGAATATCGCAGTATAGAGCGCGCTCCCGCATATCGAGGCCAGCGCGATGATGAGCCACTCGCGCCAGCCCAGCGCCAGGTCCATCGCGCGCGCGCAGGCGGCCACAAGGAAGACTCCGAGCACGGTATCGCCCACCGCCTCAAGCCGGAACTTCTCGAACAGAATCTGAAACAGCGGATTCACCGGCCGCAGCAGCACCTGGTCGAACTTCCCCATCACGATGTAAGTGTCGGCGAAGTAATACAGGTTGACGCTGATCATGTTATACAGCGAAAGCGGCAGCAGCGAAAATCCGTATAGGAACAGGATCTGGGTGAAGGACCACCCGGTAATCCGGGGCACGCCGCGAAAGATCAAAAACACCGTGGCGATACCGCACGCGGTGGCGAGGACCATCGTCAGCACGGAAAGCAGGAAGTCGCCGCGGTATCCGAGCCGCACCTTCGCATACTGAACGAAGTACTGGCCAAAAAGGAAGAGGTAACGGCGCACGTCAGCCCCCATGAACCGTGATCCGGCGGCTCATCGCCCGCCAGAACCACGCCCCGAAAACGAACAATCCAACAATCCAGAGCGCCTCGATGGCGAGCGCCGCACCGATCTCGGGCCAGGAGATCTTGCCGAGGTAGATCATCAGCGGCGTGAAACCGATGTGCTCAAACGGCAGCAGCCGGGAAACCTCCCGCAGCGGCGCCGGAAACAGCGTGATCGGAACAAGCACGCCCGAGAGCAGGTCCTGCACCCAGAACTTCGCCCTCAGCAGCCCGAGAATCGAGGTGAGCCGCACCGCGCAACTACCGACGATGAAGTTGAGCGCCGACACCAGCAGCACGCTTCCGGCAAGCGAGACCAGGAAAACGGCGAAGTGCGCCGGACCGGCGGGTGGCAGCACGGGGAAGATCAGCGCCAGCACGAGCGCCGTCGGCGCCGACAGCAGGCCCAGCCGGAACAGCGATTCGCCAGCCGACCGCGCCACATAGCTCAACTGCACGCTCACCGGCTTGATCATCGCCATCGTGATCTTGCCTTCGAGAATGTCGCTGGCCATCTCGGTGTCGATATTGTTGAAATACATCGAACGGATGATCCAGCCCACCGCCACGTAAGTTGTAATCTGGGGAAAGGTAAATCCGGCGTAATTCGGATCGGCCTGAAAGATGGCGCGCCAGATGAAGTAATAGACACTTACATTGATAAAGTAAGTCAAGACGCCGGTGTAGTAGCGCAGCCGGAACGCCAGCATGTTCATGAAGCCGATACGGGCGAAGGCCAGCGCTACCGAAGACATCGGACCGCTTCCGAGAGGCCGCCCTGGTAAATGCGCCTCACAACTTCCTCGATTGACTGCTCCTCGATGGAAATATCGAGGACCTCCACGGCGGTGACCACCTGGCGGATGAGATCGGCCGCCGTCCGCGTATCGCGGCTAAAGGAAAGCCGGTAGCTCAGTTCGCTCAGCTTCTCGCGCCGCACGCCGGGGATTTCCAGGTTTTCTAAGCTCTGCGCCTGGTCGCGGTCCTTCAGGTCGAACTTGACGGTGGCTTCGCTCCCGAGCTGGCGCTTGAGCTCGGCAAGGCCGCCGTCGAACAGCAACCGGCCGTGATCGATGATCATGAGCCGCGGGCAGAGTTCCTCGATGTCGGACAGATCGTGCGTGGTCAGCAGCACGGTGGTGCCGTACTGGCGGTTGACGCGCTTGAGGAACGCCCGGATGTTTTCCTTGGCGACGATGTCAAGCCCGATAGTCGGCTCGTCGAGGAAGAGAAGCGGCGGGTTATGGAGCAGCGCGGCGGCCATGTCGCAGCGCATGCGCTCACCGAGGCTCAGTTTCCGCACGGGCATGTGCAGGTAGCGGCCCAGTTCGAGCACCTCGTCGAACTCCTTCATGCGCGCGGCGTAGTCGGCATCGGAAACGCGGTAAATCCGCTTCAGCAGCCGGAAGGACTCCACCACCGCGATGTCCCACCACAACTGCGTGCGCTGGCCGAACACCGCCCCGATGGTTCGGGTGTAGCGCGGCCGCTCGCGGAAGGGCTCGAATCCGTTTGCGCGCACCGTGCCGGCGGTCGGCGAGAGAATGCCCGCGAGCATCTTGATGGTGGTGGACTTGCCGGCTCCGTTCGGGCCGATATAACCGACCATCTCCCCGCGCCGGATGGTAAACGAAATGCGATTTACAGCGGCCACCGTCTTGTACTCGCGCACAAAAAGGTTCTGAAGCGCGCCCCAAAGCCCTTCCCGGCGCTCAAAGGAACGGAAGTGCTTCACCAGATCGCTGACTTCAACACACCCCTGCATCAAATTTGCAGTCTATCATCGCGGGGACTTGCCACGCGCTGCTACGATGGTGTAACGCATGTCTACCTGGGTGATCCTGCTGCTCCTTCTGTGCCCGCCGGCGGACGAGCCCGTTCCGCCGCGCCGCGACGTGATCGTTGTGACCGGCGTTTACGAGCCTGTACCGCTCGAGGAAGCCGACCGCGCCGTGCGTGCGCTGCCAATCGGGGAGGAACAGCGGCTGCTCGCGCCGTCAGCGGCGGATTTTCTCCGGCTCGACCCGTCGCTCGACATGCGCTCCCGCGCCCCGAACGGCGTGCAGGGGGACCTCTCGATCCGCGGCGGCAGTTTCGGCCAAACGCTCGTGCTGCTCGACGGCATGCGGCTCAACGACGCTCAGACCGGGCACTTCAACCTGGATGTTCCGGCGCCGCTTGACGCGCTGGGCCGCGTCGAAATGCTGAAGGGCGCCGGCTCGGCCTACTACGGATCGGACGCCGTCGGCGGCGTCATCAACCTGATCACGCGCGAACCGGAAGCGGCCGAGTTCCGCTTGCGCGCCTCGGCGGGCAACTTCGGCAGCAACGCGCAGAGCGGCGCAGCCGGACTCGTCTGGCGGTCGGTGAGCCAGCACTTTTCGTTTTCCCGCGATTTTTCCTCCGGCTTTGCGCCAGACCGGGACTATCGCAACCTCTCGCTCGCCTCGATCACGCACGCGCGCGCGCGGCTGGGCAGCACCCGCGTCCTGCTCGCGCACACCGACCGGCCTTACGGCGCCGACCAGTTTTACGGCAACTTTAATTCCTGGGAGCGCACCCGGACATGGTTCGCGGCGGCGCGGCAGGAACTCGGCCCTCGAACTGAAGTCTCGGGGGCATACCGCCGCCACACCGATCTGTTTGTGCTGTACCGCGACCGGCCGCAAATTTACACGAACCGCCACGCGGTGGAAAGCGGGCAGGCGGCCGTGCGGCGCCGGGAACCGCTCGGGGCGAACGTCACCCTGAACTACGGCGCCGAGGGCTACCACGACGCTATCGCGAGCACGAACCTTGGAAACCACGCCCGCGGCCGGGGCGCCGGATACGCCGCCCTGGACGTGCGCGCGCTGCGCCGCTTCGCGTTTTCCCTGGCTGCGCGCGAGGAGTTTTACAGCGGCGGACGGCGCGAGTTCAGTCCCAGCGCCAGCGCCGGGTTTTGGGTCTCGGAGCGCCTGCGCCTGCGCGCCGGAGCCAGCCGGGCGTTTCGCCTGCCCAGCTACACGGAGCTTTACTATTACGACCCCGCCAACATCGGTTCCCCGGATCTCCGTCCGGAAACGGCGTGGAGCTATGAGGCCGGCCTGGACTGGAACGCGGGCGGAAAACTCCGCGGCGACGCCACGGTATTTCACCGGCGCGAGCGTAATGGCATCGACTACATCCGGCGCTCGCTCGACGACATCTGGCGCGCGGCGAACTTCTCAGAGCTCAACTTCACCGGCGTGGAACTCTCCGCCACGGCGAGGGTGGGGCGTGCGCAGCTCATTGATTTCCGCTACGCGGGGCTGCGCGGCGCCTCAAGGGCGGTTGATAGCGTTTACACGAAGTACGTTTTCAATTACCCGGTGCATGCGGGGCTGGTAGCCTGGGAAGCCACACTGGCGGGAGGCTTCATCGCCCGGGCGCGCGTTTCCGTAACCGACCGGCGCGGCCGCGATCCCTATGCCGTGTTGGACGCCGGAGCCGCCTATGCGCGCGGCCGCATCCGCCCGTTCCTGCAACTCACCAACCTGACGGCAACCGTCTACGAGGAAGTGCTCGGCGTCGCGATGCCGGGGCGTGGAATCATGGGCGGAGTGGAACTGGTGATCATCGGATCGAAGTAGCCTTCAAAGTCTAAGCCGCCCAAGTCCCCTGGCGGAGCCTTGCGCTCGATGAATGAATCATATATAAATGTGGACTCCTGGGAGAGGGTGAAAGGATCAGGGTCCATGCCGGAAACAGCTTTTCAGCGGTTCTGGAAGCGGCTGCAACAAATCGGCCTGAACGCGTACGAAGCGCGCTCGTACCTTGTGCTGATTGGGCATCCTCGGTTCAAGGCGCTCGAACTGGCCGCCCGCGCGCACGTGCCGCGGCAGAAGATCTACGAAGTGCTCGACAGCCTGGTCGAAAAAGGATTCGCCCAGGTTGTGCAGGAGAAAACCAAACTGTTTTCGGCTGTTGAGCCGGCGCTGGCCATTTCAGCCTACCTGTCGCGCAAGCGCAAGGCGATGGAGCAGGAACTTTCGGACCAGTCGCGCAGCGCGGCCATGCTGGTGGAAGACCTCGGCCGCGCGTACTCGGAAGGACAGGAGGAACGCGGCACGCTGGATTTCCTGCGCATTGTCAACGAGCCGGCGCAGGCCGCCGCGCAGTATCGCCGCATGCTCGCTGAAGTCTCTTCCGAATACCTGGAGTTCGCCAGGCCGCCCTACGCGGTCGATCCGGTCGACGAAAACCTCGTCAGGCAGGCGCATGCCCGCGGAGCGCGCTGCCGCCTGCTTTTTGAAGCCGCCTCGGCCGGCGACTATAACCAGCTTCTTGCGGAACTGGAGCAGGCGGGGGTGGAGATCCGGCTGACGGAGTCGCTGCCGATGAAACTGGCGCTGTTTGACTGCCGCCAGGGGCTGATCGCGCTGCTGGATCCGGTGATCACCCGGCCGACCTGGACATCCGTTCTGTTCGACCACGCAGGTTTGGGTGAGGCCATGCGGGGACTGTTCGAGGACCGCTGGCAGCGCGCTTCCCCGGCCGTCCGAGGCGCGAGTTAGGCGGAAGCGCAGGCTTCAGATGCAAGAAATGCCGAGGCAGAGTTCCTGATTTCGGCGATCAGTGGTCCCGTTCGGTCACCAGTTCGGTGACGGCATACAACGCGCGCTGATAGGGCGACTCCGGAAATTCCCCGATGATCGAGCGCGCCTTTTCGGTGAAAGCGCGGGCGCGTTCTCGTACGCGCTGGACGCCTCCGCGCCTTGTGATCAGATCCAGAATGCGCTCGAAGGGCACGCGCTGGTAGCTGCGGTCTGCGAGCACGGTGGCGACCAGCTTCCGGTCTTCCTCGTCGCCGCATTGCAGGGCGTAGATCAGAGGCAGCGTCACCTTGCCTTCCCACAAATCGTGGCCTACGGGCTTGCCCAGCACGTTCTCGTGGGCCGTGAAATCCAGCACGTCGTCGATGAGCTGAAACGCCATGCCAACATTCCAGGCGTACTCGCCGAGTTTCTCTTCGGTGGCCGCATCGGCGCCCGCGACCACCGCCCCCAGGCGCGCGGCCACGGAGAACAGGCCCGCGGTCTTGCGGTCCACCAGGTCCATGTACTCGGCCTCGGTAACGGCGATCGAGCCGATGTGTTTGAGCTGGAGCAGCTCGCCTTCCACCATCGACTGGGTCACACCGATCAGCAGGTCCAGCACACGGAAGTCCCGCTCGCGCAAGGCAATCTGGAATGCCTGCATGTAGAGCCAGTCACCGGCCAGCACCGCGGTATGATTGCCCCACATGATGTTGGTCGAGGCCCGGCCGCGGCGCGTCCGCGCGCCGTCGATCACATCGTCGTGGACCAGCGTGGCGGAGTGGATCATTTCCACCACCGCGCCCAACCGGATCGCACTCTCCCCACCGTCGCCGACCAACTTGGAAGCCAGCAAGACGAGCGCCGGGCGCAGCCGCTTGCCCCCGCTCGCCTGGAGGTAGCTGCCGATCATGGTGATCGCGTCCACGGAGGCCATCCACTCCAGGCTGATTTCGCGCTCGACCCGACTCAGTTCCTCGTCAATCAGGCCGATAATATCCCGTACCGCCACTGTTAGCCCAGCTTTGCCTGAATCCATGGATCTACTCAGTCTAGCACTCGATGCCAAGCACGCGCGCGAAGTTCTCCCAGGTGACGGAGGCCACGCGCTCGAGGGTCTCGCCGCGCAGCTCGGCCACCTTCCGGGCGGTCTCGATGACGAACGCAGGCTCATTGCGCTTGCCGCGCCTGGGCGCCGGGGCCAGGTACGGGGCGTCGGTTTCAACGAGCAGCCGGTCCGCAGGCACGATCCGCGCGGCCTGCTGAACGCGCACGGCCTTGGGAAACGTCACCACGCCCGAAAAACTGATATAGAAACCCAGTTCGAGCGCCTGCTCCGCCTCCTCGGGACCGCCGGAAAAACAATGAAAAATGCCCTGGTGCGGCCCCGGGCCGAGAACGCTCCAGGTGTCCGCCCACGCCTCGCGCGTATGAACGACGATGGGCTTTCCCGCTGCGCGCGCGATCTCTACCTGCCGCGCGAACACCTCACGCTGCACTTCCCGCGGAGAAAAGTCGTAGTGGTAATCCAGGCCCATCTCGCCGGCGGCCACCACTTTCGGGTGGCCGAGCAGTTCCCGTACGCGCTCGAAGGTCTCCGGAACAGCCTTGCCAGCGTCGTGCGGATGCACGCCCACGGTCGCCCAGATATGCGGCCACCGCTCGGCGATTCGGATGCCCGCTTCGAGGTCCGGCGGTCCGCTGCCCGTGCCGACCGCAAGCAGCCGCTCAACGCCGGCGGCGCGCGCCCGCTCGATCACGGCGTCGCGATCGGCATCAAACTGCGGGTCGTCGAGATGGCAGTGCGAATCGGCCAGCACTTACTTTAGCCGCGCTCCCACCGGCACGTCTTCCAGAAAGCCCGCCAGCACCGGCTTGCCGCCTTCCAGCGACGCCGCGACGATCATGCCGTTCGACTCGATGCCGCGTAACTTCCTGGGCTGGAGATTGGCGACGATCACCACCTTGCGCCCGATCAACTGCTCCGGCGTGTACGCTTCGGCGATGCCGGCCACCAGCGTCCGCGGCTGCGGTTCCGCGATATCGACCTTCAGCTTCAGCAGCTTGTTCGCGCCCTTCACCGGCTCCGCTTCGAGAACGCGCCCGACCCGCATGTCGACCTTGGCAAAATCGTCGATGGAAATCTTTTCGCCCTGTCCGGCGGGCTGAGCAGCGGGAATTTTGCCGACAAGCGCCGCCTGCCGCGCTGCTTCCTGCTCTTCGAGCGCGCGCATCTTCTCGATGGCCGATTTGGCCTCGATACGCGGGAACACGGGCGCGACCTCGCCCACCTTCTGGCCGGGCTGCAACTGCCCCCACTTCAGCTCCTGCAGGCGGACGGATTCGAGCGGCTCCGGCATGCCGAGTTGCTGCCAAATTTTGGCGGTGGATTCGGGCAGCACCGGCGCCAGCAGAGCCGTGGCGATGCGAAGCACCTCGGCGGCGGTGTAGAGGGCGGCGTCGAGTTGCGCGCGCGCCTCCGGCTTCTTCGCCAGCGCCCACGGCGCCTGCTCCACGATGAACTTGTCGGTGGCCGAGAGCAGGCCCCAGATGGTCTCAAGCCCCTTGGAAAATTCAAAAGCCTCAAAGGCCGCGACGGCGCCTTCGATCGTCTGCCGCGCGAGCTGCGGGATCGCCCCATCCACCGCGCACGGGGGAAACGCGCCCTCGCAATACTGGTTGATCATGGTCAGCGTGCGGCTGGCAAGGTTGCCGAGTCCATTTGCGAGATCGGAGTTGTAGCGGCCCACCAGGGCGTCGTAGCTGAAACTGCCGTCCTGCCCGAACACGACTTCGCGCATGAGAAAGTACCGGAGCGCGTCCGCGCCGATCGTCTGCCGGATCGGCTCCGGACGCACGATGTTGCCCCGCGACTTGCTCATTTTGCTCTCTTCAAACAGCAGCCAGCCGTGCGCAAAGATGCGCTTGGGCAGCGGCAGGCCGGCCGCCATCAGGAATGACGGCCAGTAAATGGCGTGGAACCGCACGATCTCCTTGCCGATGAGGTGCAGGTCGGCCGGCCAGAGGTCCTCGCCCTCCACCGCGCTCATGTAAGTGCTGAGGGCATCGAACCACACGTAGAACACGTGCGGCGGCTCGCCCTTCACGGGAATGCCCCAACTGATGTTGGTGCGGGTGATCGAAAGGTCGGTCAGCCCCTGCTTCACGAACGCGATCACCTCGTTGCGCCGCGTTTCCGGCTGGATGAATTCGGGATGCTTGTCGTAGAGCTCGAGCAGCCTGTCCTGAAACGCCGAAAGTTCGAAGAAGAAGTTCTCCTCGGTGATGGTTTCGGTGGGCCGGCCGCAGTCCGGGCAGGGATCGCCCGGCTTGGCTTCCGTGACGTAGAGGTTGTCGTGTATGCAGTACTGGCCGGTGTAGGAGCCTTTGTATATATAGCCGTTCTTGCGGCAGCGCTCGAACAAATCCTGCACGACGCGCGCGTGCTGCGGGTTCGTAGTGCGCTGGAAACGATCGATCTTCAGCCCGAGCAATTGCCATTGCCGCTCGAACTCGGCGGCGATCACGTCGCAGTATTCCTTGGGCGATTTGCCCACGCGTTGGGCGGCGCGCTCGACGTTGACCCCGTGCTCGTCGGAGCCGGTGGTGAGCACGGCCTGAAAGCCCTGCATCGTTTTGAAGCGGCGCACCATGTCGGCCACGATCGTCGTGTACGCATGGCCGATGTGCGGCGCGGCGTTTACGTAGTAAATGGGAGTTGTGAGATAGTACTTCATCGATTTTGTGTGAGATATGCGAAGTTAGCTGCGGCCAGAATATCTTTTAGGGGGACGCCGGTTTCAAGCGCCAGGCGGCGGCAGTCCTCGTACTCCGGCGCGAAGCCGCCCTCGCCGGAGACCTTCACGCGCACGGCGCCGTGCGGCGTCTGGACTTCGACCACGGAGCGCGGCTGCACGCGCCGCTCCGCCTGGTAAATGCGCAGGCCCAGCGTGGAGGTCTCGCGGAACAGCACGCCTGCGAGCGCCTCCTGGTCTTCCGGGCGCACGATCGCGCGCAGCAGCGTGCCCGGCCGGTTCTTCTTCATGATGACGGGCGAAAGCGTTACATCGAGCGCGCCCGCGGAGAGCAGGCGTTCCAGGGCGAAGCCGAGCACTTCGGGACTCGAATCGTCGATATTGGCTTCGAGCACCGATACGGTTGTGGCCTCAGCCGCTCCACTCGCCTCGCCCACGATCGCGCGCAGAACGTTGGCGTGTTCGGGGAAATCGTGGCCGCCGGCGCCGTAGCCGGTTGCGGAAATCCTCATCGGCGGAAGCGGGCCGAAGGACGAGGCCAGGGTGGCGGCAATCGCCGCGCCCGTGGGCGTCGTCAGCTCGAGGGCGGGGCCGCGGGCGTACACAGGCTTTCCTTCCAAAAGCGCCGCTGTAGCCGGAGCGGGCACGGGCAGAATACCGTGCTCGGTTTTCACCGTCCCGCTGCCGAGGTTGACGGGCGAACAGCAGATGCGCTCGACACCGAGCAGCTCGAACCCCAGGCAGGCGCCCACGATGTCGCTGATGGAATCCACCGCGCCCACTTCGTGAAAGTGAACGCGTTCAACCGGGACCTGGTGAACCCGCGCCTCGGCCTCCCCCAGCCGGTTGAATACGGCGGAGGCGTTCCGCTTCACGCGCTCCGGCAGCGCCGCCTTTTCGATCATTTCGAGAATGTGCGAGAGGTGCCTGTGCCCGTGCTGCTCGCCGCAGCGCACGTGGAACTTGGTCGCCGCGATGCCGCGGCGTTTCGTCTTCTCAAACTCGTACACCGCCCCCGTGCCGAGCGCGTTCAACGCGCCGCACAGGGCCGCCGTATCCGCGCCGGCGTCGGCCAGCGCGCCGACGAGCATGTCGCCGCTGATTCCCGAAAAAGCATCCAGGTAGCAGATTTTCATGATTCGATCAGTCGAAGCAGCAGTTCGCCCGCCGCGCCTCGAAAGGATTTATCCACTTCCGAGGAAAACGGCGTCTCCTCCATGTTGCATTCAATCACGCGCGCGCCGCAGGCCTTGGCGAGCGGGACCAGCCCGGCTGCCGGGTAGACTACGGCGGAGGTGCCCACCACCAGCAGCAGGTCCGCTTCCCGGACAGCGCGCTGGGCGTCGTCCCATTGCCCGGCCGGCAGCGGCTCGCCGAACCAGACCACACCCGGCCGCAGAAGCGCGCCGCACTCGCACCGTGGAGGCAACTCCGGCAGCGGAACGCGTTCGTCGCGCCGCTCGTGCGCGCAGGCCGTGCAGCGGAGCGTCCACAGATCGCCGTGCAATTTGACGATGCTGCGGCTGCCCGCGCGGTCGTGAAGGCCGTCTACATTCTGGGTTACCAGCGTGAACCGTGGCTTCGTTTCCTCCAGGGCGGCCAAGGCCAGATGTCCGGCATTCGGCTGCGCGCCAGCCACCTTGCCGCGCCGCCAGTCATACCATTCCCATACCAGCCGCGGGTCGCGGGCGAAGGCTTCCGGAGTGGCCAACTGCTCCGGGGAGAACTGCCGCCACAGCCCTCCCGGGCCGCGGAACGTCGGCACGCCGCTCTCGGCCGAGATGCCCGCCCCGGTGAGCACAGCGACAGCGCGAGCTTCCCGGATCCATTCGCGCGCCTGATTCACAGGCTCCCATTATCGCGTATCGCCTGATATCGTTGCTGGCGAACCCCGGTAAGCAGAAGAGCATCCAACCATTACGGACACGACGTTTCCGCCGCGCGGTGGGATAATGGGCTGTCGGGAGAGAGGAATGCAGGCGACGACAACAGTTTCAGGAGCCGAAGGGATGGAGGGGGAGCTGAACCCGTGGCGGGCCGCGGAGGCGCGATTTGATATCGCGGCGGACCACCTGGGCCTGGACAACGGCATACGCAAGATCCTGCGCACGTCGTCGAAAGAGATTACCGTGCATATCCCGGTGGAACTCGACGACGGGCGATTGGAAGTGTTTACCGGATACCGCGTTCTGCATTCGATGGCCCGCGGCCCGGGAAAGGGCGGTATCCGCTTCGCGCCCGATGTCACGCTGGACGAAGTGCGTGCCCTGGCCGCCGCCATGACCTGGAAGTGCGCGGTGGTGAACATCCCGTTCGGCGGGGCCAAGGGCGGCGTCATCTGCAATCCTCCCATGCTGTCGCAAGGGGAACTGGAAAGAATCACGCGGCGGTACACGGCGGAAATCCTTCCGTTCCTCGGCCCCGAGCGCGACGTCCCCGCGCCGGACATGAACACCAACGACCAGACGATGGCATGGATCATGGACACCTACTCCATGCACGTGGGCTGTACGGTAACGGCCGTGGTGACGGGCAAGCCGCTCGATCTCGGTGGTTCCCGCGGCCGGCGTGAGGCGACCGGGCGGGGCTGCATGATCGTCACAGAGGAGGCACTCAAGCACCTCGGCCTGAAGCAGGAAGGGGCGCGCGTGGTCGTTCAGGGGTTTGGAAACGTGGGCGGCACAGCCGCGAAGCTGATGTCGCGGGCCGGATTCAAAGTAATCGCCATCATCGAGATCGACGGCGCGGTCTGCAATCCGAGCGGCCTGGATGTCGAGGCCCTGTGGAAGCACCGTGCGGAGACCGGCTCCATCGCCAACTTTCCAGGCGGCGAGAACATCGATCCGGACGAGGCCATGTGCCTGGAATGCGAGGCGCTGGTGCCCGCGGCGCGCGAGAACGTCATCACTTCAGCGAACGCGGCCGGCATTCGCGCGCGCATCATCTGCGAAGGAGCCAACGGGCCGACTACTCCGGCAGCCGACGAGATCCTCCACCAAAAGGGGATTTTTCTGATTCCCGACATTCTGGCGAATGCCGGCGGAGTCACCGTGTCCTACTTCGAGTGGGTGCAGGACCGCCAGGGCTTCTTCTGGAACGAGGACCTGATCAACCAGCGGCTGAAGGAAATCATGGTCGAAAACTTCAAGCGCGTCGTCGATTACGCGGAGAAGCACGGGGTGGACAACCGCATCGCGGCGAATATTTTGGCGCTCGACCGCGTCGCCTTCGCCATCAAGCTCCGCGGTATCTATGCCTGAGCCAGATGGATACCCAGGCGTCCACGCCGCTGATGCGGCAATATCACTCCATCAAGCAGCAGGTGCCCGGCGCGCTGCTGATGTTCCGCCTCGGCGACTTCTACGAGCTGTTTTACGAAGACGCCGTGATCGCGGCGCGCGAACTTGAGATCACCCTGACATCCCGGAACAAGGAAAAAGGGCAGCCGATCCCGATGTGCGGCGTGCCCTACCATTCCTCCGAGAGCTATATCGCGCGTCTGATCCAGCGCGGCTACCGGGTGGCCATCTGCGACCAGGTGGAAGACGCCCGGTTCGCCAAAAAGCTGGTGAAGCGCGAGTTGACGCGCGTGGTGACGCCCGGCACGGTCACCGAAACCGGCCTGCTGCGGTCGCACGAAAACAACTACCTGGCGGCGGTCACGTTTGCGGGGAAGCGCGCTGGGCTCGCGCACGTGGACGTCTCCACCGGGGAATTCCGGACAACCGAACTGGACGAGCGCGAGGTGGCTGCGGCCATCGAACACCTGGGCGCGCGCGAAGTACTGTGCCCTTCCGGAACCGCCCTGGAGGGGATCCCGGCGTTGCGGACGGAAGTGGAAGGCTGGGTTTTCACCCCAAGCCACGCCGAGCGCAGCCTGCGCGACCATTTCCGCCTGTTGTCCCTGGACGGCTGCGGCCTGGCAGATCGCCCGCTTGCAATCGGAGCCGCCGGCGCCATCCTGCACTACCTCAAAGAGACCCAGAAATCCTCGCTCGATCACATCGACCGGCCTTCGTATTACGACCGGTCGGAGGCAATGATTCTCGACTCCGTCACGGTGCGGAATCTGGAGCTGCTCGAACCGATCTTTCCAGCCGAACTTGGCGGGCGCAAGGACGCCTGCCTGCTCGGCGTGATGGACGCGACGCTGACCGGGATGGGAGGGCGGCTGCTCAGGTCGCGCCTCCTGCGTCCTTCCATGCGGCTCGAAGAGATCGAGAGCCGCCTCGATGCGGTCGAGGATCTCTTTCGCGACACCATCCGGCGCGGCGAACTGCGCAAGGTACTGTCGCAAATTTCCGATCTCGAGCGCCTGCTGGCCAAGGTCACGCTGGGCACGGCGGCGCCGAGGGACCTGCTGGCGCTCGGGCGCTCGCTCGAAAAGGTTCCCGAGCTGAGTGAAAAGTGGGGCAAGGAGCGCCTGGATGCGGTGGAGGAAGTCGCCGGGCGCATCCTCGCAGCGATCGCGGACGAGCCGCCCGCCAACATCGCCGACGGCGGCACGATTCGCGCCGGCTTCAACCCCGAACTCGACGAGCTTCGGGACATCAGCCGCAACAGCCGCCAGTACATCGCCCAGTTGGAGACGCGTGAGCGCGCGCGCACCGGAATCCAATCGCTCAAAGTCAGGTTCAACAACGTTTTCGGCTACTACATCGAAGTTTCCAAGCCGAACCTGCATTTGGTGCCCGGCGATTACGAACGCAAGCAGACGCTGGTAAACGCCGAAAGGTTCACCACGCCGGAGCTGAAGGAACTCGAGCGCAAGATCCTCGACGCGGAGGAGAAAATTTTCGACCTGGAGCGGGCGATTTTCGCCGAGGTGCGCTCGTTCACCGCGTCGCATGCGGCGCGGATCCGCGCGACCGCCGCCGCCATCGCCGCAATCGACGTGACCGCCGCGCTGGCCCAGGTGGCCGCGGAGAGCCGCTGGGTGCGGCCGCGGTTTTCCGACAGCGGCGAAATGCGAATCGCCGGAGGGCGCCATCCGGTTATCGAGAAGCTGGCCGAACGCGAGGCGGAGCGGTTCATTCCCAACGATCTGTATCTCTCCGCGGCGAACTTCATCGCCATCATCACCGGGCCGAACATGGGCGGCAAATCGACCTATCTCCGGCAGGCGGCGCTGATCGCTATCATGGCGCAAACGGGCTCGTTCGTGCCGGCGGAATCGGCGCTGCTGCCCGTGTTCGACCGCGTGTTCACCCGCATCGGCGCATCGGACAACCTGGCGCGCGGGCGATCGACCTTCATGGTGGAGATGACCGAGACGGCGGTCATCCTCAACACGGCGACCCAGCGCAGCCTGATCGTGCTGGATGAGATCGGGCGCGGCACGGCGACCTACGACGGGCTTGCCCTCGCCTGGGCGGTGATCGAGCACATCCACGACCACATTCGCGCCAAAACCCTGTTCGCCACCCACTATCACGAGCTGACGGAGTTGGCCGGGCAGATCGAGGGCGTGCACAACCTGCGTGTGTCGGTAAAGGAAGCGGGCGAGCAGATCATTTTCCTCAGGAAGGTGGAACCGGGCGCGGCTGACCGCAGCTACGGCATCGAGGTGGCCCGGCTGGCGGCGCTGCCGCCCAGCGTGATCGAGCGCGCCCGCGAGGTGCTCCAGTTGCACGAAAAGACCGAGCACGAAGTCACTGAGGAACTGACGCCGGGGACGCGCCCGCACCCGGTCCAGATTTCCCTGTTCGAGCCCGTCAACTACGAAATCGCCGAAAGGATCCGCGGTCTCAAGCTCGACGAACTGAAGCCGATCGAGGCGCTGCAATTGCTCGCCGAGCTTCAGGACGAACTGAAGCGGCAGGGCGGACGCTGATTACCCGTCCAGCTCGAGTTCCTCGTGCTGCATTCCGCCATAGGGATACACGGCGACGCGGGCGGTGCCTTTGTGGCGTTCGCGCAGGATCCGGATCACGTCTTCCCACTTGTCCGCGAACGCGGTGGCGCGGGGATAGGTGTCCATCTGCTGGCGGTCCATGTACTGCGAGTAGACGATCAGCGCGCTGTTTCTCGGCAGGCGCGCGTTCCGGCGGCGCTCCGCGATCTGGTAATACGTGCTGCCGTTGCGGCCGGCGGTGCGGTTGTTGAGATAGTGAACCGGGTCGAGCCCCAGCGGATGCTGGATGATGAGCACGCCCGTGCCGCCCTCGCGCACCGAGCGCGCAATCCACCGCTGGGCATGGAATGCCTGTGCGTTCTGCGGGTAACCGTTGGTCACCACGATATCGGCGTCTTTGAATGTGGGCGTGCAGTAGTGCTTCGCCGCGACGCGCACGCCGGCATGGTGGGCCTCGACGATGTCTCCGGAAAAGACGTGGGTGGGCTGGAGCTTGTGGTTGTACATGATCTGGACCGAGAAGTCCACCTTGGCCATCCGAGCCGCTTCGATCATGTCCAGCCGCATCTCGTTCTTGAAAACCTTTACCGGACCCGTCGTGGGGTTCCCCCTCATCAGGACATTGTGGTTGTACTCGACGGTTTCCAGACACGCCAGTCCCGGCAGAACCGCTTTCGCGCCCCCGCCGTAACCGGCGTCGTTATGGATCTTGATGCCGCTGAGGCAGATTTTGAGGTCGGCGGCGAGGAAGGTCTGGTTCAGCCTCACCCTGTTTTTAAAGCTGGTGACGCCGACCTCCCGCACGTTCGCGAACACGTTGTGGTTCATCCACGGAAACCGGCGCGCGATGTCCTTGCCGAGTTTTGCCTGCACCTCGATCGCCGTCATGGGACGGTGCGTGGCGAAGGAACCGATGAAGAGGATGTTCTCGTCGGCGATGCCGGCCGCCTTGAGCTGCTCGACGACCCAGGGTGTAACGGCATATGTTGGTGTTGCGCGCGTGAGATCGTCGAACGTGATGGCGACAGTTTTTTTGCCTTCGGCAAGTTCGCGAAGCGACTTTGTCCCGATCGGCCTGTCCAGGCTGCGCCGGATCTCGCCGCTGCTCAATACGGGCGCGATCCGGCCGCGCATATCCATCACGTTGATCTCCCAGTCCGCCGGAAATTCGAGGCGCTCGTCGAGATTGCCGGCGAATTCGTGCGTGGGGATCACGACGGATTTTACGGCGCCCTTCAACGAAGCGACGGTCGTGGGCTGGTATGCGCCTGCTGATAGCGCCGTGCCGATCAGGGGCACGCCGCCGAGAAAACTCCTGCGGTTCACCTGGTGGTTCCTCCTCGCGGCATTCTCGCACATTCGACGCGAGGATCGCGGTTGTTGGCCGACAGCGGTTAGGGTTTACTCCACCGCGACGGGCCCGGAGGGCGGCGCGGCGCCGGCCACAAGGGTGGAATTCGCGTTGAGCGCTTCATCCATGAGGGCCGCCAAACTCGCGCTTTCCTGTGTGAAAATTGGCATGTCGGAAGCCGCGAGCCTGGTCGCGCGGGGCGCCCTGAGCCGCTCGAAATTGACGAAGGTTCCGTTTTTTCGCAAACGGAAATCGAGATGCGGCCCGGTGGCGAGGCCGGTTGCGCCGACCGCTCCGATCCGCTGCCCCTGGTTCACCGGCTGCTCGTTCCGGACATAGATCCGCGACAGGTGCAGGTACATGCTTTCGTAACCGTTCGCGTGCCGGATGCGCACCATGTTTCCCGAAGCGCCCGAGTGCCCGGCAAACGTAACGCGCCCCGAGGCGATAGCCTGAACCGGCGCTCCAACCGGCGCCGCGTAGTCGGTGCCCAGGTGCGGGCGGTAGATTTTCAGCACGGGATGGAATCGCCGCCTCGAAAACCGCGAGCTGATCCTCGCGTCGAATTTAAGCGGCGACCGCAGGAAGGCCGCCTGCAACGAACGCCCGTCGCGCGCGTAGTAAGCCGGCCTTCCGCCGCCTTCCGAAAACAGGAAGCCTTCATAAGTAGTCCCGGCATTCACATACCTGGCGGCAAGGATGCGGCGGTAAGTCGGCGGCTGGCCGTTGGAGTATTCCTTTTTCTCAACAACCAGGCAGAAGGTATCGCCCGGCTGAGGGTCGGTGTAGAAATCGATGTCCCAGGCAAAAATGTCGGCAACCTCAATGGCCAGTTCCGCCCGTTCACCGGCGCGCTCCATGCTGAGAAACAGGGAATCCTGCATCACGCCGCAGACGGGAACCACGCGGATTTCGCCCGGAATCGTGACCACGGCCGCCTGGAAACCCTCGGCTCCGCGCGTAACGCGAAGCTCGTGATCCGGGTCGATGACGTAGTCAAGCGATTCGATTTCGCCCCCTTCGACGCGAGTGAGGTTCAGCGAGGCGTTGACGCGAAGCTTCCTGAGATCGAAGACGCTTCTTGCGGCGGATATGATCGCCGTGCGGTCGGCCTCCGCCACGCCCGCGTTGTCCAGCAGCGTCTCCAGCGTGTCGCCCCGCTCGATGGCGACGCTCTCTTTCGTGACTCGCGGGGGTTCGGGCGCGGCGGGCGTAGCCTGCTCCACGGCGGGCTTGGGAGCCTCCGGGCGCGGCCAAAGCCAGGCTGCGGCAGTTCCAATCGCGGCGATCGCCGCGACGGCGATCAGCGCGTTCCTGGTCCAGTTCACCCTTCCCACTTTAGTTAAGCCGGCTTTCAAACCGCAAGCTGGCGCCCAAATTGTTGTAATCTGGGAGACCGAATGACGAGCAAGGAACGGGTTCTGGCAGCCTTAAGCCACCGCGAGCCGGATCGCGTGCCGGTCGATCTTGGCGGTACCTCCGTTACAGGCATCCACATCAGTTGCGTCGCGGCGCTGCGCGACTACTATGGCCTGGAAAAGCGGCCGGTGAAACTGCACGAGCCGTACCAGATGCTCGGCTGGGTGGACGACGACCTGAAGCAGGCGATGGGCATCGACGTGGAGGGTGTGTTTCCATACACCACCATGTTCGGCTTCAAGAACGTGAACTGGAAGATGTGGCGCACCGGCTGGGGCCAGGAGATCCTCGTGCCCGAAGATTTCCGGACCACCACCGACGAGAACGGCGACACGCTCATCTTCCCCGAAGGCGACACCACCGCGCCTCCCAGCGGGAGAATGCCCAAGGGCTTCTACTTCTTCGATACCATCATCCGGCAGGAACCGATCGACGAGGACCGCCTCAACCCGGAGGACAATCTCGAAGAGTTCACGCCTGTCGCCGAAGATTACCTGGAGCAGCTCTCGCAAGCGGCGCCCGCCGCAGCGGCCACGGGCCGGGCCGTTATCGCCGGATTCGGAGGCACGGCTTTCGGAGACATCGCGCTTGTGCCCGCGCCCTTTCTGAAATACCCGAAAGGCATTCGCGACATAACCGAGTGGTACATCTCCACCAGCACGCGCCGGGATTACATCCACCAGGTTTTCGCCCGCCAGTGCGAGATTGCCTTGCAGAACCTCAAGAAGATTCACGGCGTGGTGGGGGACTGCGTGGACGTGGTCTTCGTTTGCGGCACGGATTTCGGAACCCAGACGTCCTCGTTCTGCTCCGTGAAGACGCTGCGCGAGCTGTACATGCCCTATTACAAGCAGGTGAACGACTGGATCCACAAACATACTAACTGGAAAACGTTCAAGCACTCTTGCGGAGCGGTGGGGAAATTTATCGATACCTTTATTGAGGCGGGCTTCGACATCCTCAACCCGGTGCAGTGCTCCGCCGCGGGCATGGATGCCGCGCGCCTGAAGGAGAGGTACGGAGATCGCATCGTGTTCTGGGGCGGCGGCGTGGACACGCAGAAAACGCTGCCTTTCGGCACCCCGGAGGAAATCCGCGCCCAAGTGCTGGAGCGGTGTAAGATTTTCTCCTCCAACGGCGGGTTTGTGTTCAACACCGTGCACAATATTCAGGCCAGAACGCCGGTCGAGAATATCGTGGCGATGATCGAAGCGGTGCGGGAATTCAACGGTATGAAGTCAAGGGAAACCCATGTCTGATTTATCCAAGCTATACGAAGCCATTCTTACGGGCGACAGCAAGGCCGCTGTTGCGATTACGAAGGAGGCGCTGGCCGCCGGAGCGGATCCGCTCGAAATCGTGAACACCCAGATGGTCCCGGCGATGGACGAGGCCGGCCGGCGCTTCGAGTGCGAGGACTACTTCGTTCCGGAGCTGCTGCTGGCGGCGCGCGCCATGAAAGGCGCGCTCGAGCTGATCCGCCCGCTGCTGGCCGAGCGGGGAACCGAGCCGGCGGGCCGCGTGGTGATCGGCACCGTGAAGGGCGACCTCCACGACATCGGCAAGAACCTCGTGAGCTCGATGCTGGAGGGCGGCGGATTCGAAGTGGTCGACCTCGGCGCGGACGTGGCCCCTGAAAAATTCGTCGAAGCCGTGCGCGAACGCAATCCGGACCTGGTGTGTCTTTCCGCGCTGCTCACGGTGACCATGCCCTCCATGAAGACCACCATCGATGCGCTGAAAGACGCCGGTCTTCGGGACCGCGTGCGCGTGGTGGTCGGCGGCGCGCCGGTCACGGAGCAGTGGGCGCGCGAGATCGGCGCCGACGGCTACGGCGCCAACGCAGCCGCGGCCGTTCCCCTTGCCCGCAAGCTGATTATGAAGTAGGTAAAAGTTGTGATCCACGCCGACCTCGTTGAAGCGGTCCGCCAGAAGCGGGCCATTCTGTTTGTGGGAGCCGGCGTTTCCAAAAACGTCGGCGTTCCGACGACCGACGAGATCGTCGCCGAGATCGCCAAGCAGTTGGGTTACGATCCCGAGTGGTTCCGCACGCTGGGCGACCACCGCACGCTGGCCGAATACTACAGGCTCGTTAAGGGCACGCTCGGCCCGCTGCGGAGCTGGATGGACGTCACCTGGCACCGCGCCGACGTCTCGGTGCGCGAATCCCGCATCCATCGCCTGATTGTGGAGCTGGCGTTTCCGGTCGTCTACACGACGAACTATGACCGCTGGCTCGAAAAGGCGTACGACGCCTACGGCCAGCCGTACACCAAGATCGCCAACGTGGGGGACCTGCTCGAAGCGCGCCCGGGCGTCACCCAAATTATTAAGTTCCACGGCGATTTCGATGACGACGCTTCGCTCGTGCTCACCGAATCCAGCTTTTATGAACGGCTCGGTTTCGAAAGCGCCCTGGACATCAAGCTGCAATCCGACGTGCTGAGCCGGCCCGTGCTGTTCATCGGGTACAGCCTGTCGGATATAAACATCCGCTATCTGCTTTACAAGCTGGAGCGGCTGTGGCAGGAGTCGTCCTTCATCGCGCTGCGGCCGAAATCGTATATCTTTCTGAGGGCCGCCAACCCGGTGCAGGAGCGTGTGCTGCACGCCCGGGGCATCGAGCCGATCATCTCGACCTGCGACGATCCCGGCGAGGGTTTGTTCCAGTTCCTTTCCGAGCTGCTCGAAGAGGTGAAGAAGAAATAGGCGGCGCGGGGGCCGTGCTGCCGAGGGCAGAGAGCTACTTCGGATACCTGCCCGCGATCTTCACAAGAAAACCGTGCAGCCGGTGGGGCCAGGGCGTGTCGCGCAGGAACATGAAAGGACAGTGGCCGTCCACCACGCGCATACCCTTCTTCCGGCAGAACTCGACCGCCGGCTGGCTGAGCGCACCCGTCCCCACGGCGCGATACATCCAGATTCGCTTCACGCCGGCGTCGGCACAATCCTTCGCGATGAAGTCCGTTTTCGCGGCGGGCGTCATCACCAGCACCGCATCCACCGGCGGCTGGATCTCCTGAACGGAGGCGAAGCAGCGCACCCCGTCCAACTCCTGCGCATTGGGGTTGACCGGCACGGCGTCATAGCCGCGCTCGCGGAAGCTCCGGAACAACACACGGTTGAAATCCTTGGGGTTGCGCGCGACGCCGACCAAGGCGATCCGTTTTTGGGCCAAAAAGTCCTCAATGTCCGCCAGGCTTGCCATAGCACTTGGATTATAGCGGAACCGCGGATGCGCTCTGCGCGGATAGTTGCGCGAGCGCCTCTCCGGTGACGCGTCCTAGTGTTTCGAGGAACTCGGCGAGCAGCGCCTGTTTGCGGCCGGTCTCGGCGGCGAGCGTAATGTAAGGCGTCATAACTGTGGCGCGCAGGACAAAGACCCCCTCGGCCGGGTAATCGCTCGCATCGACGCCGGCGCGCTCCAGCAAGTCCGCCACGGAGTGGGCGGAGTAGTTCGGAAGCTGGAACCGCGTCCGGGAGATGAAAAACGGCTGCGAGTAGCTGTAGCCGCCCTCGCCGCGTTCGGCTTCGATGGTGAAACGCCGGTAGACGGCCTCGGCCAGCGCGTTCATGCGCTTCAGCGAGCGGGAGGGCTTCTCCTGGATGACGAAGCACACGATGTTGGTATCGGGCGGCAGCGCGGCGGCCGGCACGAAGCGGTAGTGGACCGGGGCGCGGTTGGCTTTGGCGGCGTGCTCCCAGTGAACGAGGCGCTCGTAGAGTTCGCGGGCGGCCAGCACCGACGCGCGGGCAATCTCGCCGTAGCCGCTGCGGTCCGGCGGGATCATGCGATGCGAGAGCCAGCAGGAGGCGGCGGCCGCGCCCGGCTTCGATCCTTCCAGAATGAAAGGCCCGACGCTGGCTGGCGGGACGTACGCGCGGACGCCGTGGCCCGCCTTTTCCGGGCTGGTGATATACGGCGCGTGGTGGCTGAGGAAATGGCGCACGCGGTCGTTGCGGAAGGCAACCACGCCGCAAGGATAGGGAACGTAGCCCATTTTGTGCGGATCGACAACGATGGATTCCGCGCGTGGGAAAGCCAGAAACGCCCGGCACACTTCCTTGCTGCCCCATTTGATCTCGATCCGGCGCGTGTAGGCGCCCACCGCAATCTCCAGCGTCCGGGACGCGAAGGTGTTCACCGCGTCGATGCGGGCGGCGTCATCAGCGGGCGGCGCTCCCCCGGGCTCAACGAACAGGGAACGGATGTAGCCCGCCCAGGCGGCGTCCACATGCAGCCAGAAACTGGCGTGCTCCTGCTGTTCGAGCCGGCGGCGGAAATCGTCGATGCGGTGCACGGGATCAATCGAGCCTTCCTCGGTTGTTCCGGCGATGGCCACTACCGCGAGCGGGACCTGCCCTTTATTCCTGGCGGCCCGGAGTTTGTCTTCCAGATCGCGAATCTCGAGCCGGAAGGTGCGGTCCACATCGACAAAAATGAGGTTGCCGCGCCCGATGCCAAGCAGATCGGCCGCCTTGCTCAGACTGTAGTGGGCGGTGCCGGAGACGAACAGCGCGGGCGGAAAATCGGCGAAACACGCTGCCGAGCCGTTGTGCGACAGCGAAAACCCGGTGGCGGCCAGCGCCTCCCACGCGAGCCGCACGGCGTCCGCTTCGGAAAGATTCCGGCGGGCCCTCACGGCCTCGATGAAGCGCGTCAGGAGGAATGTGGCCGAGTTCGGCCGGAGCGACAGGCACTGCATGTCGTCGAGGTCCGAGATCGAACGCGACTGCGCCTGCCCGGGCAGCTTGACGGTGAGCGCGATGCCCTCCCGTTCCGCGGCGCGTTTGACGGCCAGCGGAAAGTAGCGGACGTTGCGGGCCACCCAGAGGGCCTCGATGTTGGCCACGGTTCCGCCGCTGGTGATGTGCGCCCAGCCGAATTCCTTGCGGGTCTGGCGATGGTCGGCGGAGGCGGGCGGGGCGGTGTACCCGAGCATCTTCAGAACGTCGGCGGCGACTTCCAGTTCCCACTCCACGGTGACGGGCGCGGCTTCCGGCGTGACGTTGTTCGGGTTGTAAAGCATGCCCGCGAAGTAGCCCAGCACAGAGGGAATCGTCTGGTCGGAGAGCATGTGCGCGATGTAGCGCGGGCTGTAAAACGGGAAGTGGCGGCGGAGGCGGGCGAGCATCTCGCTGAGCTGCTGGAAGAGCGTATCGGTGAAGTCGGCCGCCTCGCGGCGCATGTGCTGCGTGATGGTGATTTCGTCCGAGGGGTAGTAATTGCGCCGCCAGTAGAAATAATCCCGCAGTATGTGCAGGATCATCTCCTCTTCCAGGCTGGCGTTCTCGGCCTTGGGGCCGAGAAACCACGCGCCGAGCTGCTTGGTGCGGTCCCGGGTTCCGGAGTTGTCCTCGCCCACTAAGCGTGATTCTACCTCCGGCGGTCTGGCAGCCGCGCTGCCCTGCCCGCTTCCCGGACCACGTCCGGTTCGGCGTTTAACTGGCGGCGGGCGCCGCCAAACGCGTTACAGCAGCGGTTCCATCGGCAGCGCCAGGGGCGCCTGGGTGAGGAAGTCGAGCTTGGACATCTCCTCGACAGCTTCCCGGATGGCCTGCTCGGAGGTCGGCTCCACGGTGATCACGAAGGGCAGATCGCTCTTGTTGTCGTAGGGTTGCTGGAGCACGGCCTCCAGGCTGATCTTCTTCTGCGCGAGGACACCGGCCAGCGTGGCGAGGATGCCGGGCCGGTCCTTGACCCGAAAGCGCAGGTAGTACGGGCGCCGCTGGAGCGTGATGGAGACGGGCTTGTACTCGTTGAGGCGCTCGTGGGCGAAGGGCGACACGCGCTGCGGGCTGCCGTTGCGGATTTCCCGCGCCACGCGCATCAGGTCGCTCACCACGGCCACGCCGGTGGGACGCGGGCCTGCGCCGCGCCCGTAATAGAAGGTGTCCTCGCCGTAGTGTCCCTTGACCCAGACGGCGTTGTAGGAACCGCGCACTCCGGCCAGGATGGTCTTGAGCGGGATTAGGGCGGGGCGCACCGAGAGGATCAACCCGTCGGGCGTCTGCCGCGCGGCGCACAGCAGCCGTATGGTGTGGCCCAACTGGCGCGCGTAATCGAAGTCCGTGGGCGTGATGCGCCGGATGCCTTCGACGTAGATGTCCGAAGGGGTGATCTTCTCACCGAAGGCCAGGGCCGACAGGATGGCGAGCTTCGAGCGGGCGTCCAGGCCGTCCACGTCGGCGCTCGGATTGGCCTCGGCGTAGCCCAGGCGCTGCGCCTCGGCAAGCACGGTTTCCAGCGGCGTGCCGTGCTTTTCCATCTCCGTGAGGATGAAGTTGCTGGTGCCGTTGAGGATGCCGTAAACGGCCTCGATACGGTCGCCCGAAATTCCCTCGCGCAGCACCGCATGGATGGGAATGCCGCCGCAGACGCTGGCTTCCATCGCCACATTGACGCTGGCGCTAATGGCGCGGTCCCAAATCTCCGGGCCGCAGGCGGCCATGAGTTCCTTGTTGGCGGTGACCACGGACTTGCCGTTATCTATGGCGGCGTAGATGATCTCCGATGCGACGGTGGTGCCGCCCACCAGTTCCACCACAATATCGACGTTGGGATCGCCGGTGACGTCGCGCCAGTTGGCGGTGCGCACGACCGGGCCAAGCGCTTCGGGAATCGCTTTCGAATCGATCAGCAGGTCGCAGACCGCGGTGACCTTCAGGGGAAAGCCCAGCTTGAGCGCGATCTGATCGGCGTTTTCCGCCAGAATGGTCATCGTGCCGGTGCCGATGTTCCCCAACCCTACGATCCCCACGTTGACTTGCCGCATAAGTCGTTATTATGACAGAGCGGCACCCGGCACGACACTCGCGGCACACTGAGCGTCGCTATTTGCGGTTAAGAGGCGCAACGACGCGCGTGAACTACGGCTCGATCCGGGTCCCGAGCACGTCCAGAAACCGCGCGAGCCAGGCCGGATGCGCAGGCCAGGCGGGGGCGGTCACCAGGTTGCCGTCGGCGTAAGCCTGGTCCATCCCGACTTCGACATACTTGCCGCCGGCCAGGTTCACCTCCGGGCCGACTGCCGGGTACGCGCTCACGCACTTGCCCTTCAGCACGCCGGCCGCCGCGAGCACCTGTGCGCCGTGGCAGACGGCAGCGATCGGTTTGCTGCGCTCGGCGAAGTGGCGCACGATCTCGATCACGCGCGCGTTCAGCCGGATGTACTCGGGCGCGCGCCCGCCGGGGATGACCAGCGCGTCGTAGTCTTCCGGCTTCACCTGGTCAAACGTGCCGTTCAAAGCGAAGTTGTGGCCGCGCTTCTCACTGTACGTCTGGTCGCCCTCGAAATCGTGGATGGAGGTGCGCACCGTTTCACCGGCCTTCTTGCCGGGACATACCGCATCCACCCTGTGCCCGACCATCGTAAGCGCCTGGAAGGGCACCATCGCTTCGTAGTCTTCTACGAAGTCGCCCACAAGCATCAGAATTCGTTTCGCTGGCATATTTTTCCTGATACCACAGGCTCAGCGCTGGGGGAACCCCATTTCCCCGACATAGATTTCCTGGAACTCGGCGTCGGAGGCCAGCGAGATGTGCCGTACCCGTGACAGTATGCCGGCCAGATCCAGCCCGGGGTCGAACAGAACGAGCTTGGCGCCGAGCAGGGCGGTATTGCCCGCCTGCTTCACTTTTTCGTCCGGGAAGTCGATGAGGCCGATGCGCCGCGCGCTCGCCCGGTTCACATAGTTGCCGAAGGCCCCGGCCAGGTACAGCCGCTCGACGTCCCCGGGCGCCGCGCCCAGTTCCTTTAGCACGATCTGGATTCCCGCGGCCACGGCTGCCTTGGCAAGCTGAAGCTCGCGAATATCCCCCTGCGTCAGCGCCACCGGCGGCGCCAGCGGAAACGTGCGCTCGCCGTTGGCGAGACGCCCGCTGGGCAGAATCGCGCCGAGTTCCAGTCCCGCCGCCACTGCGTCCACCAGGCCGCTTCCGCAAATCCCCCGCGGCTCGACGTTCCCGTGCACGCGGCACCGCAGCGCGCCATTCGCCGCTTCGACTTCCGCGATTGCCCCGGTCGCCGCGCGCATCCCCATCGAGATCCGCCCGGCTTCGAACGCCGGACCGGCCGCCGCCGACGCGCAGACGATGCCCTCGCGGCTGCCGAACACGATCTCGCCGTTTGTCCCGAGGTCGATCAGTCCGATCAGTGCCGCGCTCTCGTGCATTTTCGTCGCGAGAATGCCTGCCAGGATGTCACTGCCCACGAACCCGCCCAGGCAGGGCAGAAACCGCACCGGAGGATCGCCCGCGGCATCCCAACCGAGCGCCCGCGCGCGGATTACCTCCAGCCCGCCGCGCTCGGTTTCAAACGGCACGTGCGAGAGCGGCTCGACATCGATGCCGCAGAACAGGTGATGCATCACGGTGTTGCCCACAATCGCGATTTCCCGCACCGGGCAATTCCCTGCCTCCTCCGCCAGTTCGGAAATCAGTATGCCCATGCGCTCCCGGATCAGGCGCGCAAGCGTCTCCGCACCGCCGGGCGCCAGGCCGAACTGCACCCGGCTCATGATGTCGCTGCCGTGGATTGCTTGGGGGTTCAGCGCCGTCCGCACCGCCAGCACATGGCCGGTGCTAAGATCGAGCAGTTGCCCGACCAGGGTGGTGGTGCCCAGATCGACCGCAATGGCCAGCCCCTCGCCGGGTGTGAACTCGAAGGTGGAATCGTCGGCCAGGATGGCGGCGTCCCATTGCGCGATTTCGAGCGTCAGGGGAACGTCCGCCCTGGCGTGGCAGGCCAGCCGCCAGCCTTCGGCGAGCTCGCCGGGCGAAAGCAGGGCCGCTTCCTGCGGCGTTACCGGCAGCGCCCCTTCCAGCAGCTTCACCCGGCACCGCTTGCAGCGGCCCCGGCCGCCGCACGGAAACTCCACGCCGTAGGCGAAAAGCACGTCCTGAAGCGGAGTGCCTCGCGGGACCTCGAAGGCTTCTCCGAGCGGCTGGAGCGCGATGCGAACTGTATCACCCGGCATGAGTTTTCATGATAGCCATTGCCTGCGTCCAGGAGTCAGAAAAGTAGGGTTTTGGGCAGCACTGGGGATAGGCTAAGAATTCTTCATTTGCATTCCCCGTTGTGTTTTCCAGTATACTTGTACAAATACCCCCGGGCCCAGCTCCAAGGCCCAAGGAGTATACACAAAGACAGACAAATAAGGGACACAGGTGAGCATCAGTCAACTAGCCAGATCTATATGTGAATCGCCAACCCTGAAACTTAATGAGACCGCTGCACTGCTCAGGGAAAAAGGCGAACCGGTCATCCACCTCGGCGGCGGCGAACCGAAAAGCCGGGCGCCGGTAGACGCCATCATTAACTGCACAGCGGTGCTCAATACAGGCGAGGTGCGCTATACACCGCCGGATGGCATCCCGGCTCTGAAGAAGGCGGTGATCCGGTACACAGAAGAGAACTACGGCAAGTTGGTAGGGGCGGAAAACGTCATTGCCTGCAACGGGGCGAAGCAGGCGATCATGGTCGCGCTCTACGCCATCCTCGAGCCCAAGGAGGAGGTCATCTTTCCGGTTCCTTACTGGGTGAGCTATCCGGAGATGGTCAAGCTTGCCGGCGGCATTCCCGTCCCCGTGGCCGCGGAGGACGGCACGTTTCACCCGCGCGTGGAAGAAATCGCGGAAGCGGTGGGACCCTACACGAAAGCCATCATTATCAATAGCCCGAACAATCCCTCGGGCGTCATGTACTCGGAAGACTTCATCGCGGAAATCGTCCAGTTCTGCGAAAAGAAGAACCTGTACCTGATCATGGACGACACGTACAACCGTCTCATTTACGACGGCAAGAGTCCGGTCAACTGCTACAACTACGCCAAGGGCAACTGGAAGACATCGAAGATCATTCTGATCAACTGTGTCTCGAAGATGTACGCCATGACGGGGTTCCGCATCGGCTGGGCCATCGGCAACGAGGAAGTGATCGGGGCCATGACGAACATCCAGTCGCAGCAGACGTCCGGGCCTTCGGTTCCGGCCCAGTGGGCGGCGGTCGGCGCGCTGAACGGAGTGCAGTCGTCCATACAGGCCCTGCGCACCACGCTGGAAAACAACCGCAACGTGCTGCTCGAGCGCCTGAGAGCTTTCGACGGCGTCAAGGTCACGAAACCGGACGGCACATTTTACACGTTCCCCGATTTCAGCGCCTACATGAAAGATTCGCAGAAACTCGCGCGTTTTCTGCTGGAGAAGGTGCGCGTGGTCACAGTTCCAGGAAAGGATTTCGGCATGGAGGGCCACCTCCGGATCAGCTTCTGCGGCACGATCAAGGAAATTACCGAAGGGATCGAGCGCATCAAGTGGGCGCTGGACCCGAATTCGCCGAATGAGCTGTACCTGGGCGATCGCAAGCTGGTGAGGGACTGGAAATGAACATCTACGCCGACATCCCGTCTCCCGCGATGAAGCAGGCCACGGAGAACGCCAGCCTGTACGGCGTCAACAATCACGGCCTGACGAATTTGCATCGCATCTACTGGAACCTGCCGACTCCGGCGCTTTACGAAGAGGCCATCTTCCGCGGCGAGGGTGTCATCGCCCACTCCGGCCCGTTCGTTGTCAATACGGGCAAGCACACAGCCCGGGCCGCCGCCGACAAGTACATTGTCCGCGAGCACACCACCGAAAACAGGATCTGGTGGGGGCAGTACAACCGCCCCTATACGCCGGAGAAGTTCAGCGCTCTGATGACCCGGCTGCAAGGCTTTCTCCAGGGCCGCGACATCTTCGTGCAGGACTGCTACGCCGGCGCGGACCAGGACGTGCGCATGCCCATTCGCATCATCACCGAAAAGGCGTGGCACAGCCTGTTTGCGCGCACGATGTTCACCAAGCTGCGCACGATCGAGGAGATGCGGCGGCACGTGCCCGAGTTCACCGTAATCGCGGCGCCTTCCTTCCTGGCGTCCCCCATCGTGGACGGCACCCGGAGCGAGACGTTCATCATCGCCAATTTCGCCGAGCGCATCGCCATCATCGGCGGGTCGAACTACGGCGGCGAAATCAAGAAGACGATTTTCACAGTTCTGAACTTCCTTCTGCCGCTCGAGGGCGTGCTCCCCATGCACTGCTCGGCCAACGTCGGCGATGACGGGGATGTGGCGATCTTCTTCGGCCTTTCCGGAACAGGGAAGACGACGCTTTCGGCCGATCCCAGGCGCCACCTCATCGGCGACGACGAGCACGGCTGGAGCGACAACGGGATTTTCAATTTTGAGGATGGATGCTACGCGAAGGTCATCCGGCTCTCCGAAGAAGCAGAGCCCCAGATCTACGCCTGCACCCGCCGTTTCGGCACGATCCTCGAGAACGTGGTTTTCGACCCCGCCTCCCGGCGTCTCGACCTGGAGGACGACCGCATCACCGAAAACACGCGCGGCGTTTACCCGCTCGAGTTCATCGATAACTACTGGCCGGCCAAGCGCGCCGGGCACCCGAAAAACGTCATTTTCCTGACCTGCGACGCCAGCGGAGTGCTGCCGCCTATTGCGCGGCTGACGCCGGACCAGTCGATCTACCACTTCATCTCGGGCTATACCAGCAAGATTGCGGGCACCGAGATCGGCCTCGGCACGGAGCCGGAGATTACTTTCAGTCCCTGCTTCGGCGGCCCGTTCATGGTGCATCACCCTTACACCTACGCGGAGATGCTCAAGACCAAGCTGCTGAAACACGGCGCCACGTGCTGGCTGGTCAATACCGGATGGACAGGCGGTCCGTTCGGCATCGGCAAACGCCTGAGCATTCAGCATACCCGCACGCTGCTTAACAGCGCCCTGAGCGGCAAGCTGCAGAACGTGAAGTTCCGCATCGATCCGGTGTTCGGCTTCGAGGTGCCGGAGGCTTGCGAAGGCGTGCCGTCGAACATCCTCGACCCGGCCAACACGTGGGGCAGCCGCGAGGAGTATTACCGGAAGTACGATGCCCTGGCGGCCCGCTTCATCGAGAATTTCAAGCTGATGAAGGACGGCTGCCCGCCGCACATCGTCGAGGCCGGCCCGAAGCGCCTCACGCACGTTCCGGCGTGAACTGGCCAAATTCTTCATTGAAGCGGAAATTGTTTCCCTGCCGTCCCGCCGCGGGCGGTTGAACGCGCTCAATTTGTGAACGCTGGCCCTGGACTTGCTCTTGATCTATCCGTATGCCAGCCGAATCACTGCAAGAGTTGTTGAGCGAGGAACTAAAAGACCTCTACGACGCCGAGAAGCAGCTTACCAAGGCCCTCCCAAAGATGGCCAAGGAGGCCGATTCCGACCAGGTGCGTGCAGCGTTCGAGGAACACCTGGAAGTGACAAAACGCCAGGTGGAGCGGCTCGAAGAGGCTTTCCAGGCGCTCGGAGAGAAACCCAAAAGCCGGCCGTGCAAGGGCATGAAAGGGATTCTGGACGAAGGCCAGGAACACCTGGAGGAGAACACCGGCGTCCAAGACGTGATTGACTTCGTGCTCATCGACGGCGGGAAAAAGGTGGAGCATTACGAAATCGCCGCCTACAATTCCGCCGTCGAGCTGGCCGAGGCCCTGGGGAACAAAGCGGTTTCGCGGCTTCTGCGCCAGACGCTCACGGAAGAGGAGCGGATGGACAAGAAACTCGACCAGCTCTCCGGGCGGCTTCTGAAGAAAATAGTGCGTCAGGCGGCGTGAGCCGCAGCGGAGCGTACAAGGTGAACCCGGGCCGGCCGGAACTGTCGCCGTTTCCGACCGAAAGAGTGGAGCGGCCGGTGATGCTCCAGTGGTGGAAGCGGCTGACGTTTCTACACTGGCGCTACGATCCCGCCCTTGTGGCGCGATTCCTGCCAAAAGGCCTCGAAGTGGACGTCTTTGATGGCTCGGCTTGGGTGGGCCTGACGCCGTTCGTCGCCGAGGTCCGGCCGCCGCTGGCCCCGGCCATGATGGCGCTGAGGTTTCCGGAAACCAACGTGCGCACCTACGCGCGCGCTCCCGACGGCAGCACGGGCGTGTGGTTCTTCTCGCTCGACGCGGCGCGGAAAGTGGCCGTTCTGGGTGCGCGCGCCTTGTACCATCTCCCCTACAAGCTGGCAACGATGAGCGTGGAATGCGTTCCCGCCGGCGTGCATTACGCCAGCAGCAGGAAGGAGCCCGGCGATAACGCCTCGGCCGACATTCTGATTGAACCCGACGAGGCGCTGACGCCGGTTGAGTCGCACGATCTGGATCACTTCCTCACGGCCCGCTGGCGGCTTTACACTCTTCTCCCGCGCGGTCTCGGCTACGCCCAGGTCGAACATCCGCCCTGGCCCCTGGCGCGCGCCCGCGTTCTCAGCATCGAGCAGAATCTGGTGACAGCGGCGGGCCTGCCGCCGCCGCAGGGTCCGCCCCTGGTCCACTACTCGCACGGCGTCGAAGTCAAAGTCGGCCGCCCCCGCCTGCTTTAAGGCACGGCTACACCACGGTGCCGAAGATGGCCCCAATGCCGGCGGTCGCGGCCATCGCCAGCGCGCCCCAGAAGGAGACGCGCAGCGCGCCCTGGGTCATGGCGGCGCCGCCTGCGTAGGCGGCCAGCGCGCCGAGAACCGCCAGAAACAGCAGCGTGGTCACCGAGACGAGCGGCATCAGAACCGTCTGGGCAGCGGCCGCGGCAACAAGCAGAGGCAGGATTCCTCCGCAGGCAAAAGCGGCGGCGGAAGCAAGCGCGGCCTGAAGCGGACGCGCTCGAAGGGTGTCGGTGATGCCGAGTTCGTCGCGGGCATGTGCGCCCAACGCATCGTGAGCCATGAGCTGGTCGGCCACCTGCCTGGCGAGTTCCGGGTCGAGCCCGCGAGCAACATAGATGGAGGTCAGTTCCCTTATCTCGCCCTCTCTATCCTGGCTCAGTTCCCTTTGCTCGAGGTCGAGTTCGGCCCGCTCGCTATCCGCCTGCGAGTGCACGGACACGTATTCACCCGCCGCCATCGACATAGCCCCCGCAACCATGCCGGCTACACCGGCTATCAGAATATCGCTCCGGGCTACATTGGCCGCCGCCACCCCAAGCACCAGGCTGGCCGTGGAGACGATGCCGTCGTTCGCCCCCAGCACGGCCGCGCGCAGCCAGCCCATCCGCCCCGTGCGGTGGCGTTCGAGATGTAGTCGCATGATCTCGATTATGCGACGTCGGCGGCCTGCGTGGTCCGCAGGCGGCTTGAAGGCGCCAGCGGGGGCGCGAACAGCCTTTGCGCTCCGCTGCGATACTCGCGCAGCAGGTGGTAAGTCAGCAGTAACTGGGTAAGTGCCAGGGGATCGCTGTGGTGAGTCTCCCCGCGGTCCTGGTAGCTTCCGAACTGATCGGCCGGGATCGGACTTACTCCGTCCAACTGCCGCCAGATCATCTCTTCCAGGCGCGCCGTCTGCGCGGGCGTCACGCTGCCGTCGATTTCCAGGATGTCGACCGGGCGGCCAGTGTCGCGCGCAAGCGCCAGGCGGATGGCGGAGCTCTCACTTTGGCCGGAACCGCCCAACAGGTCGGGATGGGGAATGGTCGGGCGCAGAATCAGCCGCACGTCCAGGCGCCCATCGGCATCCTCCGCGGGGACGCCGGGCGGCGGGCAGAATTGAACCACGATGTCGGCATACTGGCGCTGCGGGTGAATGTAGTCGCGCGAATCGGCCTCCCGCTTTTCCAGTTCGGCCAGCACCTGGGCGGTGGAGTAGCCGCGCCTGGCTGTATCGCGGCGGATCTTCCACACTCTGCGGAGGTCCTCGGGCGGCTGCAGGTAAACTTTGACGTCGTAAAACTGCCGCATCGCGGGCGTGTGGAACCCGAGCAGCCCTTCAACGATCACAAACTCCGCCGGGTTCACATAGGCGGGCCGGACGAGGGTCCCGGTCGCGTGATCGTAGACCGGCTTCAGGATCGGCTGCCCGTAATGAAGGCGCTCAAGGTGCAGTTCGAGAATGTCGAGATAGTTGCAGTCCGGATGGAGCGCGGTGATGTTCATCTCGGCGCGCTGCCGGCGGTCGAACTTGTGATAGTCGTCCGTGCAGACGCGGGTGACGCACTCGGGGCCGAGCAGGTTTGTTAATCCCTGCGTCAGCGTGCTCTTCCCTGCGGCGCTGTCGCCCATGATTCCCAGCAGGACCGGTCTTCGTCTCGTCATAAATACACTCCTTGCAAAAACGGCGTTTCCTCACGGCTTCGCGCCGGCCTGAAACACTCTGCTCTGGCGAATGTCGGCTGCGTCAAACCGCCCCAGCTCCTCTCTGCTGACAAGCCCTCCCCGGCGCACGAGGCGGCTGGCCTGCCGCAACTTGATGCGGTCGATCGCATTGCGGACGCTTCGCGCGTTGGCGAAATGAGGCTGCGCAATCCGCAATTGCAGGTACTCCCGGAAGGCCGCTTTCGACTCTTCGTCGAACGCGTACATCTGCCGGCGGGCCATGAGCTCCGCGATCTCCATCAGCTCGTCGAGCGTGTAATCCGGAAAATCCAGATGGTGCGCGACGCGCGAGTGGAGACCGGGATTGGAGTGGAAAAACGCGTCCATCCGTTCCTTGTAGCCGGCCAGGATCACGACCAGGTTATCCCGCTGGTTCTCCATGAACTGGAGCAGCATCTCGATGGCTTCCTGGCCGTAGTCGCGTTCGTTTTCCGCGCGGTACAGATAATAGGCCTCATCGAGGAACAGCACGCCGCCGGCAGCCTTCTGCAACACCTCTTTCGTTTTCGGCGCGGTGTGGCCCACATACTGGCCGATCAGATCGCCGCGGGCCGCCACAAGCAGGTGCGGGCGCCGGACGTACCCGAGGCGGTGCAGAATCTCTGCCATGCGCAGCGCAACGCTGGTCTTGCCGGTGCCCGGCCGGCCGGTAAAGCACATGTGCAGCGAAGGCGGCTCCGCCGTCAGCCCCACGCGCTCCCGCAGGCGCTCCACCAGCAGAAGCGCGGCGATCTGCCTCAGCCGGAGCTTCACCGGCACAAGCCCGATGAGCTCGCGGTCGAGTTCCCCCAAAACCTCTTCGACGTTGGACTCCCTGAGCGCGGCTTCCAGATCCACGGCGGGGGATTGCTGCCCGGTTGTCACTTGCCGTACCTCTCGCCTTCGGGTTTATCCGCCGCGTAGGGGTGAAGCGTGTAGCGTATCGTGCGCCCCTCCGCTTCCTGCCGGTCGAGCCGGAAGCCCGGTTCGGCGGCGGGCCGGTTCACGATGAACGACAAAGCCACGGTCTCTCGCCCGCGCGTGGAGTTGTAGGCGTTCACCTTGATGTACTCGTTCGGGTGCGCATTCCGGCAGGCCTCGATCTCCGCCATAATTGCCGCCGGATCGGCCGTGTCGAACATCGGCGCATTCCACATTTCCCAGTACGAGTTGCGCGGGTGCGGGCAATCCGTGTACTCGATGTTGATCGCCCAGCTATTCTTCAGGCAATAGCCGATCTGCTTCCGTATCTGTTCATCGGTCAAATCGGGCAGAAACGAAAATGTTCCTTGAGTAAGTCTCATACGCGCTCTTTTTTAGTAAGTTGGCGTCACCGTGGGCACGAAGTCGGCGGTGTCGGTCGATTCGTAATCAAAAGTTACGTCTTTCCATGTGTCGAGCGCGGCGCGAAGGGGAGCGCACCAGCGGGCGGCCCTCTCCAGAATCTCCGGGCCTTCGTGCAGAACATCGCGCCCTTCGTTGCGCGCCTGGATCATCGCCTCCACGGCCACGCGGTTGGCCGTCGCGCCGGCCTCAATCCCCTGCGGGTGGCCGATCGTGCCGCCGCCGAACTGCAGGACGACGTCTTCACCCAGGTAGTGCAGCAACTGGTGCATTTGGCCCGCGTGTATGCCCCCGGAGGCCACCGGCATCACCGCCCGCATGGATGCCCAGTCCTGCTCGAAGAACAGCCCGTGCTCCAGGCGCACCGGAAGGCGCGGCTCGCGCAGGGTGTCATAGAAACCGCGTACCATCAAAGGATCGCCCTCCAGCTTACCCACCACCGTTCCCGCGTGTAAGTGATCGACTCCGGCCATCCGCATCCATTTACAGATCACCCGGAAATTCATGCCGTGGGTTTTCTGGCGCGAGTAAGTGGAATTGCCTGCGCGGTGCAGATGAAGGATGACGTCGTTCTTGCGCGCCCACCTGGCCATCGTCTGTATGGCGGTATAGCCGGCCACAAGATCGATCATGACGATCACGGAGCCAAGCTGCCTGGCGAAGTCGGCCCGTTCGTACATCTCCTCCATCGTGCCGGCGGTGATGTTCAGATAGTGCCCTTTCACTTCGCCCGTGGCGGCCGAGGCCCGGTTGACCGCCTCCATGCAGTAGAGATAGCGGTCCCGCCAACGCATGAACGGCTGCGAGTTGATGTTTTCGTCGTCCTTGGTGAAGTCGAGCCCGCCTTTCAGAGCTTCATAGACAACGCGGCCGTAGTTCCTGCCGGAGAGCCCCAGCTTGGGCTTTACGGTTGCGCCCAGCAGGGGACGGCCGAACTTGTCCAGCCGCTCCCGCTCCACCACGATGCCAGTGGCCGGCCCCTGAAAAGTTTTCACGTAAGCCGGAGGGATGCGCATATCCTCCAGGCGGAGCGCCTTGATTGCCTTAAACCCGAAGACGTTGCCGATGATCGAGGCGGTCAGGTTGGCGATTGAGCCTTCCTCGAACAGGTCCAGATCGTAGGCGATGTAAACGAAGTGCTGCCCCGGCGAGTTCGGAACGGCGTCGATGCGGTAGGCCTTGGCGCGGTAGACGTCGCACGCGGTCAGCCGGTCGGTCCAGACCACGGTCCATGTAGCGGTGGACGACTCGCCCGCGACTGCGGCGGCGGCCTCGACCGGGTCCACTCCCTCCTGCGGCGTGACGCGGAACAGCGCCAGCACGTCGGTGTCCTTCGGGATGTAGCCGGGATCCCAGTAGCCCATCCTGGCGTACGGGATGACCCCGGCGCCGTAGCGCTCCCTTGCGGTAACGGTTTTGCTCATGTGTGCCCCTTGACCCCTCTGCATACAAGTACAGCCTGCGGGACGGCAAATGCCAAGGCGGGCGGGACAATTCGGACCGCTCGTCCGGACCGGCCCAGGCGAACGCGGCGGCCGCAGTATACGCTCCGGTACTTGTAAAACTGTCCCTTTTTCCGGCTCTTTTCGGTCCCGGTTTTCCGGTTTCCTGTTGTTGATCATGTAGAATGGCACTAGGGGGATGCAGATTGCAGGCCGGCCTGCGTATTCGCATCAGAGAGGGCCGATGATGTCTCGCCTGATTAATGTCACCGAACTTATTTTGCGTGATGCCCACCAGAGCCTGATGGCGACCCGCATGGCGCTCGAGGATCTTGTTCCCGCGTGCGAAAACCTGGGCAAAGCCGGTTACTGGTCCATCGAGTGCTGGGGTGGAGCTACTTACGATGCATGTATCCGGTTTCTCAACGAGGATCCCTGGGAGCGGCTGAGAACGTTCCGCCGGTTGATGCCGAACAGCCGCCTTCAGATGCTGCTCCGGGGCCAGAATCTCCTCGGTTACCGGCACTACGGGGACGAGGTCGTCGAGCGTTTTGTCGAGAAATCGGCGGAAAACGGCATCGACGTATTCCGGGTATTCGATGCGCTGAACGATATGCGCAACGTGCGCACGGCAATGGAGGCCGTCCGCCGAACCGGAAAACATGCCCAGGGCAGCATCTGCTACACGATCAGCCCGGAGCACACCACCGGCCACTTCGTGGAACTCGCGGCGCAGCTTGCCGACATGGGAAGCGATTCGATTTGCATCAAGGACATGGCGGGATTGCTGAAACCGGCGGCGGCGTACGAACTGGTAAGCGCCATCAAGGAAGCGCTCGGGCCGGGAATGCCGGTGCACGTGCATACTCACGCCACCACCGGCGTGACCATGGTGAGCCTGATGAAGGCCGTGGAGGCGGGCGCGGACGGAGTGGACACCTCCATCAGCAGCCTCAGCCTGGGACCGGGGCACAACCCCACGGAAGCCTTCGTCGAACTGCTCGAAGGGACAGGATACCGGACCAACCTTGACATGAAGCGAATCCTGGAAGTCAAGTATTACTTCAACGAAGTGAAACCGCGCTACTCCAGGTTCCTGACCGCCTTTAGCGGCGTCGAGACGGAGATCTTCGAGAGCCAGATCCCGGGCGGCATGATTTCCAACATGGAGAACCAATTGAAGCAGCAGGGCGCGGGAGACCGGATACGCGAAGTTCTCGAAGAGGTTCCGCGCGTGCGCAAGGACGCCGGATATCCTCCCCTGGTCACGCCGTCCAGCCAGATCGTCGGCACGCAGGCCGTGTTCAATGTGCTGATGGGCCGCTACAAAGTAATTACCGGTGAGTTCGCCGACCTGATGCTGGGCTATTACGGCGCAACTATCGGCGCAAAGAACCCGGAAGTTGAGGATATTGTGATCCGGCAGGCGAAGAAGCAGCCGATCACGGTGCGGCCCGCGGACCTGATCCCGCCGGAGTGGGACCAGTTGCGCGCTGAGGCGATCGCGATTCCCGCTTGCAACGGGACGGACGAGGACGTACTTACTTATGCCATGTTCCCGCAGGTCGCGCCTAAGTTCTTTGCGACGCGGGCCGAAGGACCGAAGAACCTGAGTAAGGAACCGGTTGCAACAGAGACCCCCGCGGCCGCCGCCCCGCGCAAGGGCATCACCGAGCCGGTGACTTACATGATCACTTACGAAGGCAAGGCCCACAAAGTAACTGTTGCCCCGGCTGCATGACGGCCGCGGAGGCCCGGAGGACATACCGCCCATGCCGATGGAGGAGAAAGTCGCCGCACTGAGGCGCACTCGAGAGCGGTTGCTGGAAGGCGGCGGGAAAAAGCGCCTGGAAAAACAGCGCGCCGGCGGAAAGCTTACTGCGCGCGAGAGAATCGAGCGGCTGGTGGATCCGGGGAGTTTCCAGGAGATCGGGCTGTTCGCTACCCACCGCGCGACGCTGTTCGGAATGGCCGGGAAGGAACTGCCGGCCGACGGCGTCGTGACCGGCGCCGCCACTTTGGACGGCCGCCTGATTCACCTGGCGAGCCAGGATTTTACCGTGGCGGGCGGCTCGGCCGGGGAGGTCCACAGCGACAAGGTTGCCGAGATGATGCGGTACTCGCTGAAGACCGGCTCGCCGTTCGTCTTTATCAACGATTCCGGCGGCGCGCGCGTGCAGGAAGGCATCGACAGCCTGGCCGGATACGGGCGCGTCTTCTACACGAACGTAATGCTCTCCGGGGTGGTGCCCCAGATTTCGCTGATTTGCGGACCGTGCGCCGGCGGAGCCGCGTACAGCCCGGCACTGACGGACTTCATCATCCAGACCAAGGCCGCGCAGATGTTCATCACCGGCCCGTCGGTGATCAAGCAGGTCACCGGTGAGGCGGTGACGCCCGAGCAGCTCGGCGGTCCGGCCGCGCAAATGACGTACTCCGGCGTGGTGCATTTCACCGCCGAGGACGACGAAGACGCGATTTTTATCTGCAAGCGCCTGCTCAGCTTCCTGCCTTCGAATAACCTCGAGGATCCTCCGCGCCTGACGTTCGAGGAAGAGCCGCATGAGGATCCGTCGCTTGCTGAAGTCGTGCCGGACGATCCGAAGATGGCCTACGACATGCACGAAGTCATCACGCGGGTGCTGGATTTCGGAGATTTCATGGAGGTGCAGCCGGCGTTCGCGGAGAACGCGATCGTTGGTTTTGGACGCCTGATGGGGCGGCCGGTCGGTGTGGTCGCAAACCAGCCTGCTGTCTTGGCCGGGGCGCTCGACATCAACGCATCGGATAAGTGCGCGCGCTTCATCAGGTTCTGCAACGCGTTCAACATTCCGCTGCTCACCTTCGTCGACGTTCCCGGATTCCTGCCGGGAGTGCAGCAGGAATACGGCGGCATCATCCGGCATGGAGCGAAATTGCTGTTTGCGTACTCGGCGGCAACGGTGCCCAAGCTCACGGTGGTGATCCGTAAGGCATACGGCGGAGCTTACCTGGCCATGTGCTCGAAAGACTTGGGCGCCGACCGCGCCGTGGCCTGGCCCACCGCCGAGATCGCGGTGATGGGAGCGGAGGGCGCGGTCGAAGTGGTATTCCGGAAAGAGCTGGCCGAAGCCAGCGATCGGGAAGCGAAGCGCAAAGAGTTGATCGACCATTACAGGGCGGCGTTCTCAAACCCCTATGTGGCGGGCGCGCGGCGGCTGGTGGACGACATCATAGAACCGGCGCAGACGCGGCCGTATCTGGCGGCAGCGCTCGAAGCGCTGCACACGAAACGCGAGTTGAGGCCGCCGAAGAAACACGGCCTCATACCGTTGTAGGAGGGAGTTGTGGAACCGAAAACAACCCGCAAACGGATAATGCCCGCGGCACTTCTCGGGTCAGCCGCAGGCGCGCTCGCGGCGCTGTTCCTGGTGCGGCGCAAGAACGGGGGGCTGCGTGTCGAGGCGCATCCGCGCATCACGCCGGAACCGGCTGTTGCGCCCGCGCCGCCCGTTGAAGATGCCGGGGAGATCAGCCCCGAGTTGCTGGCGATGATCTCGGCGGCCGTCGCCGCGTATCTGGGGAAACCGGCTCGCGTGCGGTCGGTGCGGCAACTCCAGACCACTCCCAGCCTTTGGGCCCAGGCGGGGCGCGTGTCCATCCAGGGCTCGCATCAGATCAGGCAGTGAAGGGACTGGATCGTGCGGCTGAAAATCACGATTGACGGGAAGACTTACGAAGTCGACGTGGAGGTGAGCGAGGAGGAGCGGCGCACGGGCGTTCCGGTGTATTATCCTCCGCGCCCCACAACGGCGCTCCGGAGCGCGCCGGGAGCGCCTCCGGCCGTCGGCGGAGCAGCTCCAGCGCGCGCAGTGGCCGATGAGAGCAAAGTCTGCCGCGCCCCGGTGGCCGGCGTCGTGGTCCGGGTCAACACCCATCCCGGCCAGCAGATCCAGGTGAACGACCCTCTGCTCGTGCTCGAAGCTATGAAGATGGAGACCAACATCACCTCGCCGGTTGCGGGCACGGTAAAGGCGGTCAACGCGAACCTCGGCGACGCCGTGAAGCCCGGGCAGGTGCTGGTCGAATTCGAATGAGGTGAATGAATGGGATCGGCAGCAGAAGACATGGCCGCGGTTCCCGGCTTCCTGTTTATCGATCATGTCGCCATAGCGGTGAGGCCGGGCGAACTCGAAGCGCAGGTGAATGCGTATCGCAAGCTCGGGTTCCGCGAGGTCCATCGCGAGGAAGTGTACGGAGGCGACCAGGTGCGCGAGGTGCTGCTCGAAATCGGAAGCGGGCCGAACCTGATCCAGTTGCTCGAGCCGCTTACCGCGGACAGCCCGGTCCAGAAATTGATCGAGCGCAACGGCGGACGCGGCGGATTCGCCCACATCGCCTTCCGCGTGCGCAGCGCGCAAGCCGCATTCGATTACATGAAGGACGCGGGTTTTCAAATCATCGACAAGGCGCCGCGGAAAGGCTCGCGCGGCACGACGGTGTTCTTCGTCCATCCAAAGTCGCGTCAGGATGCGCCGTTCGGTTTTCTGATGGAAGTAGTGGAGGCGCCGCATGCCGGACAGACTGCTTGACGACTTTCCGCCCGTTTCGACCGAGCAGTGGATAGACGCCATTCGCCGGGACCTCAAGGGCGCGGACTACGAGAAGAGGCTCATCTGGCGCAGCGAGGAAGGCATCGCCGTCAAGCCGTTCTACCGGAGCGAGGACATTCGAGAGCTGCCGAATCTGGACGCCCTGCCAGGCGAATTCCCCTACCTGCGCGGGACGCGGCTCTCGAACGCGTGGCGGATCAGGGAACGAATTTCCGCCGGCGATGTGAGGTCGGCAAACGAGAGTGCGCGCAAAGCCGTGGCGGCGGGCGCCGAGGAGATCGCATTCGACTTGCAGAAAATCCGGGTCGAAACTGCCTCCGACCTGTTGTCGCTGGTGGAATCGCTCGACTGCCCGGTCCACTTCGAGGCTGGGCCGGACGGGCTGAACGTGCTCCGCCTGCTCGCCGAAGCCGCCGGGACGCGGCATGGTCTCGCGGGATCGCTCGATTACGATCCGCACCTCGACGGCATCGAAGCATCCGAAGTGGACGCGATGCTGGAGCTCGTCCGGCGCGTGGCTTCCCGGGCGCCGGGGTTCCGGCCCCTCTCGGTGAATGCGCACCGGTTCCGGGATTCCGGCGGCGGCATCGTGCAGGAACTCGGGTACGCGCTTGCGGCCGGCATCGATTACCTCGGCGGGCTCACCTCCCGGGGGTTCAGTGTGGACGACGCGGCGCGGGCGCTCGGTTTCAGCTTCGCCGTGGGATCGAATTTCTTTTTCGAGATCGCCAAGCTGCGAGCCGCGAGAATGCTGTGGGCGCAGGCGGTACAGTCGTTCGGGCCGTCGAAGGCGGACTCGGCGAAAGCGGCGATCCACGTCCGCGGCACGCGCTGGAACAAGACCATCTACGACCCTTACGTAAACATCGTGCGCGGCGCGACGGAAGCGCTCTCGGCGGTCCTCGGCGGCTGCGATTCGCTGGAGACGCCGCCGTTTGATGAATGCTTCCGGTATCCGGACGAGTTCAGCCGGCGACTGGCGCGCAACACGCAAATCATCATGAAGAAGGAAGCGTGGCTCGACCGCGTCGCCGATCCCGCTGGGGGTTCCTACTACGTGGAAGCGCTCACCGACTCGCTGGCGCGTGAGGCGTGGAAGCTGATGCAGGAGGTCGAAAAGTCCGGCGGATTTTACGAAAACTGGAAGCGCGGATCGATACCGGCAAAAATTGAAAAATCGCGGAAGGCGAAAGGGGACGCGGTGGCGCACAGGCGCATCGCCATCGTGGGCACGAATCAATACCCGGACCCGCAGGAGCGCGTGCTCGACCGCATCGAGCGCAAGCCCGAGGATGCGATTACGCCCCGCGCCGCCGAGGTGTTCGAGCGCCAGCGCCTGCGCACGGAACGGCATGCAGCACGAGGCGGGCGCGTCCCGTTCTTTTTGCTGGCCGAAATCGGCGACTTGAAAATGCGCAGGGCGCGTTCGCAGTTCGCCGCCGGCTTCTTCGAATGCGCCGGATTCCGGACCGAAACCGTGTCCTTCGCAAACGCGGCGGAAGCGGCAGCCGAAGCGGCAAAGCGCAAGCCGGACGCCGTCGTGCTCTGCAGTTCCGATGATGCGTATCCCGCCGCCCTGCCCGTTGTGGTTGCAGGCGCCGGCGGCGTACCCGTGATCGTAGCGGGATACCCGAAGGAAACCGTTGAAGAACTGCGCCGCGCGGGCGCGGCCGACTTCATACACATCCGCGCCAACGCGGCCGAAATTCTGGCGGCCTGGCAGGCAAGGCTGGGGATCGGGGAATAGCAATGCGGCCGGACTTTTCCAACATCGACTATCGTCCGCAGAGCGGAGCGCGCGCCGAACCGCCCGCGGGCGGCGGATGGCTGGCGCCCGAACATATCGTCGTGCGGCCCGTCTACACTCCAGAGGATCTGGAAGGGATGCAGCACCTGGAGTACGCGGCCGGCGTGCCCCCGTACTTGCGCGGCCCGTACTCGACGATGTACGCGCTGCGGCCCTGGACCGTGCGGCAATATGCCGGTTTCTCCACCGCCGAAGAATCCAACGCCTTTTACCGCCGCAATCTCGCGGCCGGCCAGAAGGGCCTCTCCGTGGCGTTCGATTTGGCGACGCACCGGGGCTACGATTCCGACCACGAGCGCGTCCCCGGCGATGTGGGCAAAGCCGGCGTGGCGATCGACACGGTCGAGGACATGAAAATCCTGTTCGACGGGATTCCGCTCGATCAGATCTCGGTGTCGATGACGATGAACGGCGCCGTGTTGCCAATTATGGCGTTCTACATCGTGGCGGCCGAGGAACAGGGCGTGCCCCCGGAGAAGCTCAGCGGAACCATCCAGAACGACATTCTCAAGGAGTTCATGGTCCGCAACACGTACATCTACCCGCCGCAGCCCTCGATGCGCATTGTTGGGCAGATCTTCCAGTACTGCGCGGAGAGGATGCCGCGCTTCAACTCGATCAGCGTCAGCGGCTATCACATGCAGGAGGCGGGCGCGACCGCCGATCTGGAACTCGCCTATACGCTGGCGGACGGCCTGGAGTACCTGCGCACCGGCCTGGCCGCCGGCCTCGATATCGACAGCTTCGCCCCCCGCATCTCGTTCTTCTGGGACATCGGGATGAACTTCTTCATGGAGATCGCCAAGATGCGCGCCGCACGCGTGCTGTGGGCGAAGCTCGTCAAGCAGTTCAATCCGAAAAACGAAAAATCGATGGCTTTGCGGACCCACTCGCAGACGTCCGGCTGGAGCCTGACGGCGCAGGATCCCTACAACAACATCGTGCGCACCTGCATCGAGGCGCTGGCGGCGGCGATGGGCCACACGCAGTCGCTGCACACCAATGCGCTCGACGAAGCGCTCGCGCTGCCCACCGATTTTTCCGCCCGCATCGCGCGGAACACCCAGCTTTACTTGCAGGAGGAAACCGGGATCACGCACGTCATCGACCCCTTCGGCGGGTCGTACTACCTTGAGAGCCTCACACATGAACTCATGCGGCGCGCCTGGGAGCTTATCCAGGAAGTGGAAGAGCTCGGCGGGATGACGAAGGCCATCGAAAGCGGGCTGCCGAAAATGCGAATCGAGGAGGCGGCGGCGCGCAAGCAGGCGCGCATCGATTCGGGCAAAGATATTATTGTCGGGGTAAACGCTTTCGTGCTCGAATCGGAGCCGCCGCTGGATGTGCGGGTGGTCGACAACACCGCGGTGCGCGAGGCGCAGATCCGGCGGCTGGAGCAGGTGAAGCGATCACGGAACCCGGAGGAGGTTCGGAAGGCGCTCGATGCGCTCACCAGGGCCGCGGAAACCGGCGAGGGCAACCTGCTCGACGCCGCCGTCGAGGCCGCCAGAAAGCGCGCCACCCTGGGCGAGATTTCCACCGCGCTCGAAAAGGTTTGGGGCCGGTATCAGGCGGCGACTCACGCCGTGAGTGGAGTGTACGCCGCGGAGACGAAGGTGGAAGACAGGCTCGACAAAGTCCGCGAAATGGCCGACGAGTTCGCCGCCCATGAAGGGCGGCGCCCGCGCATTCTCCTGGCCAAGATGGGACAGGATGGGCATGACCGCGGCTACAAAGTGGTCGCGACGGCGTTCGCGGATCTCGGTTTCGACGTCGATATCGGGCCGCTGTTCCAGACCCCGGCCGAGGCGGCGCGCCACGCCATCGAGAGCGATGTTCATGTGCTCGGCATATCGTCGCTGGCCGGGAGCCACGGCACGCTGGTGCCTCAGGTTATCGGCGAGCTGCGAAGACTGGGGCGCGGCGACATCCTGGTGGTGGTGGGCGGCATTGTCCCGCCGCAGGATTACGCTTTCCTGCGCGAGGCGGGAGTGGCCGGCGTATACGGCCCGGGGACCGTGATACCGGAGTGCGCCCGCGAGATCCTGGAGATGCTGATGGCTCGCGTACACGAAGAAAAGGCCTGAGTTGGAAAAGCAAACCGCAGTTCGCGCCGGCCGCAGGCGGCTGTCCGCGCAGGAATACGTCGAGGGAATCCTGAAAGGCGATCGCATCGCGCTGGCGCGGGCCATCACCGTTATCGAGAGCCGCCGCGCCGACGACGCGGACCTGGCGCAGGAAATCCTCGATGCCTGTCTGCCCCACACGGGAGGCGCCGTGCGCGTGGGCATCACGGGCGCGCCCGGATCGGGCAAAAGCACGTTCATCGAAGCGCTCGGAAAGCATCTCACGCGCGAGCGCAAAGAGAAAGTGGCGGTGCTCGCGGTGGATCCCTCCAGCCGCATCTCGCGCGGCAGCATTCTTGGCGACAAGACGCGCATGAGCTCGCTCGCCGGCGATCCGCTGGCCTTCATCCGGCCGTCGCCTTCCGGAGGTTCTCTGGGCGGCGTCGCCCGGCGCACGCGCGAAACCATCCTATTGTGTGAAGCGGCGGGATACCCGAACGTGATCGTTGAGACCGTGGGCGTGGGACAGTCCGAGACGGCGGTGCGGGGCATGGTGGATTTCTTCCTGCTCCTTCTGCTGCCGAACGCCGGCGACGAGTTGCAGGGCCTGAAGCGGGGCGTGATGGAGCTGTGCGACCTGATAGCGATCAACAAGGCGGACACCGACCGCCACCGCGCTCGCATCGCGCTTCACGAGTGCCGGAGCGCGCTGCACCTGTTCGCCCAGCAACCGTGGGGATGGACGCCCCGCGCCGTCCTCTGCTCGGCCGTCACCGGAGAAGGCATCGCCGAAATCTGGGAGTCCGTGCTGGAGCACAGGCGGCTGCTCGAAGACCGCGGGCTGCTCAAGCAACTGCGGCGGGAGCAGTCGCGAGCGTGGCTCCACGACATGATCGAAGAGGCGCTGCTCAATCTGTTCCGCGAGCATCCCGTGATCCGGCAGAAGCTGCCGGAACTGGAGCGGCAGGTGGCCGACGGCCGCCTGAGCGCTTTTCACGCCGCGGAACGCCTGCTTGCTTACTACCGAAAAGATCGGATGTCGTCATGAGGCATCAGTTTCCCGCAATCACCGCGGCGGAAGCCGCACAGATGATTCAGCACGATCAGACGGTCGGGTTCAGCGGGTTCACGCCCGCCGGCGCGCCGAAGGCGATCCCGCTCGCGATTGCGCAGCGCGCGAAGGCGGAACACGAAGCGGGCCGCGATTTCCGCATCGGCGTGTTGACGGGCGCTTCCACGGGCCCCTCGCTCGACGGCGCCCTGGCGGAAGCGCGGGCGATCAGTTTCCGCACACCCTACCAGTCCAACGCGGAGCTTCGCGCCCGGATCAACGAACGCCAGACGCGCTTCTTCGATATGCACCTCTCGCTCATGCCGCAGGCGGTGCGCTACGGCTTCCTCGGCCCCCTGCACTGGGCTGTCGTTGAGGCGTGCGACGTCACTGCGGGCGGCGGGGTGGTGCTCACATCGTCGGTCGGCGCCTCGCCCACGTTCTGCTCCAAGGCAGAAAAGATCCTGATCGAGCTGAACCGCCATCACCCTCCTACGCTGCTCGGTATACACGACATCTACGAGCCCGCCGATCCGCCGCACCGGAGGGAGATTCCGATCTACTATCCTTCGGACCGCATCGGCTCGCCGGTGGTCAAGGTGGACCCGTCGAAGATCGCCGGCGTCGTGGAAACGAACCTCCCGGACGAAACCCGCGGCTTCGATCCGCCCACGCCGGTGACCGAGAAGATCGGCGCTCTGGTGGCGGATTTCCTGGCCGCGGAAATGGCCGCGGGGCGCGTTCCCAAGCAGTTCCTGCCCATACAGTCTGGTGTGGGCAACATCGCCAACGCGGTGATCGGGGCGCTCGGCCGGCATCCCTCCATTCCGCCGTTTCAAATGTATACGGAAGTGGTTCAGGACTCCGTCATCGAACTCATGAAGCAGGAGCGCGTGACGTTCGCCAGCAGTTGCTCGCTCACCCTGAGCCCCGGGATGATGGACGAAGTTTACGCGAACCTGGAGTGGTTCCGCCCGCGCATTCTGCTGCGCCCGCAGGAAATCACAAACCATCCGGAGGTGGTTCGGCGCCTCGGCATCATTTCGATCAATACCGCGATCGAAGTCGACCTGTTCGGAAACGTAAACAGCACGCACATCATGGGCCGGCAGATCATGAACGGCATCGGCGGATCGGGCGACTTCACCCGCAACGCCTACATTTCGATCTTCACTTGCCCGTCGACAGCGAAGGGGAACAGGATCAGCACCATCGTGCCGCTGGTCAGCCACGTGGACCACAGCGAGCACTCGGTGCAAGTGGTCGCCACGGAATGGGGGATCGCGGATCTACGCGGGCGCTCGCCTTACGAGCGCGCTTTCCTTATCATCAATAACTGCGCCCACCCGGAGTACCGGGATACGCTGCGCGAATACCTGGAGATGGTGGAGACCGGCCACACGCCCCAGACGCTCTGCGCCGCGTTCCAGATGCACGATCGCTATCACCGCACCGGCGACATGCACGGGGTCAAGTGGGCTGAAGTGGCAGACTGAACCTTCCGGGCGCAGACCTACCGGCAGCCGGTGCTGCACACCACGATCACAAGGCAAGCTCGAGCGATTCGCCCTGTTTACGAACCGGCGCTTTTCGCGGCCCGGTTGAACATCTGGCCAACCTTGTTGACCAGGCTGCGCGGCTCGCACGGCTTGCGTAGAAAAGCGGCGCGGTGGGCCATGCCGGGATGCAGAAAGTAGACATCCTGGCAATCGGCCGAATGGATCAGGAGCCGGACATAGGGCGAACGGGTGGCGAGGCGCCGCGCAAGCCGCAATCCATCCATATCGGGCAGAACGAGTTCGGTGATCAGGACGTGAACCGGTCCGCCGAGGGCGTCGCTCGCGGCCAGAGCGTCCATCCCGTCCCGGGCCTGGATCACGCGGTACCCGTGCTGCGCAAGCGCGTTCCGCACTGCCATGCGGGTGGGCACGTGCGGATCGACCAGCAGAACTGTACGCGCGAAATTTGATGCGTTTTGGATGCTCATTTTCGGCTCCCCCAGACCGATTTTCGAGTGCAGGTCCTTACCAAGAACGTAGCACCGGCACTCCCGGATTGCAAGGCGGCCCGCTCGCCCTTGACGGGCGTGTAGTTTGGCCTTCAGATGGCGGCGCCGCCTCCCGCGATTTCCTCCCTCGTTTGCCGGAAAAAGAATTCGAGCGCGCTCCGCGACAGGGCTTTCCACAGCTTCTCGGCCGCGGCGCGCTCCTCGGCCTGAATGTTGCGCGCGAGGCGCTCTGTCTCGACGTCTCCGGCCGCCGCCGCCACAATGGTCAGGACTTCGTACATTGCGATTTCCGCGTTCTCGAACGCGTAAGCAGTCACGAGATCCTGCGCCATTCTACCGCCGGACTCCTGGCCGGCCAGTTGCGCCAGAAAACTTTTCAGCCTGGGCGGCGATCCACCCAGAGCCGCAAGGCGGGCGCTCAGCCGCTCGTGCTGCCGCTTGGTTTCTTCGGCGTGCTGTTCGAGCAACCGCCGCGCCTCCGGCTGATCGCCTGTCCGGGCAAAGGCCCTGAGCTGGCTTTCTATCTTGCGCTCCGCGACGATCGCATCCTGCAGATAGCTGATAATGATGTCCCGCGATGTTTCTCTTCCCATTCGCCCCCCTGGTTACACTTCTGAAACCCAGGAGAGCACGCGCCGCGCCAACGCCGCCCTGAGGCAGACAGGCAACATGCACGCTTCCGGCGCGTAAAGATTGCACGGTCCGGAGCGGCTGCGGGAACAACGGGACACCTCCGCCGCGTGTTGCTAAGATACGTGGATTGAGAATTCTCGACGTCGGCTGCGGGATCAACAAAGCGCCGGGGTCGATCGGCATCGATCGCAACCCCGCCAGCGCCGCCGACGTTCTCTGCGATCTCGACCGCTTCCCCTACCCGTTTCGGGATAACAGCTTCGACCGCCTCGAGGCGGTCCACGTCATTGAGCACGTCTCCGACGTCATCCGCACCATGGAGGAGTTCCACCGGCTGGTCCGCCCCGGGGGCCGTATACGCGTGGTCACGCCCCACTACACGGATTTCAGCTCGTATTGCGACCCCACGCACCGCTGGCACCTGAACAGCTTTTCGTTCCGCTACTTCGGGGAGAACCACGGCGGATTCGGCTATTACTCTCCAGTCCGGTTCCGCGAGCTTTCGGTCCGCGTCAAGCTGCTCGCCCTGTGGCGGATGCTGGGGTTCGAGTTCCTGGTGAACAGCTCCCGGCGCCTGCGGCTGTTTTGGGAGCACTACGCCTGCTACCTGATTCGCGGCAAGGTGATCGTGTTCGAGATCGAGGTGGTGAAGTGATCGGATGGCTGCTGCGGCTGGCCGATTCGGCGCGCCATCGCGGGCGCATGCGCCGCTGGGAGAAAACGCAAGCCGCCGGCCGGCGCGGCGAGGACCTGGCGCACCGCTACCTCGAGCGGCACGGTTTCTCGATCGTCGCGCGGAACTACCGGGCGCCGTCCGGCCGGGGCGAGATTGACCTGGTCGCCTGGGAGCGCGATACGCTGGTCTTCGTCGAGGTAAAGACGCGGCACAGCGTGGAATTCGGCGGGCCGGAGCGCAATGTGGACGCGGAAAAGCGCACTGCCCTGCTCCGCACCGCCCGCGATTATGCGCGCCGCGCCGGCGTGCCCTGGGAGCGCGTCCGCTTCGATCTGGTGAGCGTCGTGCTGTCTGATCCGCCTGCTTTCACGCACTCACGAGACGCTTTCAGAACGGGCCGGACGCTGTAGACGATATAATTGTCATTCCCCTGTCGCGTTGCGGAGCAATCATGGAGGGTGCTGTCATTGCCTGAAATTCGAAAAGACCCGGTCACCGGCCGGTGGGTCATCATCGCCACGGACCGCAGCCGGCGTCCCGCCGATTTTTCCCGCCAGCAGGTGGTTCCCAGGGGAGGCCGTTTCTGCCCCTTCTGCCCGGGCAACGAACAGAAGACTCCACCGGAAGTGCTGGCTTTCCGGCAGAGCGGCGGCCCGAACGAGCCGGGGTGGACGTTGCGTGTGGTGCCGAACAAGTTCCCCGCACTGCGGGTCGAAGGCGATTTCGACCGCCAGGGTGAAGGCCTCTACGACAAGATGAACGGCATCGGCGCGCACGAAGTCATCATCGAGACTCCCGACCACTCCAGCACGATCAGCGACATGCCCGAAAAGCGCGTCGAGGACATCTTCTGGGCGCTTCGCGACCGCTTCCAGGACCTCAAGAAGGACCGGCGCATGCGCTACATCCTCGCCTTCAAGAACCACGGCGAAGCCGCGGGAGCCACGCTCGAGCACACGCATTCGCAACTGATCGCGCTGCCCGTGGTGCCGCGCCGCGTCCAGGAGGAACTCGAAGGGTCCCGCCGCTACTACGAAATGAAGGAGCGGTGCATTTTCTGCGACATCATGCGGCAGGAAATCAATACCGGCACGCGCGTCGTTCTCGAAACCGATCAGTTTCTGGTCATCTGCCCGTATGCCGCCCGGTTTCCGTTCGAGATCTGGATTCTGCCGCGCCGGCACTTCTCCCATTTCGAGCATTCCGACGTGCCCACGTTCCGCAACCTGGGGTGGGTGGTGCCGACGGTGCTCCGGGAGATCGACGCCGTGCTCGAACGTCCGGCCTACAACGCCATCATCCACACCGCGCCGCTGCAAGACCCCGAGCTGCTCTACTATCACTGGCACATCGAGCTGATTCCGAAGCTCACGAAAGTGGCGGGATTCGAATGGGGCACGGGCTTTTACATCAACCCTACTCCTCCGGAAGAATCGGCAAAGTTTCTTCGGGACGCCGGGCTGTCGTAGGGCGCGGCCCCCAGAGCGCCTCGCGGGCACGGTCCGCGGTTTCCAGGCGGCAGTACTCGGAGATTGAGCGGCCTTCCAGGCATATCCCTCCCCCGCGCCCGTCCGCGCGCACGCGGTAAGCGATGCGGGCTCCTCGGTCCGCCAGCAACCTGTCGAGCGGCCAGTCGGATCCTGCCAGCATTTCAATGCCGCCCCCTTCTTTGATCAGGATCGTCAGGTCCGAAGGCGTCTGCCCGGCGCGCATGGCGGACTGGGCCGTGTCGAAGATCTGCCGCGCGTTCTCCAGGAACGTGCTCACAGTGGGCTCATCGGCCCGCTGAGGTTGTTTTTGAGAATCTCACCGCTGTTGCGGATAGGTTCCCAGCGCTTCCCGGACCTTGAGCCGCAACTCCTGGGGTGTGAACGGCTTCTTGAGAAAGGCCGCGCCCTCCTGGCTCACTCCATATTGCATCAGCACGTGCTCGGCATAGCCCGACATATAGACCACCTTGAGGTCGGGCTGAATCGCGGTGAGCTCCCGCGCGAGTTCGTGGCCGTTCATTTGGGGCATCACCACGTCGGTGAGCAGCAGGTCGACTTTGCGGGAGAGCTTCGTGTAGAGTTGCAACGCATCGCGTCCGTCGCTGGCCACGTGCACGCTGTAGCCGTGGGTCTTGAGAACCTGCCGGACCATGTTGCGCACGCCCGGCTCGTCCTCGGCCAGCAGCACGGTTTCCGATCCTTCGACCTGATTGGAGGACTGTTCGGCTTCGCTGGGCGGATCCGTTGCCGACTCCAGTCCGGGCAAGTAGATGCGGAAAATGGCGCCGCGGCCCGGTTCGCTCCAGATCGCAATGTCGCCCCCGCTCTGCTTGATGATTCCGTAAACTGTGCTCAGCCCCAGGCCGGTGCCCCTGCCCAGGCCTTTGGTCGTAAAAAACGGCTCGAAAAGGCGGGCCCGCGTTGTCTCGTCCATGCCTTCGCCGGTGTCCGCAACGGTCAGCAGAGCGTACGGGCCGGGCCGCAGCTCCGGATGGTCGGTCAAGTCATTTTCCCGAAGAGTCTCGTTCGACGTCTTGACCGTGAGAACGCCGCCCTGCGGCATGGCATCGCGCGCGTTGATGGCAAGGTTGACGAGGACCTGCTGGATCTGCCCCGGGTCCGCCCGCACGCTGCGCAGTTCGGGCTCGAGCACCAGCTTCAGTTCGATGTCCTCGCCGATAAGCCGCCGCAGCATGCTTTCGGTATCGGTGACGACGCGGTTCAAATCGATTACGGCCGGCCGGATCATCTGCTTCCGGCTGAAGGCCAGCAACTGGTTGGTCAGGCCGGCGGCGCGGTTTCCGGCCTTCAGAATCTCTTCGAGCGGCGGGCGGCGCGGGTCGTCTTCCTGCATGCCGTCAAGCAGAAGCTGGCTGAAGCCGGTCACCACCGTGAGCAGATTGTTGAAGTCGTGCGCCACGCCGCCCGCAAGGCGCCCCACAGCCTCCATTTTCTGCGAATGCCGGAGCTGCTCTTCCAGATGCCTGCGCTCGGTGATGTCGGCAATCACCGAGATCACGCCGGCGGGATTGCCCGAGGCATCGCGCTGCACGGTGTTCCAGAGCGCCACATCGATGAGGCTGCCATCCTTGCGGCGGCGCTGCCTTTCGATTCCCGAAAGGGTTTCGCCCCGGCGAGCCCGGTTCAGATTCGCGCGGAAGAACTCCTGGTCGTTCTCGGGCACGGCGGGGAACACCTGGCCGAGGACCTCCTGCTCGGTCCAGCCAAACATCCGCTGGGCGGCGCAGTTCCAGCTTTTCACTCGCCCCTCGAAGTCCATTGCGATGATCGCCAGGGGCAACGCTTCGATCAGCGCGCGCAGAGTCTGGTTCGCCTCGCGCTGCCGGTCCTCGGCCTCCTGGCGCTGGGTGATGTCGAGAAAGGAAGAGATGCTGCCTCGCGGCTCCCCGGCGGCGTCGAACAGCGGCGCCGTCGAAGTCAGAAAACAGATGCGGCGCCCGTCCGGGAACACCGTATCGACCTCGACATTGTCGCTTCCGATGCCTTCCGAAGCCGCCTTCCGCATGGGCCACTCGTCCGGCGGAAGCTCGCGGCCTCTGCGGAAAAACTTGCAGGGCAGCTTTCCTTCCAGCGGAGCGGTTATTGAAGCCTTCTCTCCAGCCGGGATCTCCAGCAACCGCGCCAGCGCCGAGTTCATGCGCACGCGGCTGCATTCCCGGTCGTCGGCGATGGCGATGCCCACCGGGATCAGGTTCAGCAGAGTCTCCAGTTCGGCCACGCGGTCCCGCAGCCGTTGATTCAGCGCGGTGATCTCCCGCTGCGCCCGCCTTGCCTCGGTGACGTCGATCGCCATGACAAGGCGCGCCGGCCTGCCCTCATACACGATCGGGTTGGAATGGACCTCGACCTCGATGATCGTGCCGTCGCTCTTGCGATGCCGCCCCTGGCGTACTCGAGTGACCCCGGCCGCCGTTTCAAGCCACTCCAGGAACCTGGGGACCTCCTCCTCGGGACGTATCTGCGTGACCGTCATCGAAAGGAACTGCTCGCGGGAGTAGCCGTAGTCCCGTATGGCGGCCTCATTAACTTCCAGAAATGCCAGCGTTTGGGTGTCGTAAACCCACATGGGCTGGGGATTTCCGGCAAACAGGATGCGATACTGGTCAGCGGACGCTGACCTGTCGCCGCTCGGCGTCGGCAAGTGCATCCCATTGAATTGGTGAGACTTTTCCATCGGATGAGACCCACGGCCGCACCCGACACCAGCCCGGGACGGCGAATCAGATCAGCATACCGGAAACAGAGCTGGCCCGCAACGCACCTCGGCAGCTCTATCAAAGCCTGGATGGGAGCCTTGCTACTCGCGGCCTACGGGCGCGGACTCGGGCTTATCTTCCAGCACCCGGGCTTTCGACAGCCAGCCTTTCCTCCACAGGAGAACATACACCACAAGCAGGGCTACATATGTCGAGACCCAAAGCCAGGGCGTCCACCACGGGATGCCGTCGATGCGGAAGTCGGAAACCGGCCACAGGAACCGGGTGGCGTAGTAGCTGTAGCTGTGGGTCGGGATGTCGATCAGGATGTGCAGCAGCCAGCCCAGCATCTCGAACACGACGCGCCGCGCCAGAATGCAGGTCACGCCGAACACCAGCAGGAAAACGAGCAGGCTGTGGCCCGTGGGATAGAGCGGCAGCCCCAGGCGGACGCGTGGCGCCAAGTGGCCGCTTTGCGCCGCGCCCGCGCCCTCTACGAGCCGGAGAACGAGCCCCGCGGCGATCATCGGCCCGAACGCCAGCACATCGGGAAACGTGCCCCACCAGACCGCCCAGCCGGTGCGCAGCCGGATTCCTGCCGATCTCTTGGCTGTCACCGCGGCCGCAGCCGTCCACAAGCCATGCGCCACGATCTCCATCTTTGACTACCCCTTTTAGCGCACTGTAGCGCAGAGCGGCAACCGCCGCAGGGCCCGCGCTCTCGTTACGGCTGTGCGGTCGGTTCGGCCTCCGGGGCGGGAGCGCGTGGCTTGTTCACCCACTCCGTGATCCAGTCGAGAACGGTCTTGTACCAGAGAACGCTGTTCTGGGGTTTCAGGATCCAGTGGCCCTCATCGGGGAACAGGAGCAGCTTCGAAGGCACCTTCCGTAGTTGCAGCGCGGTGAACAGTTGCAGCCCCTGGCCGAAGGGCACACGGAAATCCTGCTCGCCGTGGATGACCAGCGTCGGGGTGCGGAAGTCTTTCACGTACGCGCTCGGAGAAAACTTCGCGTACACCTCCGGATTCTCCCAGGGCGCGCCGCGGAACTCCCAGAGCGGGAACCACAACTCTTCGGTCTCCCCGAACTTGCTCGGCAAATCGTACACCCCGGCGTGGGAAACGAGCGCCTTGAACCGCTGCGTGTGGCCCAGAAGCCAGTTCACCATGTAGCCGCCGTAGGAGCCCCCTGCGGCCGCCATCTTCTCGGAGTCCGCCCACGGCTGCTTCGCGACGTAATCGACCACGGCCATAATGTCATCGAAAGGCTTGCCGCCCCAGTCCGAGTTGATCTCGTCGGTGAATTTCTGGCCGTATCCGGTTGACCCCCGCGGATTTGGCATGACGACAACGAAACCGGCGCCGGCGAACACCTGGGCGTTCCAGCGGTAACTCCAGCTCTCGCCCCAGGCGCTCTGCGGGCCGCCGTGGATCAGGAAAAGCACCGGATACCGCCTGCCGGCGCGGAAGCCGGGCGGCTTGAGCAGGAAGCTCGAGACGCGCGCCTGGTCCGGGGCCTCCACCGTGAACTCTTCGAACCTGGGAAGATCGTATTCGCTCAGCAGGGCGTCGTTAAAATGCGTGAGCTGGCGCTCGGCGCCCCCGCTCGGCGCGGCGAAAATCTCGCTCGGCCGCGAGCCGGTCTGCTGGGTGTAGACGAGCGTCTTGCCGTCGGGCGTGAGGCGGATGTCATCGATGGTCCGGCTGCCCGAGACGATCGTGAGAGCGCCGCCGCCGGAGACAGGGACCATCTGGACGCCTTGCCTGCCGCGGTCTTGGAGCGTAAAGAATATGCGGGTGGAATCGGGCGCCCAGGTGAACCCGGTGACCCAGCGGTCGGTGCTTTCGGTGAGCGAGGTCAGCTTTCCGCTCGCACGTTCCAGCACCACGAGCCGCCAGCGGTCGCTCTCGTATCCGGGCCGGTTTTGCGTGCGCCACGCCAGATACTTGCCGTCCGGAGAGTAGGCCGGGGAGTTGTCGGCGGCGGGGTTCTGGGTAATTTTGTTCGGCTCGCCGCCCGTAATCGGGACCACGTAGATATCCGAGTTCGTGCTGACGGCCGGAACCTCATCGGATATGGCGACATAGGCGACTTCCGTCCCGTCGGGCGAGATGGCGTAATCGTCGGGCCCGCCGAGCGAGAACGGGGGAACGTCGCGGTCGCCCGGCGTGAGGTCCTTTACTTCCCCGCCCGCCGCGGGCACGACGAGCAGGTGGCTGCGCCGGGCGCCCTGCCACTGCGTCCAGTGGCGGTAGAGCAGGGTGGTGTAGATGCGGGCCTTGACCTTGGAGTTCTTTTCCTGTTCTAGGCGCTGCGCGTTGCAGGCGTTGTCGGCCCCGCACTGGGGGTACACCTCGCTGGTAAAAACGAGGTTCGCGCCGTCGGGGGAATAGAGTACGCCGCCCGCTCCGGTGGCCAGGTTAGTCACCTGGCGGGGATTCGAGCCGTCCGCATCCATGATCCAGACCTGCGGGGTGCCGCTGCGGTCCGAGATGAAGGCGATCCGGCGCGAGTCGGGCGACCAGCGCGGGCGCTCATTGCTGTCGCCGGCATGGGTAATACGCACCGGAGCGCCGCCGCTCACCGGGATAACGTAGATGTTTGAGGACTTCTTGTTCGCAAAGACATCCACCGTCTGGACGGTAAACGCGACAGTACGGCCGTCGGGGGAGACTTGCGGGTCCGAGACGCGCGAAAGCCTGAGAAGCGCGTCCACGTCGAACGGCTTCTGTGCGCAAATGGGGGCAGCCAACCCAAGAAGAAGAAGAAGAATCAACGGCATACTGGAATTGTAACGTGTGAGGAGCCGGAGGGCTTGTCTCCCACTGTGCTAGCATAGTGATTTCAATCGACATCCATGATTCGCGCCTATCGCGGCATTCTGCCCCGAATCGCCGTTTCCGCCTACGTTGATCCCAGCGCCCAGGTCATCGGCGACGTGACGGTCGGAGAGCGCTCGAGCATCTGGCCCAACGTCACCGTGCGCGGTGACGTACACTACATCCGCATCGGCGATGACACCAGCGTGCAGGATAACTCCGTGCTTCATGTCGAACACGATTTGTGGCCGCTGGTCATCGGCAACCGAGTGACGGTGGGGCACTCGGTCACGCTCCACGGCTGCGTGATCGAGGATGAGTGCCTGATCGGCATCGGCGCCATCGTCCTGAACGGCGCGCGCGTGGGCACGGGGTCGATCATCGCCGCGGGCGCGCTGATCCCCGAAGGAATGCAGGTGCCGCCGCGCAGCATGGTGATGGGGATTCCCGGCAAGGTGCGCCGCCAGGTGACCGAAGCCGAACTCGAACGCATCCGCGAAGGCTCCGCCAACTACGTTCGATACCGCCAAGTCTACAAGGATGAAGTAATTTGATTCGCGCTGTTAAAGGAATGCGGGACCTGCTGCCCCCGGCGACCGCGGTGTGGAACTACATCGAGGATGCCGCCCGGCGGGTGTTCCGCTCGTACAATTACCAGGAGATCCGCACGCCGGTTCTCGAAGAGACACAGTTGTTCGCGCGCGGGGTGGGCGAGGAAACCGACATCGTCACCAAGGAGATGTATACCTTCGAGGACCGCGACGGCAGCTCGCTGACGCTGCGTCCCGAAGCGACTGCGTCGGTCATCCGCGCATACATCGAGCACCGGCTCGACCAGCGGCCCGGCGTTCAAAAGCTCTATTACATGGGCCCGATGTTCCGCCGCGAACGGCCGCAGAAGGGACGCTACCGGCAGTTCTTTCAGATCGGCGCGGAGGCGATCGGGTCCGAGTCGCCGTTCATCGACGCCGAGGTGATCGAGATGGTGGTGGAGCTGTTCCGCGCCATCCGCCTCGAAGGATTCAAGCTGCTGCTCAACTCGGTGGGCTGCCCGGAGTGCCGCCGGGCATTTTCCGCCAAGCTCCGTGAGGAGCTGGCCAAGGTGGCGCCTTCGTTGTGCGCCGATTGCCGCCGCCGCGCGGAAACCAATCCGCTGCGCGTGCTTGACTGCAAGGTCCCGGAGGATCAGCCCATCATCGACGCGCTGCCGTCGATCCTCGATTACCTCTGCGAGGAGTGCCGCGCACACTTCGATGCCGTGCGGCAGTCTCTGACGGACCGGGGCATCGAGTTCGAAATCCGGCCGCGGCTTGTTCGCGGGCTGGACTACTACACGCGCACGACCTTCGAGGTAGTGCACGGCGCGCTCGGCGCGCAGAACTCCGTACTGGGCGGCGGGCGGTACGATGGGCTGGCCGAAGCGCTGGGGTCCAAGATCCATTCGCCGGGCATCGGCTTCTCGATCGGCGAAGACCGGCTCGTGATGAGCCTGGAGGAGAGCCGGGGAGCGGAATTCACGCCGGCACTGGACGTCTTCATCGCTCCGCTGGGCGAGCGCGCGCTGCGGGAATGCGCGATTGTGGCGCGTGACCTGCGGCGGACCGGTTTAGCGGTCGAAATCGCCCCCGAGGGCCGGCTCAAGCGCGTGATGGAACTGGCGAATAAGATGGCGGCCCGCTTCGCGCTGATCGTAGGCGAGGACGAGATTGCATCCGGGAAGTATACTTTGAAGAACATGGCGACCGGAGAACAGGAAAGCGTTGGAATGGAAGAGTTGTTGAGGTTGGTCCGTGGCTGAAAATTGTGTGCCTCTCGATTTCTTGGGCGACCTGCGCCGCACGCATACCTGCGGCGAACTGCGCGCATCCCATGCGGGCTCGCGCGCGCTGCTGATGGGGTGGGTCCACCGGCGGCGCGACCTCGGCGGGGTGATCTTCGTGCACCTGCGCGACCGCGACGGCGTGACGCAGGTGGTGTTTCGCGAGGATGCGGAGAAGTCTGTCCACCAGAAGGCGGAACTTCTGCGTTCGGAATACGTGATCGCGGTGGAAGGCCAGGTGATGCTGCGCACGCCCGAGACCGTGAATCCGAATCTCGAGACCGGCGAGGTGGAGCTGGTCGCGGACAGGATCTGGATTCTGAACGATTCGCGCACGCCGCCGTTCCCGATGGAGGACACGGTGGATGTCTCCGAAGACGTCCGGCTGAAGTACCGCTACGTCGATCTCCGCCGGCCGCACATGCAGCGGAATATTATGCTGCGCGCGAAGGCCTCCTTCGCGGCGCGGGAGTTCCTCTCCTCGCAGGGGTTTCTGGAAATCGAAACGCCCTACATGACCAGCTCGACGCCCGAGGGCGCGCGCGACTTCCTGGTGCCCAGCCGCATTCAGCCGGGGTACTTTTACGCTTTGCCGCAGTCGCCGCAAATCTTCAAGCAACTGCTGATGGTGAGCGGGTTTGAAAAGTACTTCCAGATCGTGCGCTGCTTCCGCGACGAAGACCTGCGCGCCGACCGCCAGCCGGAGTTCACGCAAATCGACCTCGAGATGTCCTTCGTGCGGCAGGAGGACATCATGGAGGTAATCGAACCTCTGGTGCAGGCGATCTGCCGCGCGGCGGGACACGAGCTCCAGCTTCCATTTCCGCGGCTGACGTACGAACAGGCGATGCGCAGTTACGGCAGCGACAAACCGGATCTGAGGCTGCCTCCGTTCTACACGGTCGAGGACTTGTTTCCCGGCGCGATGCTGACCGGGGAGGGACTGCCCCTCGTGGCAGTCGTTATCCCCAAAGCCGGCGGCATCAGCCGCAAGGAGCGCGACGAATGGAAGGCCTTCGGGGCGGAGCGCGGGCTGCGCGTTTACGACGACGTGAAGCGCCTGGACCGCGACTATCCCGGACCGATGGCCGAAGTGCGGGCGCGCACCGGGGCCTGTCCCGAGGATCTTCTGCTGCTGGCAGGCTGGCCCGGAGCGGCGCCGGCGCACCGTCCCGAGCACGCCGTGCTGCAGGCGTGCGGCCAACTGCGGTTGCAGGCCGGACAGAAGTACAACGACAAGCACAAGCTCCTCGACCCCGGCGACTTCCGCTTTGCCTGGGTCATGGATTTCCCCATGTTCGAGTGGAACGAGGACGAGAAGCGCTGGGACGCCGCTCACCATCCCTTCACCTCGGTGCACGATGAAGACCTGGACAAGCTCGGCGTTGACCCGGAAGCATGCCGCGCCAAGTCCTACGACCTTGTGCTCAATGGCGTGGAGCTAGGCTCGGGCTCGATCCGCATTCACCGGCGCGACGTGCAGGCCAAAGTTTTCGAGGCGCTCGGATTGAGCGACGAGGACGCCCGCGTGCGCTTCGGCCACCTGCTGGAAGCTCTGGAATACGGCGCGCCTCCGCACGGCGGCATCGCCCTGGGGCTCGACCGGCTAGTGATGCTCCTGGCGGGCGAAAACTCGATCCGGGACGTGATTCCGTTCCCAAAGACGGCGAAAGGCACGGACCTGATGTGCGGCGCTCCCTCCCCGGTGCCCGAGCGGCAACTGCGGGAATTGGGGATCGCTGTGCGGAAACGCTAGCTCGGGGAATCCGGCGCCCGCAGCGGCGGCCCGGTTGGCTTGCGATTCGCCGGGCCATAAGCTGGAAGTATGCGGATTGCGATTCTCTCCGACATACACGACAACGTCTGGAAACTCGCGGGCGCGCTCGACTCGGCCGCGGACGCCGGCGCGCTCATCTGCTGCGGCGATCTCTGCTCGCCGTTTATCGTGCACCAGATGGCGCGGGCGTTCTCCAACCCCATCCACATCGTTTTCGGAAACAACGACGGCGACCGGTTCCGGATCGCGCTCAACGCGCGCAACTACGCGCACGTGCGGGTGCACGGGGAGTTCTTCCAGGGAGAGTTTGACGGCAAGCGGTTCGCTGTGCACCACTTCGACAACGTCGGGCGGGAAATAGCGCGTTCCGGCGAGTTCGATGTGGTGTGCTTCGGACACAACCATGTCTACGATGTGAGCCGCATCGGACGCACCCTGGCCATCAACCCGGGTCCGCTGATGGGCGCTACGTTCGCGCCGGACGGCTCGAGGACGGACGTCGCCTCAACTTTCGTGATTTACGATACGGCGGCTGACTCCGCCTTACGAAACGAGGTCCGGTAGTTCCGGCGTCATACCTGTATGCTCTTGCTCGCCGCCGCCCTCCTGTTAGCGCCTCCCGCGCAGGCTCAAAAGCCCGCGGCCCGCGCCCCCAAGCCCGCCGTTCAGACGGCATGGCCTGTCGAGAGCATCACGATTGCGGGCAATCGTGAGTACTCCCGCGAGCAGATCCTGGCGGCAGCGGGAATCCGGGAAGGCCAGATGGTCCGCCCCCCGGACATCCAGGCCGCGCAGAAACGCCTGCTGGACACGGGGGTGTTCGAGGAGGTCGCCGTCAGGTTCGGGCCCGCTGCCGGCGGAAAAGGCTACGCCGTCTCTTTCGAACTCTCCGAGGCCGGCCCCTTCTTCCCCGTACGGTTTGAGGATCTTCCGGCCTCAGCCGAGGAACTGATGAAGGTGCTCAGGCAGTCCGACCCGTTCTTCGGCCCCCGAATCCCCGCCACCGAGGCGACCATCAACCGCTATGCCCGGGTCATCGAAGACCATTTGGCAGGCAAGGATAAGGTTGTGGGCAAGCTGGCGCCGGACGACGCCGGCCAGTTGGCGGTGGTGTTTCGCTCCGCAAGGCCGCTGCCCGCGATCTCGCGCGTCCGCTTCACCGGCAATGAGGTGCTGCCCTCCAGCGCGCTCGAAAACGCGATCAACGCCGTCGCGATCGGCGTTCCCTACTCCGAAAAGCAGTTCCAAAAATTGCTGGACGCCAATGTCCGCCCGCTGTACGAGGCCCGGGGGCGCGTTCGCGTCTCCTTCCCCGAGATTCAGCAGGAAAATGACCCGGCAGTAAAGGGCGTGGCGCTCACCGTTAAAGTGGTCGAGGGCCCGAGTTACTCGCTCGGCGAGTTCACGGTGGACGGGACACGCATTAGCCGGGAGGAAGTGCTCAAGGCGGCGAACCTCAAAAAGGGCGATGTCTTTAACATCAAGCAGTTGCAGGCGGCTGTGGAGCAAATCGAGAAGCGCGTCCGGCGGGAGGGCTTCATGGGGGTGAAATCCACCCAGGAGCGGCGCATCGACGACGAGGCCAAAACAGTGGACCTGGCAGTCCACGTGACCGAAGGGCCCCGCTATGTCTTCGGCCGGCTCGAGATTCAGGGGCTGGACGTCATCACCGAGCCGGCAATCCGCAAGATGTGGGGCATCAAGCCCGGCGACCCGTTCAACGCCGATTATCCCGATTACTTCCTCAGCCGCGTGAAGGAAGACGGCGTGCTGGACAACCTCGGCGAGACCAAGGCCGTTGTGAAGGTTGACGAGGCCGCCAGGATCGTAGACGTCACCCTCATCTTCCGCGGCGAAGGCGTCCCGAAGCCCAAGCCGTCCCCGTTCTAAAGGCCCGGAACCCCGCGGCAGTCATGCTATCGTGAGAAAGTTGTGTCCGATTCGCCGCTAAACGTCCGTCTGGAGCAATACGAGGGCCCCCTCGATCTGCTGCTTGACCTGATTCGCAAGCAGAAGATCGACATCTGGGATATTCCCATCGCGAAGATCACGGCCCAGTACCTGGAGTACCTCGACCGCGCGGCCGCCCTGGACATGGAACTCGGCTCTGAGTTCATTTTCATGGCCGCCACCCTGATTCACATCAAGTCGCGGATGCTGCTTCCGAAGGATCCGGAGCTCGAAAAGATTTCACCGCAGGAAGACCCGCGGCGCGAGCTGGTGGAAAGGCTGCTCGAGCACGAACGGTTCAAGAACGCCGCCGAAATGCTCCAGCAGAAGCGGCTGATCGAGGAAAACGTCTGGTCGAACCCCCAGATTCAGAACTTCCTTCCCGACGAAGGGGGGCCGGAACTGGCGGTGACGCTCATCGATCTCGTAAAGACGTTCGAACAGGTGCTGGAAAGGGCGAAGAACCGGCCGATCTATCAATTGAATCACGAGGACGTCACCGTGCCGGACATGATCCGCTACCTGAAGTCGCTGTTTCAGAAAAAACCGCGGAGCGAGCGGGTGTCGGTCGTCCAGCTTTTCGAGCAGCAGCGCAGCCGGCGCGCGATGATTTGCCTGTTTCTGGCCATCCTGGAGATGGTGAAACTTCAGGCGCTCGTCCTGGTTCAAAAAGATGCGTTCGGGGAAATCACCCTCAGGGCGCACAAACGGTTCGACGAGGTCTTCACCGACGAAACGATCGCCGCTATCAACGAGGGTTACAGCTAGTACACCCTGATCCGCGCTAGCCGCCGGCTGCGGCAAAATAAAAGCTAACGCAAAGCTAACGCCAGGAGACGAATGGAAGAAGCAGGAAACAAGCCAGAGAACGTGTCCGCCGGGACCACGGAATTGACGGCGCCGGAATCCGCCGGGGAAGAGAGCCGGTCTCAATCCGAGCAGCCGGCCGTGGAGCTTGCCGAGACGGACCTACCCCAAGCGGACCAGCCCCAAGCGGACCAGGCCCAGTCGGACAAAGCCCAGGCGGCCCAGGCCGAAGCCGCCGCCGGCACCGAAGAGGCCTCCAAGGCGGAACCGGCCGAGGCCGAAAAGCTTCCCGGGCTCTTTGAAGCTAAGGCCCCCGCCGCGGAGGACGATACGGAGCTCAAGGCCGTGGTCGAAGCCATAGTCTATGTGGCCGACGAGCCGGTCTCGGCCGCGCAGATCGCCGCCGCGATTCAACGGCCCGAAGGGGACATCAGGCGTGTATTGAACGAACTCATAGCCGAGTATGCGGGCTCCGCCCACGGCATCACAGTCCGCGAGGTGGCCGGGGGGTTCAAGATGACTACGAAACCCGAGCACCACGAGACCATCCGCGCCTTTGTCAAGAGCCTCAAGCCGCCGCTCAAGCTGTCGCTGGCCGCTTTGGAAACTCTGGCCGTGATCGCCTACAAGCAGCCCATCACCGCCCCCGAGATCATGGAAATCCGCGGCGTCCAGGGCACGGGCGTGCTGAAAACCCTGCTGGACCACAAGCTCATTCAGACCAGCGGGCGCAAGAACGTCGTCGGCCGGCCGATTCTGTACAAAACAACCAAGGAATTTCTGGTCCAGTTCGGCCTGAAGGATCTTTCCGAACTTCCTACCTTGAAGGAGTTCGAAGAGCTCCGGCGGCTCGCGGTTGACGAGCCCGAAACCGCGCAGGCTGCACCGCAGCCCGAAACCGCGCAGGCTGAACCGGAACCCGAAACCGCCCAGGCTGCGCCGGAGCCCGAAACCGCGCAGACTGCGCCGGAGCCCGAGACCGCGCAGGCTGCACCGCAGCCCGAAACCCCGCAGACCGAACCCGAAGAAACCCCCGAACCGGCGGTGAACCCGGATGCCTGAGGAGCGGCTCCAGAAGATTCTTGCCCGCGCCGGCATAGCCAGCCGGCGGAAGGCCGAGGAGTACATCGTCGAAGGAAGGGTCACCGTCAACGGGCAAATCGTCACCGAACTCGGCACGAAGGCGGACCCCGAGCGGGATCACATCAAGGTGGATGGGAAGCTGATCCGCCTGCCCGAGCGAATGGTCTATCTTGCGTTCAACAAGCCGAAGGGCGTGGTCACCACCGCTTCCGATCCGCAGGGGCGGCCGACCGTACTCGATTACATAAAGGGCGTCAAGGAGCGCGTGTTCCCCGTGGGCCGTCTGGACTACGCGAGCGAGGGGTTGCTGCTGCTCACCAACGACGGCGAGTTCGCAAACCGCGTCACCTCGGCGGCCATGCACCTCCCCAAGACATACCTCGTAAAGGTCAACGGCGCGCTCACGCCCGAGCAGGAAGAGCAGTTCCGCGCCGGCGTTCCGCTCCACGGCAGAAGGACAGCCCCGGCCGGGCTCCGCCTCGTCAAGCCCGCCCAGAATCCCTGGTATGAGGTGAGGCTTACCGAGGGCCGGCATCATCAGATCCGGGAGATGTTCAAACACTTCGGCAGGCTGGTGGAAAAAATCAAGCGCGTTAAAATCGGATTCCTGGAGTTAGGCGCCTTACAGCCCGGCCGCTGCCGCCCCCTAACGGCCGCTGAAATCGGGCGCTTTCGGAGGATACTGAAATTAGAAGAAGCGAAAGATGACGAACATTCCTGAGCTCCTGCATCGAGCGCGAACGATCGCCGTGGTGGGTCTGTCGAGCAAACGCTCGCGCCCCAGCTACGGCGTTTCAGAGTACATGCAGCAAGCGGGCTACCGCATCATCCCGGTGAACCCGAACGAGACCGAAGTGTTAAACGAGCGGGCGTACCCGGATCTGGATTCGATCGCCGAGCCGGTCGACATCGTGAATGTTTTCCGGCGCTCGGAATTTGTCCCGGAGATTGTGGACGCGGCGATTCGCATTCGCGCCAAAGCGATTTGGCTGCAGGAGGGAGTTGTTCACGAAGCGGCGGCGGAAAAAGCGCGGCAGGCCGGGCTTATCGTGGTGATGGACCGCTGCATCCTGAAGGAGCACAGGAAGATCTGAGCCGCTGCCGCAAGTCCCGCGCCGGCGCGCCTTACTTCTTCTTGACCGTCTCGCCTTTGCGCAGCAGGGTGGGCTTGCGCTTCTTGGCCTCGGCTTCTTTGGCTTCTCTGGCCTTTTTCTCCTCCAGGTCCTTCGGCTGCATCAACGATTCCAGCTCTTTCTCCTCGCGGGCTTCCCGCGCCAAAACCTCCTTGGTGCGCTTTTCAAGATCCTCGGCGGCGGCCTCCAGGCTGTCGCGAGTGGTGTCTATGGCCGTGGATAGGGCGAACTCGTAGCGGCTGAGGTCCTTCGGCTGGCTCTCGTTGATCTTTTCGAGCACGGACAGCATCTGCTTTTCCGCCTCGCCGACCGCCTTCATGCCGGCGCTGATGTCGACACTCTTTCGCAAGGCGTCGTCGGCAACCTCGTCGATGGCGTCGATAATCTCGGTGTATTGCTCAAAAAGATCGTGCACCATTCCGGCGCGGCCCGGCCGGTCCTCCTTGAGGAGCGACTGGACCTGGTCAAGCCTCTGCCGGGCGAAATGGGCGTACAGCTTGAGGCGCTCGTTCGGCTCCTGAACCAGGCGTACCCGTTCGATTTCATCGGCGGTGAGAAAATCGCGCTGCGCGAGCGCCGGCAGCGAAGCGACCATGAGGAAAGCCGTTAAGAGTCGAAGCATACTAATCCTTTTTGCCGCTCATGATGCCCGCCAGCAGGTCGTCATGGATCTTCTGAATGGACTTGCTGATCCTGTCGATGCCGTCGCGGTCGAGCGCGCTCATTTGTTCGCGGAAGTCGGCGAGTTTTTTCAGCAACTCGCGCGTCCTGATCTCGGCCCGTTTGAAATGCTTGGGGCTCCTGCTCGGGTTCTTCCCGGTTTCCATGAGGGAGTCGTAAGCCAACTGGACCGATTCCATGATTTCATCCAGGAATGCGAGGGTCTGGGCCAGGTCTCCCTTCTCCAGGTAAGCGTCGCGGGCGTTCTTGAAAGCATCCTGTGCGTTTTTGAGGGCTTTTTCGGCGCGCTTTTCAAGATTGCGTTCGGTCTTGATGGACGCAAGGTCCGCTCGCAGTGGAATGGCCAGAGCGCAACTGCAAACCGCGGTTGTGAGCCAGATCCAAGCGATCATTTCCTAAGCTCCCTTTCGATAATACGCACTCTCTGGCGCGCTTTGAATTCCTCGTTCGGGTTCTGCCCGTTGTCCGTCGCGAGAAATTTCTGGTAGCTGGCCAGGGCGCCCTTCAAATCGCGCATCTTATCGAGCATGATGGCGCGCAGGAAATGGTGAACGGGCCGCTCGGCCCCCAGCGCGCGAACGCGGTCCAGCGCCGCCAGGGCCTGGGGGTAGTCTTCAAGGGAAATGAGCATGGCCGAGAGCTCATTCCACCCTTCTACTGAATCGGGCCGCCCCTGGACCACGCGGTAGAATTCGCGGGCGGCTTCCGCAAACTTCCGCTGGTCGCGCAGCTCGCGGCCGTAGGCCAGCCTCAGGTCCAGGTTGTCCGGTTCCGCGTCAACGGCCTGCTTGAGAAGGGGCAGCTCCTTATCGGGTTGCCCCGTGTCGCGATAGGCCTGGGCCAGGGCCAGCCGGTTGGCGGAGGTGGGGGCTTTCTGCACCGCCCACTCCAGGTGCGGAATCGCTTCGGCCGCCTTGCCCGTCTCGATCAAAAGGTGCCCCAGCCGCTCCCGCGCAGCAATGTTTTCTGGAAACTCGCGATACACCGCGATGGCCTCGGCCGTCTGCCCGTTTTTCTCGTACAACGGCCCCAGTTCCAGCAGTGCATCCTTCAGCGCGGGATCGAGTTCCGCGGCCCTGCGGAAGTGCGCCTCCGCCTCCTTAAGCTGATTGTTGTGGGCGCTCGACCGCGCCAGTCCCACCACGGCCGCGGCGGACTTCGGGTCAAGTTCGACGGCCGCCGCGTACGCCTGCGCCGCCCGCGCAAAGTCGCCGGTGTCGAACAGCGCGTCGGCCAGGTACAGCCGCGGCCTGATTTCCTTCGGACGGGCATCGGCAGCGGCTTCCAGGTGCGGGATGGCCTCGGCGGGCTGCTTCATACGAAGCAGCACCATCCCCAGGTTCAACTGGGCTTCGCAAAGCCCGGGCTTGAGCGCCAGAACCTTTTTGTAGCCGGCAACGGCCGGCTCGTCTTTCCCCGTGAGAGTGTACGCGAGGGCCAGGTTGAACTGGATGGAGTAGTCGTCCGGATCGGCCTGGGCGGCCTTCTCCAGGTGCTGGACCGCCAGTTCGTACTTCTGCTCCTCGAGGGCCTTGAGCCCTTCCGCCGCAAAGTCCTGGCTTTGGAGCAGCAGCCATAGGGCAGCCGCGGCCGGCAACCACATGCCCCCATTGTAGCCCCTGCTCTGTCGAACTCGCGTGATTTAACGCGGGAGCCGGCGATGGACTGCGGTCGAAATTACGGCAGGCTACTCTGGCCCATAAGGTACGCATCGATGCTGCGGGCCGCTTTGCGGCCTTCTGCGATCGCCCAGACTACCAGCGACTGGCCTCTGCGCATGTCTCCGGCAGCGAACACTCCCGGCACCGAAGTCATGTAGGCCCCGTCGGTGGCGACATTGCCGCGCGCATCCAGTTGCACTCCCAGCTCATCGAGCATTCCGCCCTTCGCAGGCCCTGTGAAGCCCATGGCCAGCAGGACCAGGTCCACTTCCAGAACGAACTCGGTCCCCGGCACCGGCTCGAACGCCGGCGGCGGGCCGACGCGAACCCCGTGAAGCTGCGTCACATTGCCCTGGGCGTCCCCGGTGAACTTCGTTGTCGCCACGGACCACTCGCGGATCCCGCCTTCCTCATGCGAGCTCTCCACGCGCAGTTGCAGCGGCCAGAGCGGCCAAGGCGTCTGGGGCGCCCGCTGCTCGGGCGGCATCGGCATGATCTCGAACTGGTGAACCGAAACGGCCTTCTGCCGGTGGCAGGTGCCCAGGCAATCCGCGCCGGTGTCGCCGCCGCCGATGATCACCACGCGCTTGCCCGTGGCCAGGATTTCCTCTCGCGGCGGGATGGGATCGCCGGCCAAGCGGCGGTTCTGCTGCGGCAGAAACTCCATCGCAAAGTGGATGCCCTTCAGTTCCCGGCCCGGCACTTTGAGGTCGCGCGGGTTCTCGGCGCCGCCGGCCAGCAGAACGGCGTCGAATTCCGCGCGAAGCCGCGCCGCCGAAATGTTGCCGCCCACGTGCGAGTTGGGGCGGAACATCACGCCTTCGGCCTCCATCTGGCTGAGGCGGCGGTCGAGAACGCGCTTCTCCATTTTGAAATCGGGAATGCCGTACCGGAGCAGGCCGCCGATGCGGTCCGCTTTCTCAAACACGGTGACGCTGTGGCCCGCGCGGTTAAGCTGCTGCGCTGCGGCCAGGCCCGCCGGGCCCGAACCCACCACGGCGACCTTCTTTCCGGTGCGCGTCCGCGGCGGTTCCGCAACGATCCAGCCCTCGGCAAACGCGTGCTCGATGATCGATTTTTCGATCTGCTTGATGGTCACCGGCGGTTCGTTGATCCCCAGCACGCAGGCCGCTTCGCACGGCGCGGGGCAGACCCGCCCGGTGAACTCCGGGAAATTGTTCGTGGAGTGCAGAACGCGGATCGCGTCCTTCCACCGGTCGCGATAGACGAGGTCATTCCAGTCCGGAATGATGTTGTTCAGCGGGCAGCCGGTGTGGCAGAAGGGCACGCCGCAATCCATACAGCGCGCGCCCTGTATCCGCACCTTGTCCTCGGGGAACTCCTCGTAGATTTCGAAGTAGTCTTTGACGCGCTCGGCGACGAACCGGCGCCGCGGCAACTCCCGCTTATACTCCAGGAATCCGGTAGGTTTACCCATGGACCACCTGCCTTGTCTCCGTTGCGGGCGGCGCTACGGGCAATGCCGGGGCGGCCGCGCGCGGGATGCCCAGCACTCGCTTGTACTCGTGAGGGAATACCTTCACGAACTTCGGAAGCATTTCCGCCCAATTCATGAGGATCCATTCGGCCCGCGGGCTGCCCGTAAGCTCCAGGTGGCGGGCGATGAGATTCTTCAGCAGCCCGGTATCGGCCGGATCTTCCAAGGGATCGAGATCGACGCCGGCGCGGTTGCAGCGCACCGAGGAGAACTCGCCCGTTTCGTCGAGCACGTAAGCGATGCCGCCTGTCATACCCGCGGCGAAATTGCGGCCGGTCGGGCCGAGCACGACCACCAGGCCCTTGGTCATGTACTCGCAGCCGTGGTCGCCTACCGCCTCCACCACGGCGGTCGCCCCGGAGTTGCGCACCGCAAACCGCTCGCCCGCCATGCCGCTGAAGAACGCCTCGCCGCTGGTCGCCCCGTAGAGGACGACGTTTCCGACGAGCATGTTCTCCTCGGGGCGGAAGGTCGAGTTCTTCGGCGGGTAGATGATAAGCCTGCCGCCTGAAAGCCCCTTGCCGGCGTAGTCGTTGGCGTCGCCCTCAAGTGTCAGCGTCACGCCTTTGGCAAGAAACGCCCCGAAACTCTGGCCCGCCGAGCCGGTGAAGTGGAACCGGATCGTGTCGTCGGGCAGCCCTGCCGAACCGTAGCGCCGGGCCACTTCGCCGCTGAGCATGGCGCCCACCGTGCGGTGAACGTTGCGGATCAGAAACCGGCCCTCGATCGGGGTGCCGTTTTCGATCGCCTCGCGTGCGTGCTCGATCAGTTTGTGGTCGAGCGCCTTCTCGAGGCCGTGGTCCTGGCGGGTTGTGCAGCGGCGCGCCACGCGTCCCGGAACCGGCGGGCTGTAAAGGATCGAAGAAAAATCGAGGCCGCGAGCTTTCCAGTGATCGACGGCGCCGGCCATCTCCAGCCGGTCCACGCGGCCGATCGCCTCCTCCATCGTGCGGAAACCAAGCTTCGCCAGCCATTCCCTCACTTCCTCGGCGACGAAGAAGAAGTAGTTGATGACGTGTTCCGGCGTGCCCTGAAATTTCGCCCGCAGCTCGGGGTTCTGCGTCGCGATGCCCACCGGGCAGGTGTTCAGATGACACTTGCGCATCATGATGCAGCCCAGCGAGACAAGCGGCGCGGTGGAAAAGCCGTATTCCTCGGCGCCCAGCAGCGCGGCGATGATCACATCGCGGCCGGTCTGTAGCTTGCCGTCGGTCTGCAAACGGACGCGGCTGCGCAGGTCGTTCATGACCAGCACCTGCTGCGTTTCGGCCAGCCCGAGCTCCCAAGGCACGCCCGAGTGCTTGATGGCTGTGAGCGGGGAAGCACCGGTGCCACCGTCGTGCCCGCTGATGAGGATGACGTCGGCGTGCGCCTTCGCCACGCCCGCCGCCACGATGCCCACCCCCACCTCGGCAACCAGCTTCACCGAGATGCGCGCCTGCGGGTTGACGTTCTTGAGGTCATAGATAAGCTGTGCGAGGTCCTCGATGGAATAGATGTCGTGGTGCGGGGGCGGCGAAATGAGCTGCACGCCCGGAATCGAATGGCGCACGCGCGCGATGATCTCGTCCACCTTGTGGCCGGGAAGCTGGCCGCCCTCTCCGGGCTTGGCCCCCTGCGCGATCTTGATCTGGAGTTCGTCCGCATTGACCAGGTAGTTCGTGGTGACGCCGAAGCGGCCCGAGGCGACCTGCTTGATCGAACTCCGCCGCGAATCGCGGAACCGCTCCTCGTCTTCCCCGCCCTCGCCCGTGTTCGAGCGCGCGCCGATGCGGTTCATGGCGATCGCCAGCGTTTCATGCGCCTCCCGGCTGATCGAGCCGAATGACATCGCTCCGGTGGCGAAGCGCTTGACGATCTCCGATGCCGGCTCCACTTCCTCCAGCGGAATGGGCCGCGGATTGGTGCGGATCCGCATCAGCCCCCGCAGCGTGCAGAGATTCTGATTTTGGTTGTTGATCAGCTCGGTAAATTCCCGGTAGGTCGCGTAACTCGACTGCCGCACCGCGTGCTGGAGCTTGCCGATGGTTTGGGGGTTGAACAGATGGTACTCGCCGTTCACCCGATGGTGATAGCTGCCGCCCACCGCCAGTTCCGTTTCCGACTCCGAAGGCTCGCGGAACGCATAATCGTGCTTCATCTTCGCTTCGCGCGCCAGCACGTCCAGCCCGACGCCTTCTATCCGCGAGGCCGTGCCCGTAAAATACTTCTCCACCAGCGAACGGTTGAGGCCGATCGCCTCGAACACCTGCGCGCCGCGGTAACTCTGAAGCGTCGAGATGCCCATCTTCGAGATGACTTTCAGCAGGCCCTTGTTGATAGCTTTTTTGTAGTTGCGCAGCGCGACGTCGAAGGTGATCTCCGGCGGGAACAGGCCGCGGCGGTGCATGTCCTCGAGCGTCCCGATAGCCAGATACGGGTTCACCGCGCTGGCCCCGTAGCCGATCAGCAGCGCGAAATGCATCACCTCCCGCGGCTCGCCGGATTCCACGATGAGCGCCACCTGGGTGCGCGTCTCCTCCCGGATCAGGTGATTGTGAACCGCGGTAAGCGCGAGCAGGCTGGGGATCGGCGCGTAATCCTCGTCGATGCCGCGGTCGGAAAGGATCAGCAGCGAGTAGCCGCTCTTGATGGCCAGAGAGGCGCGGCGGCACAGGCCGTCCAGCGCACGCCCGAGTTCCTTTTCCCCTCCGTCCACCCGGTAAAGAGCGGGCAGCGTCGCGGCCAGGAAGTCGCCCCAGGAAACACGCCGCAGCTTTTCCAGATCGTAGTTCGTCAGAATCGGATGCTCGAGCTTCAGCGTGTGGCAGTGCTGAGGCGTTTCATCCAGGATGTTGCGCTCATTCCCGATGAAACTCGCGAGCGACATCACCAGCTCCTCGCGGATCGGGTCGATGGGCGGGTTCGTAACCTGGGCGAAGAGCTGCTTGAAGTAGTTGAATAGCGGCTGCGGCTTGTCGGAGAGGCATGCCAGCGGGGTGTCCGTTCCCATCGAACCCACGGGCTCCTGGCCGGTCACCGCCATCGGCATGAGAATCATCCGCAGGTCCTCGTCGGTGTAGCCGAACGCGCGCTGCCGCTTCAGCAACTGGTCGAACTCGGTGGGATGCCAGCGCCTGGGCGCGGGCAGATCGTCCAGCGTGATCTGGTTCTCCCTGAGCCACTCCCCATAGGGCCGGCGCGCGGCCAGCCGCGCCTTGATCTCCTCGTCTGGAATGATCCGGCCTTCTTCGGTGTCCACCAGGAACATGCGCCCGGGTTGCAGCCGCCCCTTGGACCGCACCTCCTCGGGCTTCACCGGAAGCACGCCGGTCTCGGACGCCAGGATCACCAGGTCATCGTGTGTCACCAGGTAGCGCGCCGGACGCAGACCGTTGCGGTCGAGCGTGGCTCCGATCACGCGGCCGTCGGTAAACGCGATCGCCGCGGGGCCGTCCCAGGGCTCCATCAACGACGCGTGGTACTCGTAAAAATCCCGCTTCGCCTGCGGCATCGATTCGTCGCCCGCCCAGGCCTCCGGAATCAGCATGCTCATCACGTGCGGCAGGCTCCGGCCCGCCAGCGTGAGCAGTTCCACCGTGTTGTCCAGCATGGCCGAATCGCTGCCGCCCGGCGTGCAGATCGGAAACAGCTTCTTGATGTCGTCGCCGAACAGCGGCGAAGCCAGCACCGACTGCCGCGCGTGCATCCAGTTCACGTTTCCCCGCAGCGTATTGATTTCCCCGTTGTGGCACAGGTAGCGGAACGGGTGCGCCAGTTGCCAGGTAGGGAACGTGTTCGTGGAAAACCGCTGGTGGACCAAACACAGCGCGCTGACCACTTCGGGATCCGAGAGTTCCTTATAAAAATTCGCGATCTGAGGCGCCAGCAGCAGGCCCTTATAGACGATGGTCCGGGAAGATAACGAAGGGATATAGAAAAAGCCTTTGTCGCGGAGGTCTGAGGCGGCGATCTCCGCTTCGGCCCTCTTCCTGATGACGTAGAGCTTGCGCTCGAGCGCGTCCTGGTCCATGCCGGCCGCGCCCTGTATGAACACCTGCTCTATATAAGGCTGCGAGGCGCGCGCGATGCGGCCGATGGCGTTCGCGTCGATCGGCGTGTCGCGCCAGCCGAGCATGGTCAACCCTTCTTCGCGCACGATGCGCTCCAGAATGCCTTCGCAGATCAGCCGCTCGTGCTTCTCCACCGGCAGGAAGACCATGCCCACCCCGTATTCGCCCGGGTTGGGCAGCGAAAAACCGAACCTGGCGCACTCGCGAACAAAGAAGGCGTGCGGGATCTGGATGAGCACGCCGGCGCCGTCGCCCGTTTCCGGATCGCAGCCGCACGCGCCGCGATGAGTCAGGTTGAGAAGGATCTCAATGCCCTTCGTGATGATGTCGTGCGACTTCCGTCCCTTGATGTCGACTACGAAGCCTATGCCGCAGGCATCGCGTTCATTGCCGGGGTCGTACAACCCCTGCGGAGCCGGTAGACCTATAGAAATCCTTTGCTCGCTCATAGTTGAAGCCAATCACCACGCGAAGGATGTGTATACTCCGAGGGCCCCATTAGCCAAGCCAATGAAGACACCCGAGTTACCCGTCAGCATAACGGATATTTGAACATTAGTCAATTGGAATTTGCATCAGCTTACTATTAGCTACCCTAATGTTGTCAAAATAAGTTGAACTTATGCTATAGTGGGTCTTAGTTGTGAATTTCGAACATCAACGTCTGTTTCGCGACATCGTCCAATCGCGCAGCATCAGCCGCGGCGCGGCCATGAACGGCATCAGCCAGTCAGCCGCCAGCCAGCATATCCGCGAGTTGGAAAGCAGGTTGGGCGCCGCCCTGCTGGACCGCTCAAGCCGGCCGTTTACCCTCACCCCGGCCGGGCGCCTCTACGCCGACCTCTGCCGGGACGTGCTCCGCCGGCAGGAGGAATTCAAGATCGCGCTCGAATCTCTGAAGACCGAGGTGGAGGGCGCCGTGCGCGTTGCATCCATTTATTCCATCGGGCTATCGGAGATGAGCTTCCTTAAAGAGGAGTTCGCCCGCCGCTACCCCGTCGCGCACCTGGAGGTCGAATACCTGCGGCCCGAGAAGGTCTATGAGGCGGTGCGGGAGGACCGTGCGGACCTCGGGTTGCTCAGCTACGCCACGCCCTCCCGGGAACTGGTCGCGATCCCCTGGCGTCAGGAACGGATGGTACTGGCGGCCTCCCCGTCGCATCCGCTGGCGCGCAGGCTGCGCGTTAAGCCGGAGGACCTCGCGGGCATCGATTTCGTTGCCTTCGATGAGGACCTGCCCATCTGCCGCGAAATCGACCGTTTTCTGAAAAGCCGCGGCATCGAAGTGAATCGCACGATGCACTTCGACAACATCCAGATGATCATCCAGGCTGTTGTCCTGGGCGCCGGGGTGAGCATTCTGCCCCAGCGAACACTCAGCGCCGAAATCAAGCTCGGCCGTCTGGTGGGCATTCCCATCGAGGCGGACCTGGTGCGCCCGCTCGGGATCATCCACCGCAGGCGGAAGAAGTTCCACAAGGCAGCGGAGTTGTTCCTGAAGCTGCTTCAGGAGCAGCCGGCATCGCAAATGCAACCGGCGTAGCCGGATTTCGGGCCGAACTTTACCGCATCCTGTCTCGTCTCACAAACAGGCGCCCGTTTGGAGTGCGCTTCCTATGAGACTATTGAGCCTATTTGCGTTGCTGGCCGCAGCCGCGGCATTCGCCCAGGTCCCCAAAGGCAGGTTCGAGCGCACGCTGCGCGTATCGGGGCCCGTGCGCCTGGATTTGACCACCGATTCCGGCGGGATCTCGGTCGCGCCCGGAGCGCCGGGAACCGTGCAGATCCGCGGAATTCTGAAAGGCCGCCGCGCGCCGGACGCCGCCGAAATCGAGCGGCGAATCCGAGCCCTGGAACGGAATCCCCCGATAGAGCAGACCGGGAACACGATTCGCGCCGGATACGTGGAAAACAGGGAGCTGCTGAGAGGCGTCTCGATGCGTCTTGAAGTTCTCGCACCTCCCGACAGCAGCCTCGTTGCCCGAACCGATTCGGGTGGAATCCGGGTCGAGGGAATTCAGGGGCCGGTGAATGCCGAGGCCGATTCAGGGGGCATTGCGGCAGCCGGCATCGGCTCGCAGGTGCGCGCCGTAACCGATTCCGGCGGCATTGAAATCCGCGGCGTCAGCGGGCCGGTGTTCGCGCGCGCGGATTCGGGCGGGATCGAGGCGCTCGAAGTCGGCGGCGCCATCGATGTGGCCGCCGATTCCGGCGGCATCCGTGTCTCGCAGACCACTCCCGCCCCTGTTCGCGTGCGAGTGGACTCCGGGGGCGCCGAGGTGAGACTCGCCCCGAACGGGGGCTACAACCTCCTGGTCGGTTCGGACAGCGGGCGCGTTGACGTCCCGGAGCTCGCGGTTCGCGGAACAATCTCCAGAAACCGCGTCGAGGGCACGATTCGCGGCGGCGGACCGCAAGTAGACATCCGGGTAGATTCCGGAAACGTTCACATCGAGTAGGCGCTCAAGCCGGCTCGCTGCTCGCTTCTCTGCGGCCGCAGTGCGCCTCTGAATCCTCGTTCGTCTACTTGCGCGAGAAAAACTCCGCCGGCTAGTCGAACACGACCGTCTTATTGCCGTACACCAGAATGCGGTGCTCGAGGTGCCACCTCACGGCGCGCGAGAGCACCACGCGCTCCAGATCGCGGCCCTTTTGGATCAGGTCCTGCAACTGGTCGCGGTGCGAAACGCGGGTGACGTCCTGCTCGATGATCGGCCCATCGTCGAGAATTTCCGTTACGTAGTGGCTGGTGGCCCCGATCAGTTTCACCCCGCGCTGGAATGCGGCGTGATACGGGCGCGCGCCGCTGAAAGCCGGGAGGAACGAGTGGTGGACGTTGATGATGCGGCGCGGGTACCTGGCAACGAAGCCCGGCGAGAGCACTTGCATGTAACGCGCCAGCACGATCAAATCCACCCCGCACTTTTCGAGCAGTTCCAGTTGCCGGCACTCGGCCTCGGCCTTCTTTTCTCTTTCGACCGGCACGTGATGGAACGGGACACCGTGGAACGCAGCCAGCGGGGCCGCATCGGGATGATTGCTGATTACCAGCGGAATGTCGCAGGCAAGCTCGCCCGACTGGTGGCGGTGCAGCAGGTCCATCAGGCAGTGCAGGTAGCGGGAAACGAAGATCGCCACCCTGGGCCGCGTGCCGGAGTACTCCACGCGCCAGCGCATCTCGAAGCGGTCCGCGATCGGCTGAAAGGCGGCCGGCAGGGCTTCGGCCGGAAGGTCGAACTCATCCAGCGACCATTCCACACGCATGAAGAACAGTCCCAGGTCGTTGTCCTGGTGCTGGTCGGCGTGCAGAATGTTGGCCCCGTGCTCGTAAAGGAAGTTCGCGATGGCAGCGACAATGCCCTTCCGGTCGGGGCAATCGATAAGTAGTATGGCTGTGTTTGCGATACACACCAGTTTACATCGGAGGGTGTCTACAGCATCAACAGCGCGACCCCGGCCGCGACAAACGCCGCCCCAATCCACCGAGTTCTTTCAATGCGCTCCCCCAGAATCAGCCTGGCCAGGGCGGTCTCCACCAGGTAGGTGGCGGCCGTCGCCGGGATGGCAAAACTCAAATCCGTAATGGAGAGTAAAGCCAGGAGTGAGAAGAAGGAAACCGCCATGGCGGCGATCCCGCCCAGTACGAACCGGTTTCGCAGAATAGCCGCCACGAGCCGCCCGACGGCGCGCGGGTTGAACTCCCGTACCTCGCCGTGGCGCCTCATCCCGGCCGCGTTCAGCAAGTCCGCGGCGGCGTTGGCCGCCAAAATCAGTCCGAGCAGCAGCCATCTCATCGGCCGGCGCCGGCCTCCTTGGCCGCCTTTCGCCGCGTCGTACAGCACTTCGTGCGCCCTACCAGGGCCGCTCCGATGGTGATCAATCCGATCCCCATCCAGCGCGTGAGTGCGATCTCCTCGCCGAGAAAGACCCGGCCCAGGATGGCCGTGCCCACGTATCCGACGGAGGTCACCGGCATCACATAGCTCAGATCCGCCCGGCTCAACAGCGACAACTGCGCGATGACGGCCAGGATCAGCACGCACACGCCAGCGCCGACCCAGGGATTGAGGATCCCGGCCACGTAGGCAGGAAGTGAGCCGGTGAGCAAGGCGCCCAGGTCGTGCATCCCCTGGCTGAGTGAAAAATTCCCAAAAACATTGCCCAAAACCACGGCCGCAACCAGCGCGCTGGTCCGGACTCCGCTTGGGGGTACAGCAGAATGCATTACAACTCCATGTTAAACCGCGAACGGCTGGCTGTTACAGGGCGGCGCTGGCCGCCGGGCGGATTCAGCTACCCTGGCGTGCCCCGGCGCCCGAGGCTCGGGCCCGCTCGATCTCGCCGTTGATCTCCGCGCCCACCAGAATCGCGATACCTCCGATGTAGAGCCAGAGCAGCAGAATGATCACGCCGCCCAGGGAGCCGTAGGTCACGTTGTAGTGGTTCGCGTACCGCAAATACAAGCGGAAACCGAGCGATGCCGTGATCCAGAGCAGCACGGCGGCCTGGGCCCCCGGCGCCATCCATTCCCACTTCGGGCGCTTGCGGTACGGCGCGAAGCGGTACAGAAGGTTCACCCCTATCAGCACGAAAAAGGCCGCCACCGGCCACCGCCCGATGTGCCAGGCCACCTGGAATGCCCTCTCAAATCCGAACCAGCCGGCCAGGGCCGCTCCCAGCCTGGCGCCGCCGAGGATCAGCGTCATTGAGATCACCGTGAAAACCGAAAGGGCTATGGTCAACCCGATCGCGATCAGCCGCACTTTCCACCACGGCCGCTCCTCCTTGACGCCGTATGCCCTGTTCAGGCCCGCCGTAACCGCCGCCATGCCGTTTGACGCCGCCCAGAGTGTCCCGATCAGACCGATCGAGAGTTTCCCCTTGCCCGCGCCCGATGAAATCTCAAGCAGCGTCTGCCTGATCAGCCGGAACGCCGAGATCGGCGCCACCCTGCGAAAGTATCCCAACAGGCTGTCCCGCAGTTCGTCGCTCTGGGCGAAGTATCCGAACAGGGTGGTCAGGAACAGCAGCAAAGGAAACAGCGCGAGCAGAAAATAAAACGAAAGCTGGGCGGCCTGGCCGAGGACGTCATCCGCGCCTATCTCGCCCCAGACCCGCTTCAGCAGCTCCTTCCAGCTCAGGCCGCCAAATTTCCGGACACCGGACATGGTCTTTTCAATCCCGGCGCGCCCGGCGGAGGACTACTCACCATAAACGGACGATGTCCTCATCCGGATGGTCGAGCGCGAGCAGAAGCAGTACGGCATCCTCGACGTGCCGGGTCACAAGAAAGTTCTGCTTGACGTGCTGGTATCCATTTTCGCCCATGGTGCGCCGGAGTTCAGGGTTACCGAGCAGTTCCAGCGCGCGATAAGCCGCGCCTTCCGGCGAGTGCACCAGGTACCCCGTCACGCCGTTGATCACCTGAAGCTTGATGCCTCCCACCGCGCCGCCGATCACGGGCTTCCTCTTCCACAGCGCCTCGCTGACCGTCAGCGCAAAGCCCTCGCGGATCGACTTCTGAAAAACGATTGTGGACCCGCGAACCAGCGCATTGATGGCCAGGTCGCTGAACGGCGGGAGCTCCAGCACGTGGATATCGGGGTCGCCGGCGGCCTCTTCGCGAACCTGCTCTAACACCTCCTCGCCTTCCGGGTCATCGGTCGCCCCTCCACCCGCCAGCACGAGCTGGCAGTCGAACCGCCTCCGCACGATCCGGTAAGCGGCGATGACTCCGAGCGGATCCTTAAACCTGTCAAACCGGGAAATCTGGGTAAGGACCGGCCTCCCGGGATCGATTCCGAACCGCTCGAGCGTGCACCGGATCTCTTCCTCGTCCAGTTCGCGATTTTTGTCGCTGAGCGGATCGATCGACGGCGCCACCATGTATTGCGGAAGCGGAAGTTGCCGGGCAAAATCGGGCATCGAAAAAACAGCAGCGTCATAGCGCGCGACATACGGCTGGAGAAAGTCCCAGACCTCTCGCTGCGGATTCGAGATATCGATGTGGCAGCGCCACACCCAGCGCCTGTGATCGTTCGCCCTCGCCTGGATCAGTCCCGCCGGCTGCGGATCGTGGATCATGATCACGTCGGCGTCGAGGTTCATCGCGCGCAGGTTGGCTTCCGTGGTTTCCAGGTACGTCTTCAGCATGGCGTCCGTGATGGTCTCCGGCTTGCCTTGCAGCGCGTTGTGAAAAGCCTTGGTGACCTCGAAGAACGCCTGGTTGCCCTTGATCACGTCCCAGGTGGCGTCGATGCCCAGGTCCGTCAGCAGGGGTATGATCCTGGTGAGCAGCTCCGCCACGCCTCCGCCCACCGCGGTCGAGTTGATGTTCTTGAACCGCCGCCCGCGCACGTGGCCGGCGAGCGCGCGGATCTCGTCGACCACCCCCTGGCCGATCACGCAGGCATAGTCTTCCAGTCTTACTGCCATCCGCGCTTCGCCCCCAATGCGATGATGTCTGCCTTCAATTCGTCCAGGGTCCGCAGATACGGATCGAGCGAATCGATCTCCTGCGCCAGCTCCGTTTCTCCCCGGTCCGCCAGCCACCGCGAGAAATCGTTGGTGTTGCGCTCCAGGCGCAGCCGCGCCTCGAAGAAGTGGTAGAACAGGGATTCATTGGTGACCTGCGGAAGCCGCCTGAAGAAATCGGCGGGATCCCGCGCGATGTTGCCGGTAGGCAGCACAAAGCTTTTCGACCGCGAGAAATAGAACTCATCGCCGGGCGGGGCGGTTCTGCCGTTATCAGGATTTTCCGCTATATAAGCCCTAATTATCGCGATAATTTCCTCGCGCAACGCGCGTATCGACGAAAAGGAAAGCAAATCGATCGCCGCCAGCCGTTCCGCCAGCAGGTTGAGCTGCAGCGCCTCGGCGATCCACAACGCGAAATCGTTGTAGAAGAGCGGCTTTTCGAAATGGTGCGCCAGATATTGCTGGTGTGTGTGGTAGAAAATTGAGGACCCGCCCACGGTTTCGAGCCCCGCCAGCAGCTCGTTCAGGTTCCGGGCGGAGATGCCGGTCAACATGATGAGGCGCCGCTCCGTGTAGAACTCGAATGTACACTCTTCAGCCAACTCTGTCTCCCCGCTCCCGGCCCCAAGACTCACGAAATGATTTTCTTGCGCACGGCATAAAGAACGATTTCCGCCGTGTTGTGCAGGTTCAGTTTCTGCATGATGTGCGTGCGGTGTGTCTCGACCGTGTACAGGCTGAGGTTCAGCAGCGCGGCCACTTCCTTGTTCGACTTCCCTTCGGCAAGCAACTGGAGCACTTCGCGCTCGCGCTCCGTCAGCAGGTCGTAGGAATCCTGCATATCGCGCTGCTGCAGATATCGCATGTAGTCCTCGAGCAGCGTCTTGGCGATCGCGGGGCTGAAGAACGGCTTGCCGTTGGAGACCGCCTGCACTGCCCGTACCACATCGAGTTCCGCCGAATCCTTCAACAGGTAACCCTTCGCGCCTGCGCTGAGCGCCCTGAGAAGGTAGGATTCGTCCGAGTGCACGCTCAGCATGATCACTCCAGTTCCGGGGCTCCGCTTGGCGATCTGCGACGTGGCTTCGATGCCGTTCAGGTTCGGCATGGCGATGTCCATGATGACCACCGAGGGGTTCAGCTCCTCGACCATGCGCACCGCTTCGCGGCCGTCGCTGGCTTCGCCCACCACCTCCATCCCGGGCTCGCTTTCAAGCACAAAACGTAACCCCTTGCGCACCAGCCCGTGGTCGTCCGCCAGCAGAATTCTGATCTTGCTCATGCCGTTGCCGCCTCCTTTTGGAGCGGAATCTCGGCCGAGAGAACCGTCCCCTTGCCGGGCTGCGAAAACACCGAGAACCGGCCTCCCAGCTCCCGCACGCGCTCCTCGATTCCGATCAGGCCGAGCCCGCGCCCGCGGCACTCCGCCGCGCTGAAGCCGATCCCGTCATCCTGAATCGTGATCGCGAGCGCGTCCTCGCTGCCGTGGACCGAAACGCGGATCTCCTTGGCTTTCGCATGGCGAGCGCAGTTGGTGAGCGCCTCCTGCACCACGCGGTACACGCAGGTGCGGTGCTGGTCGGGGAGCGCATCGAGCCGCCCCTCGAGCTGAACCGTCACCGGAACTCCAAAGCGCCGGGAGAACTCGCGCGCCTGCCACTCCACCGCCGGGCCCAGGCCCAGATCATCGAGCATGGAGGGCCGCAGCCCCATCGCCAGGTCGCGGACCGCTCGCAGCGCCTCCTCCGACAGCCGCACCGTCGCTTCGAGCCGCGCCACGAACTCCGCTTCCGGGGCGGTGCGCAGATGCCTCAAGTTGCGGATCTCCATCCGCTGCGCCGTCAGCATTTGCCCCACTTCATCGTGCAGCTCCCGCGCGATGACTCGCCGCTCTTCCTCGTGCGCTTTCAGCAGTTGCTGCGACAGGCTGCGCAACTCGCGTTCGGCCTTCTCCGCCCTGGCGCGCTGCGCCTCCGATCTCTGCTCCAGCCGGCTGATCCTGTAAATGCTGCCCGCCGCCACCGCCAGTCCGAGCAGCAGGGTAATGGTGAGCAATTTGCCCACGTACAGCGGCAATTCCGATTCTTTCTGCGCGACTTCCTGGCGCTGGCGTTCCAGATTGGCGCGGTTCAGCTCGCGAATTTCGCGCGCCATCCCGAGGGCGGCATCTCTCCGCGGCAGCACTTCCCGCCGGAGAAAGACCGAGCTGAAGGCCAGCTTCTGCTCGGGCGTCCATTCAAACAGCGGATCCAGCGAATCCCAGTACCGCTCCAGTTCCGACTGAAGCTGGACCAGCTTATCGGTGTCGTGGCCGCCCAGGACCTCCTCCAGCGCCTTCAACTGGTTGGGGGTGGCGGAGCGAATCTCGAGCAACTGGCGGCGGTAGCTCTCGGCTGTCAGATTAGAACGGTCCAGCAAAAAATCCCTTACCAGCACGCCGGAAAGGTGAATCTCTGTCCGGACCTGGTTCAGGATGCGCTCGCCTTCCTGATACCTGCGATGGAGCGAGGAGATCTCACCGAAGATGCGCTGCGCCCGTTGAAGCTGGGTCAGCCCCGAGAGGGCGATGAGGACAATCAGGGTGCCGAAGGCTATGGCCAGAAACGGCCAGGTCCGCAATCGCATCGTAAACTAGCATTGTCTCTTAAATGCAGCACAGCAGCGCGGGTATTCCCGCATCTTGCCGGCCGGCTCACAGGTGGTTCCAGAGAGACCGCTCCTGCGCTTCGGCGGGCTGCTGGGCTCCCCGGACACGGCGCTGCACGGCGTCGTGCGCGCCGATACCCACCGCGATGCTCGCAGCCAGCACCATCCCGCCAACCAGCATGATGAAGGCCGCCAGAAAGACGGTGCGGGCGAAATCCAGGTGGTCCGCCGCAACGACAACCGACACAAAAACGGTGAACAGGCGCACAGCCGTGGCCAGCGCCCGCGGGTACGGGACACCGTCATTGCAGGCCCACACCAGCACGCTCCGCCCCAGGTACTGGCCCAGCCAGACTCCCGCCAGAACGATGGCGCCCGCGGTGATCAGCTTCGGGAGAAGGAACACTACCGTCTCAATGATCCTGGATGTCAACTCGGTATTGAACGCGCTCAGTGCCGTCAGAGCGCCGGTCAGCAGAATGCCCCAGAACACGGTGGACGCCACCAGCCGGGCGGCGCGCAGCCGGCCGGAACGGCCCAGCATCGAAGACAGGCCGCTCTGGGCCAGAAACTGCTCGAAACCCGACACCTTGGTCATCCGGAGCAGCAGCAGCCGCGCCAGCTTGGCAAACAGCAGCGCAACCGCGAAAATGACTAGGCCCGCCAGCAAAGGCGGCAGGTAAGCCGTTGTGATTGTCCCCAGACGCTCCAGCGTCCTTTCCAATATTTGCTGCAACGCCGCAATCATGGTTTAGCCTCCAATTCGGCCTTATGCATCTCCCGGGATTTCTTCCCTCCGCTTTGCCGTTCGTGCGCAACGATATCCTTCTGTTCCCAGCGCGCGACAAGATACGGCTTCATTCGTTCAAAGCACAGGCAGAGCTGTTCGATTTTCTCCTCCACCTGCGCGGAAAACAGGTTCTCGGTCTCGATGACAAACGACGCCACCCTCGCCAGGTAAAGCGGGGTGAGCGATCGCAGGAGGTGGCCGCGTTCCAGCGGCTTCGCCCTGTGGGCGCATGCGAACTCGGCGATGATCTGGAACCACAGCTCGTCGGGCAGATGGAAGGGACCGTTGCCCTCCTTGAGGTCGTGGTCGAGCTTCAGCACCGCGTTCAGAGTCTCTTTGTCGAGCGCCATCGCCCAGACCTCGGGCAGTTCGCGGCAGCCCCGGTGGAACGCGCCGAGCATGCGGTCGAGGTTCACCGCGATCGGATCCAGCCCGACGTCGAAACGGAAACCGAACAGGTCCACCGGAGTGCTCCCGGTGCGGTTCCGCCAGACCGGCTCGTACTGCTCCATCAGCAGGAACACGCTCCCCACCACCTGGTGCAGCATGGCGCTGAGGTCCGCTCCCGGGTCCTTCGCATCGTGCAGCTTCGCGCCGAGGAAGCTCTGGCAGATCCGGAAACCCTCGGCGATGGCGATGGTCGTCATCCAGATGTCGATGCCGTAGCGCGCAACGTCGGTTTCCCAGTCGTTCCTTTGCAGGTAGCGGTCGATGAGCGCCGCCGACATGCCGAAGTCGCCGCCGATCGGCTGGCGCACCTGAGCGCCGTAAAGCGCGCGCGTCAGCGGGTACACGATGCTGTTCGTGATCGTGCCGTCATACTTGTGCCGGTGATAGTAAGGCGCCACGAAATCGTAGCCGGCGTAAAGAATCGGGCGCAGCAGCAGATCGATCCACTCCGGTGTGATCGACCGCAGGTCGGAGTCGATCACCGCGCAGGCCTTGGCGCCCAGCCGCTGCGCGATGGCGAAAATCATCCGGAAGGCGCTGCCCTTCCCCGGAATACCGTGATAGGGGAACGACAGCCGGTGCACGGGCGGCATGGGCGTCGATAGCATCAACAGCCGGGCATCGTCGAGCTGCGTCGACAACACCGATTCCCGGGTGCCGTCCGTGGACCCACCGTCCGAGTTTACGATTACCGCCGGGAACTGCGGAAAGTACTTGGCGAGCCCCGCCTGGGCGGCCCGCACAACGTGGCTGATTGTCCTGACGTTGTTGTAGCTGGGAATGCCGATCACAATATCGGCAGCTTGGATGCGATGCAAGGCTATGATCGCCTGTTCAGAGAGCAGGCTGTCCACTCGATCTCCCTTCCTGCCCAGCATACCCCTTTGATTACGCCGCGCAGGTCTCGGCTCTGGCCGTATCCTCCGCGGCAGCTTCGAGAAGAAGATCGAAAAACTCCGGAATGGCCGACAGCACGCGGTTCCAGTTGGGGATCTGCGGCTTGCCAAGCGGGTCCTCGCAGAACTCCTCGGCCGCTTCATGCAGGCTTCTGGCGAAGGTCGCTACGGCCAATTCCTCGTCATGGCGGTCAAAGCGCAGCCCGTTCAGCAGGGCGTCGGCGTAGTACCGGTTGATGGTGTCTTCGGCCAGCCTCACATAGCGCACTTGCAGGCTGCGGAAGTGATCGCGGGTGAGCACGATACCCTCCCCGGCGATGGTGCGGAACAGCGACTTGGCGATATCCACCGTCATGCGCCGCAGCCCTTTGCTCGGATCGTCCGCCGAAAGGCTCTGGTGCTTGTGCTCGTAGTTGTCGGTGAGGTCCACCTGGCAAACCCGGGCCGTGCTGCAATTGCGGAAAACCTCGGCCAGGACGCCCACTTCCAGCCCCCAGTCGCCCGGAATCCGGTTGACGCGCGCCAGCTTCGTCTTCATCGCAAACTCGCCGGCGAGAGCGTAGCGGAAGCTGTCCAGAAACTCGAGGAACGGGGCGTCGGGCACCATGCCCTTCAGGGCCCTGATCAGCGGCGTGATAAACAGCCGGGTGGCGCGCCCGTGCATCCGGTCCGTCGTTCTCGCGTAGTATCCCTTGCAGAACTCGAATCCCAGGTTCGGGTTCGCAACCGGGTAGCACAGCCTGGCCAGCATGCGCCGGTCGTAGTTCAGGATGTCGCAGTCGTGCAGGGCGATGAGGTTGCAGTCGCCGGTGGCCAGCAAATAGCCGTAGGCCAGCCAGCACGAACGGCCCTTGCCGTCCGGACCAGCCGAGAGATTCGCGTCTTCCAGCATCTGGAAGAGCGCCTGCGTGCGCTCGCCGTCAACCCAGAGGATGGTCACGTTGGAAAAGTCTTTGAAGAAGTTCCGCACATGCTCGTACTGGCGGGCATCGGCGCGCCCCAGAGCAACCACGATCCGCCGGAGGTATCGCACCCGCGCCAGCTCCGCCCGTATACGGATCATAGATGAGGTCTCGAACTCCGAATACAGGGCCGGCAAAACCAGCCCGATAGGATTCTGCTCGGAAAACTCCTCCAGTTCGGCCTCCAGCCTGGGCAGACCGTCAGGGTTCAGGCGGTGGAGCGTCGTGACCATTCCGGTCTGGTAAAAATCCCCCATTTTGTCCTCCTAAGTTAAGCCTAAAGACTGAACACAGCGGTGAAAATACAGGCTAGTTTCGACCCCGACACGGGAAACACCGTACCAGGGCGGATTTCAGGCACTAACGCCCGCTGCTTCGGTTTCCAGCCGCCAGTGATCCCAGGCGGCGGTAATTATGCCGGCAAGTTCTTCGGATTCGAAAGGCTTGGAGAGCACATCGTACCCGCCCGCGTGAACAACCTCGTTCCAGAGGCGATCGTCCTCCCGGTTCGCCACCACGATGAGGCGGGGCAGCGGACCGCGCACCGTTCTCTGCGCTGCTGTCCACACATCCCTCCAGCAGCCTCCCGGAAATCTGCTTTCCACGATGACCACCGGTATTGCCGCCTTTCGCAGCACGGCATCCGCCCGGCGGAGGCTGCGCGCCCGGAACAGGCAAAAATCAGGCTTCCGCAGCATGCTCATGAGGGCTGCGTGATCGTCCTCGAACGGGCTTACGAGCAAAACCGGAATTTGCGGGCGGTCCCGATGGACGGCACGCCGGTGCTCCGCTATCCAGATCCTCGCTTCGATATCGGAACGGCCGGCGCGGCTTTCCCGCAGGACAATGCGCTCCAAGAATCTCCTCCGTTGTCCGGTTTTCCCAGGATACGAGCCCGGAAGCGGCATGCCCATCCCGCATTGCCTGTATCCTGTACCGGAAGGGACGGGAGAAGGTTTTTTGGGGCCAGAAGTGGCCCGGAGGAAAGTGAACTATAAGTTGCCTGTTTTTAGAGACTTACTCCAAATCGGCGACAGCGCGCGGTCGAACGACAGGCTTCCCGCCCCGCTAACCAGCAGGAACAGCGAGCCGAGAAGCATACAGTAGTCCGTCCGCGCCTCATGGGCCATCGCCCAGAAGCCGCTCGCCGTCAAAATCGGGATCTTCGTTGTGGCGATAGCCACCAACATATTGATAATTAGAGGGATATTCGCCAGCCGGGTGGCCAGGCCGAGAAGCAGCAGCGTCCCGCAAACCACCTCGACACCGCCCACGAAGGGCGCCGTGAGTTCCGGCAGCGGGATGCCGATCTTCGCGAAACGCCCCGCCCCCAGCGCGGCCGGGAACAGGAATTTCTGGATGCCTTCGGAGAGGAATACGCCCCCTACCATGAGCCGTATGAGGATGTTGGCGCGCGGGCCAGCCCCGTAGAAAACCCAGCGGCGAGTCATACCCCATTATGCTCCCGCTAGGGAATTCAAGAACTTAAAAAAAGGCGTCCGCCTCCCGGGCTCAGATGGAGGCGGACGCGAGGCGCGATCACTCAATGGCCACGAGCACTTCTCTGGTGACTTGGTCCCCTACCCGCATCCAAAGCGGCACCCGGTCCCCCCTCGGCGCGTCGTCCGGTATGCGGACATTGATCTGGTAGACCCCGACCAACTCCGGCGCCAAGCCCGCGTAATCCGGCGTCGAGGACGGCGGATCGCCGAACACCGAGCGCGGCCCGAAAAACGCCGTTACCGGCGCCGTGAGACGCGCAAGCGGCTCCTTCGACGGCCCGGCCTCCGCCGTCCGGATCTCCGGCGCCACCGGGCCGAATCCGAAGCCGTAGACCACCAGGATGTCGCCCGGACGCGCACGCTGCGCGGGAATGCCCGGCGCCGGCGGCATCGGCAGGGTGTAGTCGCGGGAGGCATTCTGGATTACGCCGTATTCGCCGAAGGGCAGGATGCGCGGCCCGCGCTCGGAGAGTTGCACCGCCACGGTATTGCCCGTCCAGCCGTCGCGCTCGACCTGCACGTGAACCTCGCCCAGCGGCGTCTCAAACGGCATCTGGAAGTTGATCTGGCCGTAAGAGACGTAGAAGAGCGGCGCCGGTTCGCCGTTCACCAGCACGCGCGTGCCGCCAAGTTCCTTGGGCAAGGGGATGCTTTCGGCGCTCTTCGGTCCGTCATAGGCGAGTTGCTCGCCGAACAGCGCCATGATCTGCCCCGGAGCCACAGGGTCCTCCGGCAGAAAGGTGGCGGCGTTCACGGTGCCGCGGTAGAAAGCCAGCGGCGCCCCCTGCCCCACGACCTCAAGCTCCACGGGAACCGTGACGGCGCCGTTCACCGCGTTGCTTTCGAACGCGAGCGAGCCCCGGTAGAGCCCAGGCCCCAGGCCCGCCGGATCGGCCGTGACCAGGGATTCCTCCTGGGAATAGGACAACCACTCTCCCCCGGAAGTAGTGGCCACGGCAACGCCGGAGACGCTCAGCGATCCCTCGCCGCGGTTGTGCAGGTAAAGACTCTGGGATTGCTTCGGCGTGCCCTCGGCGATGCGGAAGGAGATCTTGGGCGAGGAGGCCTCTGCGATGGGCTCCGTTGTGACGTGCAGCGTGACGTTGACCCGCTTATTGTCCGCGGCGAATTCCGAATTCGAAATGGTGATCGAGCCGGAGTATTCACCCGGCCCCATCCCTTCCTTGGGCGTGGCGGTTACGATGTGCGTAAACCCGAAGCGGTAGCTGCCGTTGCCGTAGGTGGCGATGGCGAGCCAGGGCCGGCCATCCTGGGTGTTCAAGTTCCATCGGACCTGCTGGTTGGTTGTCATTTTCGCCGAGGCCGACCCGTTCGGAGCGGCGTACAACTCGATTCCGTCGGGCACGGCCCCGCCGATCTGCACGATAACCAGGATGGTCTGCGGCGCGTCGATTGCGGCGGGATCGCTTACAGTAATCGTGGCCGTATGGGTTCCGGGTTCCAGGTTGGCGGTCGGAAGCGCAACCTCGATGGGCAGGCATGAGCCCGCGGGAGCGGCGCAGGCCCGCGGCGCCCCGAGCGACGGCTGCGCCCACGCCGCCGACGACGACAGCGACAGCGAGAACTGGCCATCGCCCGCGTTCCAGACATCGACGTACTGCGGCGACCCGTTATGGCCCCTAGCAATCGAATACGGGCCGATAGCCGTATGGGTCAGCCGCAGCTTGGGAGCGGCCGCGGCAGCTCCGATAAAGATCAGAAAAAGTGCCGCCGTCCGGGATGCGCTCATTGCTCGTATCTCCTGCCTCCCTAAGACAAAGCTGCCGGCCTTTTAACGACGCTGGATGTCGGAGCATGCGCCGGCGCTAGAGATCACGCCGCGAAAAGCGGCGCACCGCCAGCCAGAGCGCGGCCGAAAGGTAGAGCACGGCATACAACACCATCCAGCCGCTCGGTACGGAGGTGATGGTAAACGGCGTCCGGCCGATTCCTCCGAGGACGGGCCCCTGAACCTCGGACGCCGCGCGCCGCCACAGCGACTCGCTCGGCATGATGAGGCTCGCGATCACCCCGATATTCACCGCCGTCTGGCTCTGCGCCACCGACCCGATCTCTTCGATCCACCCGCCCAGGAAAGCCAGAACATGCAGGCCGAACACCAGCACGCCCGTGGCCAGCGTGGAAAGGCTCGCGCCCGCCCGGAACGAAACCGCCAGCAGCAGCAACCCTTCAAGCCACATCAGCATTCCCACGCGGAGCAGGTTTGGCGGCAGGCGGCCGGAAAAGAAAGCCACCTCGAGCACCACCCCGCCGCCCATCAGCAGCAGGTAGAGCGTCAGCATGGCGGCAAACCCGGCGTACTTGCCCATCACAAGCTCCCAGCGGCGGAGGGGCTTGGATGCCACGGCCTGTATGGTGCCCGAAGCGATCTCACCCGCCAGCGTGTCCACCGACACCAGAATGGTCACGACCACCGTGAGCCAGTTCACCGCGTACAGCCCTAAGATCAGCAGCACATTGAGCACCTGGCGCCGGATCACCGCGTTTCTGGGCACTTCCATAGGGGTATCGGAAAGCGACAGGTGCAACCCCAGCCCGTAGAGCGCAAGAAAGGCGAGCCCCAACACGAGCGCCGCCGTCAGAATACGCCGCCGCAGCGCCTCGCGCCACGTCAGGCCCGCAATTACGCCGATCCCCCTCACAACCCACCGTCCGTTCCGACGATCTGGATGAAAAGATCCTCCAGCGAAACGCGCTCGGACCGCACCGAGTAGACGCGCGCGCCGCTGCCCACCAGGTATGCCACGATTTCCGGCAGCGCCTCCTCGCTCGCCACTTCGAGCGACAGCCGGTCGCCCTCGGCGCGGACCGAAATCGCCCTCTCGCCGAGGCCCGCCAGCGCCTCTGCGCACACATCCCGCGCGCGCACCGTGACGCTCACCGCTTCCTGCCCCATCTTGTCGACTTGCCGGATATCCAGCACCTCTCCATGCTTGATGAACGCCACGCGGTCGCAGGTGATCTCGACTTCGGACAGCAGGTGGGAGTTGAGGAAAACGGTCGCGCCGCGGCTGCGCTGATCGCGTATGATGTCGCGCACCAGGCGGCGGCCCACCGGATCGAGCCCGGAGGTGGGTTCGTCCAGAAACACGAGCTCGGGTTCGTTCAGCAGCGCCTGCGCAAGCCCGATGCGCTGCAGCATCCCCTTGGAAAAATCCCGCAGGCGCTTGTCTTGATGGCCGGCCAGCCCTACCAACTCCAGCAGTTCCCCCGCGCGTTTGCGGAGGCGCTCCGGCGGCATCCCGTAGAGCCGTCCGTGAAAACTCAAAAATTCTTTAGCGGTGAGCCAGTCGTGAAACCGGAAGTGCTCAGGCAGAAAGCCTACCTTGCGGCGCGTTTCGATGTCCCCGACCGGCTTTCCCAGAACGTACCCCCGGCCGGCGGTCGGCCGGATGAGGCCCAGCAGCATCTTGACCGACGTGCTCTTCCCCGCCCCGTTCGGCCCCAGAAAACCGAAGACCTCACCCCGCTCGACCGCCAGGGTGAGGCCCTTCACCGCGATCTTCTCGCCGAACGTCTTTCGCAGGCCGTGTGTCTCGATCGCTGGGTCCTGCATGCAAGCAGGTTAACTCAACGACTCGGCAAGGTGGATGGCCAGGCCGGAATCGCCAAACCCGTTGAGCGCGCAAACGATGCCGTTCTTGATCCAGATCAGCGAGTAGCCCTCCGGGAAATCAGAGCGGCGCTTGTGGTGGATGAGGACTCCCTCGACACCCTCGACCATCACCGTCTTGAAGGTGGCCGCGTCGCGCGGCAGCGGAATGGCAAGCGTGGACGTCCAGTCCACGGTCCGGGCGAAGGTCCGCGCCTCCTCGGGAGACATGCCGGCGATTTGCAAGCCCAGCTCCGCCACCGCGGACAGGTCAAGCTCGGGCACGGTCACGACGATAGGCACCGGCGCCTGAAGCATGACAACGCAGTCCGTCCATTGCCGGCGCGGTTCCCCGGGCGCCGGCCTGCGCGCGGGGCAATCGCCGTAAACCGCCCGCACGCTGCGCGGCACCTCGACCGCCACTTTCGCGCCCTCCAGGCCCTCGGGAATCGGCAGGTCGGGGCGCCCGGCGAGGTTCAGAAACGCCTCCAGGCGCCTGGAGTTCACGATGAACTGCACCGCGTGCTCCCCCTCCACCACCAGTTGGGGAGTGTCCGTGCGAAAGGAGGGCAGCCGGACGGCAAAACCCGCCAGCCGCGCCGCTTCCTCCTTCGTGCTCACGGTTCGCGGCTTCTCGTCCTTGGTGACCGTCACCGCGTCGGAGAGAAGCCTGCTCAGCATCTTGCCCTTGCCCTCGGCGAAAAAGTCGCGCTCCAGCGGCACGACAACGACGGCCTTGACGCGGAGCAGCCCGAGCAGCCGCTGCGCCAGCGCGCGCGTCGGTCCCGAGGAGATGGAAAGCGTCACTAACGCGACAGCGGCAGTGGCGGCCCAGGCGGGCGCCCAGCGCCGGCTGAACGGGCGCCATTCGCGCGCCGTCTCAGCGCTCCCGGCCCGTTCGCGGAATCGCGCGAGGGCGGCAGTGGAATCCGCCGGAATGTCGGCGGGCCCCGGCGCGAGCTGCGAAAAAACCGCTTCCACCTCCGCTGCGCGCTTGGAGAGCGCCTCCGCCCTGAGGCGGCACCGCTCGCACTCCTTCAGATGCGCTTCCACCGCGAGCGCTTCGGCCCCGGCCAGTTCCCCATCCAGCCTGGCCCGCAAATCACCATCAGAAATGCACATGATTCCTCCACCCCCTGCGCGGCTGCACGGCGGCGGTGCGGCGCCAGACCTTTTCAAAGGCGGCTTCGGCCCTCGCCAGCAGCCTCCCCACACAATTCGTCTTGGTGCCGAGCACTTCGGCGATCTCCTTGTACGAAAGGCCGCTGCTCCGCAGGATCAGAATTTGGGCTTGTTTCGGTTTCAGGCGGGCGAGCGCGGCGCGCACAAGGCGGCGGCGCTCAGCCAATAGCAGTTCATCGAGGGGAGTATCCGGGCCGACGGCAAGGTCCTGTCCGGCGGCGTCTTCATATCGGGCGCGCCGCACAGCCGAGCGTAGGGAATCGATTCCCATGCGCACGGCCGTGCGGTAGAGCCAGCCGCCCAGGTTCCGGTATTCGTTTTCCCCGAGCGGCTGCCGGTAGAGCCGCAGAAAGGTGTCCGACGCCAACTCCTCCGCCCGCGCGCGGTCGCCAACCACGCGGTACAGCACGGAAACGATTCTGGCGTAGTGTTCCGAGAACACCCGTTCGAAGTCGGATTCGGCCCATGCGCTCCTGGCCCGGCCCGCCATCACGATTGACTCACCCGTCAATTCCATTCACACCAGAAACGCCCGCCGGCCCGGGGTTGTGACGGGGATTTTTCGGCGAAGGCTTTAGAAGTTGACGATCTTGCCGAAACCGGCTGGATCGAGGCTCGCGCCGCCCACCAGCACGCCGTCGATATCCGGCTGCGCCATGAGGTTTTTCACGTTGTCCGGCTTCACGCTTCCGCCGTACAGGATGCGAAGGGCCTCCGCCGCGGGCTTCCCATAGACGGCCTCGGCGCGGCTCCGCAGAAAACGGTGCGCGTCCTCGGCGATTTCGGGCGTCGCGGTCCGGCCCGTGCCGATCGCCCATACCGGCTCATACGCGATCACGATCTTCGCGAACTGCTCCGCGCTCAGCTTGGCGATGCCGCCGGCGAACTGCTTCTCCAGCACGGCTTCGGTTTGGCCGGCCTCGCGCTCTTGCAGTTGCTCGCCCACGCAGACGATCGGCTTCAGCCCGTATTCGAGCGCCGCCTGCGTCCGCTTCAGCACCGTCTCGTCGGTCTCGCCGAAGTACTGCCGGCGCTCGCTGTGGCCGATGATCACCCACTGTACGCCGAGGGCCGTCAGCATAGGTCCGGAAACCTCCCCGGTATAGGCTCCTTCCTTAGCCCAGAACACGTTCTGCGCTCCGATCTCGATCCGCGAGCCTTTAACCGCGGCAACGGCGGCGGCCAGGTTCGTAAACGGTGGGCAGATCACGATGTCCGCGTGCTCGGATTTCTCCACCAGCGGCCGGAACTTCTCGAAGAATTCAGTAGTTTCGGGGGCGGTCTTGTACATCTTCCAGTTGCCCGCCATTAACGGTCTTCTCATAGGATTTCGTCTAGAAAACTAGTTCCTTTCTCAAGATGAACATCAAAATTGTGAGCCACGGTGCGGCCAATGTCTGCGAGCGTCGTGCGGATGCCCAGGTCGCTCCCGCGGCGCGCGCGCGGGCCGTAGACCAGCAGCGGCACGTACTCGCGGCTGTGGTCGGTCGAGGGCGTAGTGGGGTCGTTGCCGTGGTCGGCGGTGAAAACGACCAGGTCGTCCTCGCGCAGGCGGCCGAGCAACTCGGGAACCCAGGCGTCCACGGCTTCGAGCGCCGCCGCGTAGCCCTCGACGTCATTTCTATGGCCGTATAAGGCGTCAAAATCGACCAAATTCGTGAATACAAGTCCGGCTGAAGCGTCATCCAGCGCGGCCAGGGTCTTTGCCATGCCGTCGGCGTTTCCTGCGGTGGGTAGCGAACGCGAGACCCCGCGCCCCAGAAAGACATCGGAAACCTTTCCGACGGCAACTACCGGAACGCCGGCCGCGGCCAGGCGGTCGAGCAGCATGCCCTCGGGCGGCGGCACGGCATAGTCGTGGCGGCTGGCGTTGTCGCGCTGGAAAGCGCCGGGCTCGCCCACGAACGGCCGCGCGATGACTCGCCCCACTTCGTGCGGCCCCCGCAGAATCTCCCGCGCTATCTCGCACATACGATACAGCTCGGGCAGCGGGATCACATCCTCGTGCGCGGCGATCTGAAATACGCTGTCCGCCGAAGTATAGACGATCGGCGAGCCCGTGCGCATGTGCTCTTCCCCGAGTTCCTTGATAATCTCGGTGCCCGACGCCGGGCAGTTTCCGATCGCCTTCCGGCCGGTCCGCCGCTCGAACTCGCCGATGATCTCCGGCGGAAAACCGTTTAGATAGACCGGGAACGGCCGGGCGAGATGGATGCCGGCAATTTCCCAATGGCCGGTGGTGGTGTCCTTGCCGGGAGACGCCGGCGTGCAGCGCCCGTACGAGGCGGTGGGCCGCTCCACCGGGTCCAGACCGGCGATGGGGCGGATATTGGCCAACCCGAGAGCGCGGAAATTGGGCAGCCGCAGCGGCCGCACGCGCGCGATGTTGCCCAGGGTGTCGCTGCCGGTATCGCCGTATGCGGCGGCGTCGGGCGCTTCGCCCGCTCCCACGCTGTCGAGCACGATGATGGCGATACGCCGGAATCTCATTCGCCAAGCGCTTGCCGGATGCGGGCGGTCAGCATGTCCACAAAGCGTTCGGGGTTGAACCTCATCCGGCTCTCGACTTCGCCCCGTTTGCTGATCAGGACGGCGGTAGGAATGACATCGATGCCCAGCGCGGCCGAAAGGCCGTCCTCGAAGTAGACCTTGTCGTCCCAGTTGTTCGCTGCGATGAACTCCGGCACGCGCGAGCGGTCCTCGTCGGTGTTGATCGACAGGAAGACCACGTCGGGGCGGCTCCGGAATTCCTGTTTGACCTTTTCGTAAAGCGGATGCTGAGCGCGGCACGGACCGCACCAGGTGGCCCAGAAATCGAGGACCAGCACCTTTCCTTTCAACGAGGAGAGCGCAAGCTTGTCGCCGCGGAGCCCGGAGAGCGTGAACTCCATGGGGTCGGAAAGCTCCGCGTTGGGATCGAGCTCCCGTAGCCGCGCCCGGCGTTCGGCCATGAGCGCGGCCGTGCGGTCATACGCCTGGAGAATCAAATCGCCCAACCCCGTTTCCGAGCCTTTGAGCTTGCGGTAAAGCTCGCCCATACGGCGGCGATCGGCGGCGCGGCCGGCATCGCCGGCGCGCGGGTCGGGGAGGGTGAACGCGTCGGCGTAGTGCGGGATCGCCTCTTCCAGACGGCCTGATTCCGACAGCCAGCGGCCGATTTCGCGCGCGCCCTCAGCAGTCGGCCAGGCTTCATAGCTCCTGCGCGCCAGCTCCACGGCCTCGGTGACGCGGCCCAGGGTGCCTGCCGCGCGCGCCTGCAGCACGAGCGCCCGGGCCAGGCCGCGGTCGATCTGCTCGCGCCGGCGCGCGGCTGAGATGCTCGAAAAACGCTCGTTCCCGTCGAGCTTGCGGTATTCCTCCTCAAGGCGCCGGGAGTAGTTGAGCGCGCGCCCGGCGGCGGGCTTGTCGCCAGACGCAAGCAGCGCTTCCGCCACGCGGCCGAGAAGCTGCACATCACCGGGATCGCGCGCCAGCACGCGCTCGCCGTAGAGCGCAATGCGGCGGTTGTCGTTCAGCTCGATAGCTGCTTTCACCAGCCCGCGTTCCAGATCGGCGCGGCGTTTGGTTTGCGGAAATTCCGCGAGGTGGTTTTCGAGGCCGCGCACAAAATCGATGGTGCTTGAACCGGCCTCGGCGAGGGCGCGGTAGAGGGCCTCGTCTTCGGTTTCCTGGCTATCCTGCGCGCCGGCGGCGAGTGCGGCGCCGCAAAGGATCCACAGGACGCCCGCGATGCGCGCCTTCATTGCTCCGCCGCCGGCTTGGGGTTGCGGATGAGGTCGGCCAGTTCGGCGGCGCGCTCGCGGGCCATGTGCATGTAAGTCTCGTTCTTCGCAATGCGGTCCAGCAGCGGCAGGAACTGCTCGAGGGCGACCAGCCGCCCGCGGTTATACGAAACCTGCAACTGCAAAAGCGCCTGGTTCACGCCGAGCTTGTCGAACTTCGCCGCGCGTTCGAGGTTGATATAGTGCCGCTGGCTCTCTGAAATGCGCTCAAACCATTCGAGCAGCTTCTGGGCCGCGGGTTCGACGGAGTAGTTGAACTGGACTTCCTTCTTTTCCGGCCCGTTCTCGTAACGGAAGGTTTTCACTCCTGTCTTGGCGACCTTCAGCCCCGATTCGAGCGGGCGCGAGAAATACTCAAGCTTCTCGGTGAGCGCGAAGATTTCCTCGGTTTCCCTGGGATGGAGCTTGAAGACGAGCGGGTTGTCGTCGTCAGGCGCCTCTTTGTATTCGCCGCGCCCCTGTTTGTCGATGGCGATGGCGACAAAGGCGGGGTCGCTGCCCGGAAAAGACTTCGAGTAAACGACTTTGGGCGACTCGTCCGCGGACAGCATCGCAACCGCCGCGAGGGAAACCAGCAGCGCTCTCATCGCATCACTCCCATCATGCGGCGCGTGGCGTGGCAGATCGCCGCCGCGCAAGCGTCGGAGGCATCCTCGGATTCCAGGGCATGATCGAGATTCAGCAGGGAACCGACCATCATCTGCACCTGTTGTTTCTCCGCGCGGCCGTAGCCAACCACGCTGGTCTTGATCTCAAGCGGCGAATATTCACCGAATTCCAGCCCCGCTTCGGCAATCACCAGCAGAGCGGCGCCCCGTACGTGCGCGAGTTTCAGCGTCGTCTTCACGTTCGCGGCGTAAAAAACTTCTTCGACGGCGGCGGCCTCCGGCGCGTGCCGCCGGATCAACTCCCTCAACTCGCCCGCGATGTGCGCGAGCCGCGATTCCAGCGGGCGGGCGGGGCTGGTCCGGATCACTCCGGCCTCGATCAGCCGGTGCGACCGCCCGTCGCTGTCAATGATCCCGTAGCCAGTGCGCTCCGTGCCGCAATCGATGCCCAGAACGCGCATGGCCGGCGGCCGGCTACTGAGCCAGCGACTCCATAACGCTCTCGTCGATGTCGAAGTTGGCGGAGACGTCCTGCACGTCGTCGTGCTCTTCGAGTCCTTCGGCGAGTTTGAGCATGGAGGCGGCTTCCTTGCCTTCCAGCTTCACCAGCACGTTCGGAATCATCGCCAGCTTGGCCGACGCGGTCTCAATCCCCGCATTCTGAATCGCCGCCATCACGGCTTCGTGCGCCTCCGGCGGAGAGATGATCTCCCACTGGGTCCCATCGTTGCGAATATCTTCGGCGCCGGCATCGATCACGATCTCCATGAGCTGCTCCTCGGTGGCGTTTTCCTGCGGAATGAGGATCTGGCTCTTGCGCTCGAACAGGCGCGCGACGCTGCCCTGCTCGCCGAGTTTACCGCCGAATTTCGAGAATAGGTGCCGGATTTCGCTGACGGTGCGGTTCCGGTTGTCCGTCGCCGCGCGCACGAGCAGGGCGACTCCGCCCGGCCCGTAGCCTTCAAAGGTCACTTCCTCGATCTGACCGCCTTCCAGCTCGCCAGTGCCGCGCTGGATGGCGCGTTTGATGTTGTCAGACGGCATGCTGACTGCTTTGGCCGCGAGGATGGCGGTTCGCAGTCGCGGATTAGCGTCCGGGTCGCCGCCGTTTCTGGCGGCAATCATAATCTCTTTAATGATGCGGGTGAATACTTTTCCCCGCTTTGCGTCCAGGGCGGCCTTCTTATGCTTAATCGTCGCCCACTTTGAATGTCCTGACATGCGAACCTCAGGGAGGAACAGAATACCGGTGTCGAGAACCGATCAAACGAAGGATATCAGAATCAAGGATTGCCGCTCAAGTGGAAGAAGAGCTTAGGCCGGAGTTACCGCCCCCCGGCGGCTTACCTTATTCAAGCACTTAGGAGTCACGGAGGTTCCGGAGCTGCTTGTGCGCCAGGCGGCTCCACGGGGCGGTGTCACGGCGCCGGTAGCGGGGTGCGGTGCGCGCCGCCTCGATCGCGCGCGTGTACATGCGCCGGGCAGCGGCAGCATCGCCAAGGTTCTCGAGCACCTGGCCGTAGTAGTACAGGCCCTCGGGGTCGTAGGGGCGCCGCTCGACGTAGGTTTCCAGCTCGCGCCGCGCATCGCCGTACTGCCGCGCCTCCAGGTAAACGGCTCCGACTTCCCGCAGGATTTCGTTCAGACTGTGCGTTTCGTCCTGGTTGACGACGGTCTGGAAATGCTCGAGCGCCTCCTTGAGGCGGCCTTGCGCGCGCGCAATGCGGCCCAACTGGAAATGGGCGTCGGTGAGGGATGGATCGATCGCCACCGCGTTCTGGAACCGCCGCACGGCTTCGCCAATCTGACGCCGCTGCTGGTAGATGAGGCCGAGCTGGTATTGCGCGTCGGCGTCGTGCGGGTTCACCGCCGCGGCATCCAGCATCCGGCGGAAGTCCTGCCGGCGGCGCAGGCCCGCTCCCAGGCGGCTGAACTCGGCGCCAAGGTAATAGAAGATCAGAATCAGAAAGAACGGGGATGCCAGCCAGCGGAGGATGTACTGAAGAGGCATCCAGAAGAAAGCGACCGCGATCAGCGGAATCCAGGAGAGCGCCACCACGCCGGCGGAAACGCCGTTGCCCGCGCCGAAAACCGTTCGGACGGCGAAAAACATGAGCACCGCGAAAAAGGCATAGGCGAGCGCGACGGCGGCCGGGAATGCCGCGTAGGGGAGGAAGATGAGGGCGGCAAGCAGGGGGATTTGGGAGGCCGTCCACGCCATTGCCGTGCAGGTGAGCAGCGGCGAGTAGTCGCGCTCGAAGACCGTTCCGAACGCGCCCAGCCGGCCGAGCAGCGTCGCAGTCAGAATCGTGGAGGGCACGTAGACGGCTGCCAGCAGCAGCAAGGGGACATAAAAGCTCACGCGGAACGGAAGCAGCCATCCGGCCGCCAGCGCGGCGAAGCTTGCGAAAAGGAGGCTGCCCTGGTCGAGTATGCCGCTCATCGCGGAGGCGGGCTGGTAAAACAGGCCGAACAGGAGCTTAAGATTACGCAACACTTTGGATCAGGATAACAACGGTGGGTCGAAGGGGGAAACCCGGCGAAACGTTCTTATTCCGCTGAGCCGGCCTGTTATATTCAAATGGTGATTCGAAGCGCAATTGTTCCTGTGGCGGGTCTTGGCACGCGATTGCTGCCCGCTACAAAGTCCCAGCCGAAAGAAATGCTTCCGGTGGCGCGGAAGCCGATCGTGCAGTACGTGGTGGAAGAACTGGCGGCGAACGGCATCGACCAGGTGCTGTTCATCACCGGCCGCAACAAGAGTTCGATCGAGGATCACTTCGACAGCGACCCTGAGCTGCTGCGCACGCTCAACTCGACAAACAAGCAGGAACTGCTCGAGCAACTGGCGTTTGAGGACCTCAAGACGCATTTTTTCTACACGCGGCAGCGGTTCCAGCGCGGGCTGGGCGATGCGGTGCTGTGCGGAGAGAATTTCGCGGGCGAGGAGCCATTCGTCGTCGCGCTGGGCGATTCGATTCTCGGGCTGCACGCGAATTCGCAAACCGTAGCGCGCATGATCAAGGTGTTCGAGGACCGGCGGGCGAGCGCGGTGATCGCGGTGGAGGAAGTCCCGCCCGAGCAGACCATGCATTACGGCGTCGTGCGGCCGGCCGAGTCCGAGGAAGGTGAGTGCTTCCGGATCGCGAACCTGGTGGAGAAGCCGAAACCGGAACAGGCGCCCAGCAATCTTGCCATCGCGGGGCGGTACGTGTTCTCGCCGCTGATCTTCGACATGATCCGGCGGGTGCAGCCGGATAAGAAGGGCGAAATCCAGCTCACCGACGCCATCCAACTGATGTGTGAGGAAGGCAAGCGCGTGCTGGCGTTGAAGCTGCCGCCCGGCGAGCGCCGGTACGACATCGGGAACTTTGCGAGCTACTTCGAGACGTTCGTCGAGTTCGCGCTGGCGGATCCGGTTCACGGCCCGTGCCTGCGCGCCTCGCTGGAACGCATGCTTCAGAAACCCTGAATGAAAAGGCTGTTCTTCGCGGCGCTGTTGGCGGGACTGGCGGCGAGCCGGCTGTGCCACGTCGGCGTGCTGTGGACCGAGGAAAACCTGCCGATGGCGGCGGCGATCCAGGTGCTCGGCGGCAAAACGCTTTACCGCGATGTCTGGTTCGACAAGCCGCCGCTGACTTCCCTGGTTTACCTGCTGTGGGGCGCGCAGGCGGGGTGGCTGCTGCGCGTGGCCGGGGCGCTGTACGTCTTCACCGCATGCATCCTGCTGTACCGCTTCGCGAGCCGCATGTGGAGCGAGCGGGAAGGGATGCTGGCCGCCGGGCTGCTGGGGTTTTTCCTGACGTTCGGCATTCCGGCGGCGGTGATTCCGCTGGCGTCGGACCTGCTGATGGCGGCTCCGCACATCGCGGCCGTGTACCTGGCCTGGCGCGGGCGGCCCCTCTGGAGCGGCGCGCTGGCCGGAGTGGCATTCCTCATCAGCAGCAAGGCGGTGTTCGTGATTGCGGCGTGCGCGTTGTGGCAATACCGCGCGCTCTCGCAGCTTGCACTGGGCTTTCTGATTCCGAACGCCGCGGCGCTCGGCTGGCTTTGGATGCGCGGAGCCGCCGGTGATTACTTCGAACAGGTGTGGCGGCTCGGATTCCTCTACGCGGGGAACACGTTTTTGGAAAATCCGGTTGCGGCCGGGCTGAGGCGGACGGTGAACTGGATGGGCTTCCACGCGGCGCTGGCGGCGGGCGCGGCCTGGTACTGGCTGCGGGAGCGGAAGCCCGACCGGCTGCGCATGGCGCTGTGGGCGGCGCTGGCGCTGGCGGGCGTAACGGCAGGATGGCGATTCTTCCCGCGCTACTATTTCCTGCTGCTGCCGGTGATGGTGCTGGCCGCGGCGCGGGGTTATCTGCTGATGCCGCGGCGGCGGGCGGCGCTGCTCGCTCTTACGCTGGCGGTCCCGTTTGTGCGGTTCGGACCGCGGTACGTTTTGCTGGCGCGGGATGCGGTTACCGGGCGGCCGTCCGAGTGGCGCGACGTGGCGATGGACCGCGACACCCGGGAGGCGGCGCGCCTGATAAGCGAACAGGCGCGGCCGGGGGATACGCTGTTCGTCTGGGGATACCGCCCGGACCTCTATATCTACACCCGGCTCCCGGCCGCAACGCGCTTTCTGGAATCGCAGCCTCTGAGCGGCGTGCTGGCGGACCGGCACCTGTTCGCCACCGATTCGGCGGCGCCGGAGTGGGCGCGGCGGAACCGCGAAGAGGTGGTACGTTCCCGGCCGAGCTTCATTGTGGACGGGTTGGGTAAGTTCAACCCGCGGCTGGCGATCGAGCAGTACGCGGACTTACAACCCTGGCTGGCGCAGTACGAGCGCGTGAGCGAAACGCCGCTTTCGGTGATTTACCGGCGGCGGTGAGGCCGCACTGCCGCCGGCAATCTTCCTTGCTGCCCGGTCACATCTTCTTTACTTCGATGTCGCAGAGCACCGCGTGAAGGGGATTGAACTCCACCTTGTCCGGCACAATGCCTAACTGGAATTTGAACTGAGTGCTTTCGCCCTCGGCCACAAGCTTGCCCGAGAGGCCTTTTTGTCCGGCATACAGCATGACAGGCATCACCGTCCGGAAGTTCTTCGACACACCGCGCTGCTCAACCGTTCCATGGAACAGAGCACCTTTCTCATTGGGAGTAATGCCGTACCGTACAGTCAGGGACGGCTGTTCCGAGCCGTAGACCCACTGGTTGAAAAACCACGACATATCCATGCCGAAGTGCTTCTCGACAACTTTTCGGAAATCCTCGGTGGACGCCTCGCGGCCGCGGTAGGTTCCAACGAAATCGCGCATCATCGCGATGAATCGCGAGTCGTCGCGGGTGCCGAAGTTGTACGCCATCATCCGAAGCATATGCAGAACGTAAGCGCCCTTGGCGTAGACGAGCCGCGAGAATGCATCGGGATGCTTGACCGTGCTCAGCCGCCGCCCGAGCCAGATGGGGCCGGCATCGCAGGCGCGCACCCTGGAGTTACGCAGCGGGGCGAAGATGGATTCTTTTTGCCCCTCCAGATACGTACGGAACTTGGCGTCTCCTCCGGTCGCGTGCAGGTACAGGCCGGCCGAGTAATCCGCGAAGCCTTCCGACAGCCATTCGTCGTGGTATGTCTTCACGCCGACCAGGTGTCCCCACCACTGGTGCGCGACTTCGTGCGGCCCCATCTCGTCAAGGAACTGCCGGCTCGATCCGGATTGACCGATCCCCCACTGGTTACGGATGGTCGGATCGAGAAATGAGATGTATGGCATGAAGACCAGGGTGGGCCAACTCTGCCCGAAGGAACTCGCGGGCTGCTGGGTGATTGACAGGGCCGGGAGGCCGAGCGGGCCGAAGTAATGGGTAAATAGTTGAACTGAACCCACAGCTTCCGATAAGGCGGCATCGGCCATGCGGGTAGTGTTGATACCTCCTGTAAGGCCCAACAGGGCTGCGCCCTTCTGGTTGGCGATCATTTCCATCTCTTTGAGCTCGTCGTTAAGCCCCTGGTTTGCATAGACGGTAATCTCCGTGCCGCCCTGGTTGGCCGATTTGGTCTTGAACTGGCCGAAATTGAAGCCGACCACAGTGTAAGGCGCTTCCGTATTCCATTCCGAAATCGAGTAATTTCCTTCCGTGGAACGTTTGACGAGTTTTCCTGTTGCGACAAGCGTGAATTCCTTCGGCGTGCGGAACCGCAGCTGGTACACCGCGCGGTCTGTAAACGGATCGCCGGGGATATCCAGTTTCGGAAACCAGCTTGACCTGCTCCCCACATAGAAGTTGCCGTTGCCCTCCTTTTCGACTACGTCTTCGCCGGCGTACTCGATTGTCCAGGTGGCCTTTTCGCCTTTCGCGAGCGGCTTGGGAAGTATCGCCCACAGGTCGGCATCCTTTTTCTTGTCTTCCTGAATGAATTTCAACCCGGCGCCGCCGGCGGTTATTTTCGATACGCGCAGGCTGGGGGCAAGGCGCACATGGAGCAGGCGGGCGCCGTCCGCCAGCGATGTAAACTCGATCTCCGCGGACCCGCTCAGCTTGCCGCTCTTTCGATCGCGACATCGATTTTCGAAGCCAGGCTATCGACCTGCGCACGAGCGGCGGGACCCTGATCGCCGGGCAGGTGAAACGCCGTCCAGACCTCAAACGAATCGCGGTCCTGGCGAAGGAGCTGCACTTCGTCTTCGCTCTGCGGATCGATGATGAACACGAACCGGCCGTTTTTCCGACCGCGAATGTCGGCGACCAGCAGGCGCTCTCTCGGGGAGCAGAATCCCGCCACCAGGCGCGCCTCGATGTTTGTCCGGAGCGTATCGCGAAACAGCTTCTGAAAATCCTCAAAAACACCGGCGGCTTTCGAGAGCTCCGGCGCGAGCCGCGCCTTGAGCCCAGCGGTCAGCTTCGTCACGGTCTCATCCGTTGCGACGAGCACCAGTTCTCTGAATGGCTCTTCCAATTCGGGCCGGCCGCTGGTGAATCGCCGGAGCTGGTTGCTCTCAAATTCATCGGGAGGTTTGAGGGAAAAGCTGCCGTCGCCGAGGAACACCGCCCCGAAGACGCGCCCGCCAACCGGCGTGAGCAGATACAGCGTCCCATTTATGAAACGAAACGTGCCGCTTCCTGTGTCGAGCACCGCGTTCTCCAGAACAAATGAGTTGTTTGCATCCGGAGTTACGGTGCGTAATTGCCGGTAATTATCCAGCAGTTCCTGGTCGGTTTGGGTCGTGTAAGTGGAGCCAGCAGCCAGAGTACAAGAAGCGAAAGCCAGAACCAGCCAGTGAGTTTTGGACATAAAGAGAAGTATATTCGAAATACTTAAAAATGGCGCTTCGAATTTGGCGAAAAATTACTCGAGCGGAGCCGCGAGGCAGCCCGCTGCCGGACTTTCGCTATCCGGACCTCAATAGTCCCAATCTGGTGCTAGCAGGTTGCGGAAAAACACAGGCTGAAACCCTGAAACCCGTTACGGCTGGAATGTTCTGATCGTCTAATCTGCATGCGCGGCCGCGATCATCAGCAAGCAGACATGTACAGCTACTTG
>JBLNCW010000032.1:0-22177 GCA_050261015.1 Rhodospirillales bacterium | reverse complement strand
CGTTCGCGCTCCGCGACACTGACTTCGCCTGTCCAACGGTATTGCAGGAACCCCAGCAATCCACCGAGTACAAACAGCGCGCCGAGAAACAACCACGAGTGTGCGGCTCGCTGCCTGACTCTGCTGAGGTTCATAGACTCGACTCCGCCGTGGGCCGCCCCTCCTATGGCAGCTCCGGTAGCGCACGGCCGGCCGCCACCAGCTTCTTCCGCACGCGATACAAGCGCACCTTAACCGCGCTCACGCTCCGGCCGGTCTTTTCCGCTATCTCCTCCATGGTATAGCCGTGGACCTGCGCCATAACCAGCATTCTTCTTTCGGAGGCGGAGATGCCGAGAAGCAATCTCCCAAGCGCCTGGCGCCGGGCAAGCACGGCGTCCGGCGAGGCCTCGTGCGCGCGGGAGCGGTTCCGAACCGACCGCGCTGCCTCCTGGTTGAGTTCGCTTTCGTACACCAGCGGCCGGGACTTCCTCCTGCGCAAATGCTCGATCGATTGATTGACGGCGATTCTGTATAGCCACGACGCGAGCGTGCCTTGCAGCCTGAACTTGTGCAGGGAAAAGAACGCCTTGGCAAACACCTCCTGGGCCACGTCCTCGGCTTCGTCCCAACTGTGCAGAAAGCGGCTGATGAACGATCTCACTTTCGCCTGATGGCACTCCACGATTTCGTGGAACGCCGCCTGGTCGCCCGCCAGGGCCCGTTCGACGAGTTCCGTGTCGTGGCTCCGGGCCGCCGGTGCGGCCCGGAACTGCCAGTCTGGCGCAAGTTGAACCGTGCTTGCCATGGGGATACTCCGGAGATCGCTACTGGGCGCCGCGGCGCGGTCCCCGTGGTCCGCCCAAACCGCCTGCCGGCCCCCCGGCTCCGGGCCGGCCCATGCCCATACCCATGCCTCCTGGGCCGAAGAAGCCCGGCATGGTGTCGTATTTCGCCTGCTGGTCAGCGTTCAGCATGGTGTAGAACGCCGCATCCGCTTTGCCTTGAATCGCAAGGAGCTGGCCTTGCAGCGTTCCGGCCTGCGCGGCTAGCGTCTCGATGGCTCCTGCATCGTTCCTCTTGATGGCATCGGAGAGCGACTGCATCACGGTACGCAGATTCTCGTGAACGCCCTGGGCGGCGTTTTGCGCGCTGGTGAAAATGGATACGGCCTGTCCCTTCTGAGCGTCCGTCAGGTTCAGCACGGCGGCCAGGCGGTTTACCCGGAACTGGACCATGGCCTGCGGGTCGGGCGGCGTCCCCGGAGCGCCTCTGCGCCCCATCCCTTGCGCAAAGACAACCGTTGCCGACAGCGCGGCCGCGATGCAGAGTGTGGCGAGCTGTTTCTTCATATGTTCACTGACCTCCTGCTGAGATAACGCCGAACGAGGGGAGCACGTTGCGCCGCGGGCTGTAAAGTATTGTTAAGCCTGGACTGGAGATTTTTGGAATTTCAGATCGGGAATCCGTGTTACCTGAGTGTTTGCCGAGAACGTCCTTATGTGGACACGGCGCGGACTTGGTGCAAGCGCTGACAGCCGCCGGTTTTTTGCCGGCGTGGAACACATTACCGTAAAGGAGCAGACGTGAAGCGAGCACTTGATAAATTCAGCGGACGGCGGGCTTTTTTGCGTGCCGGCGCCGGCCTGCTAGGCGCGGGTTTCTGGGCGGATTCGACGATCGACGGCGCCGTTCAGAATGTACAGCGGAATTCGAGCCCGTCGGCGTTGCGCATCACGGACTTGCGTGTTGCGGTGCTGGCCAAGGCGCCGTTCACCTGTCCGATCATCCGAATTGACACGAACCAGGGCATATCCGGCTATGGGGAAGTGCGCGACGGCGCCAGCAAGACGTACGCGCTGTTTCTGAAGAGCAGAATCCTGCGCGAAAACCCGTGCAACATCGAAAGGATTTTCCGCAAGCTGCGGCAGTTCGGCGGGCACGGCCGCCAGGCAGGCGGAGTGGTGGCCATCGAAATGGCGCTGTGGGACCTGGTGGGCAAGGTCTACAACGTCCCGGTCTGGCAGATGCTCGGCGGGAAATACCGCGACGCCATTCGCTGCTACAGCGACACACCCGACTCGCCCGATCCGAAGGTGTTCGCCGAACGGATGAAGCGGCGCATTCAGGAACAGGGATTCACCTGGTTGAAGATGGACATCGGCACGCAGATGCTGCGCAACACGCCGGGGACCATTTCGCGCCCGGCGCGGGCGGAATTCCAACGCGAGCACACGATGACGGGCATCGAACTGACCGACAAGGGCGTTGGGATGATGGCCGACTACATCATGAAGGTGCGCGACATTGTCGGCTGGGAAATCCCTATCTCGACGGACCACTTCGGGAAGATGGGAGAGAACTCGATCATCAAGCTGGGGAAAGCGTTCGAAAAATGCAACCTGGCGTGGATGGAAGACTGCATCCCGTGGTACCGGACGGAGCAACTGAAGCGCATCACCGCCACCCTCGATGTGCCCATCTGCACGGGCGAGGACATCTACCTCAAGGGGCCTTTCGAAGTGCTGTGCAGGGAGCACGCGGTCGATGTGATTCACCCCGACCTGTCCACCTCCGGCGGCATTCTGGAAACCAAGCGCATCGGAGACATGGCGCAAGAGTACGGCATTCCCATGGCGTTGCACATGGCCGGCTCGCCAGTCGCAGTTTTCGCCAGCGTGCACTGCGCGGCGGCGACCGAGAATTTCCTGGTTATGGAGAACCACTCGGTGGACATCCCGTGGTGGGACGACCTGGTGGAGGGCGTGGAAAAGCCGATCTGCAACAAGGGCTTCATCAAGGTGCCGGACGGCCCCGGCCTCGGAATCACGCTGAACGAGGAAGTCGTGAAGCAGCACCTGCTCGAACCGGGCTACTTCGAGCCGACGCCGGAGTGGGACAGGGAGCGTTCTCAGGACTGGTTGTATAGCTGAGCCGCCGGATCGCCCGGCCTCAGGCTCGCCGGCCCCGGCGCTGCTCCGCCGGACAGAGGAGCGGCGCCGGGCCGGTTTTCGCCCTCACGCCCCGCATTCCAGCCGATAAGGCAGTTGAGGAGAGTTCCGCTGTGGAGGACAGCACCGCCATGCTGACCCGGTTTAACCGGCTCATGCGCGACATCCAGAACGGCGCCAGCACCCGGCATTGCTTCCAGCCCTGGGAAGTAGAACTGCTGCTGGATATCGAGGCGTGCGGGCTCGACCCGGCGAAAAAGCGGCGCGTTCTCAACCAGTACGCGAATGCCGTTCGCCGGCAGCTTGAGCAGGGCATGCCCCAACCGCTCAAATTGTCCGAATACCTGGCCGGCAGACGCCGCGTGAAGGCTTCTTTCACGGGCGTCGCGTAAAGCGTCTCGCTGCGCTATCCTGAAATTCCTGGAGGAAGAATGGGTTCTGAAAGCAAGCCGGGCCAACGCATGGTGTTCTGCGTGAAGTTCCAGCGCGAGATGCCCGGTCTGGACGAGATACCTTTCGAGGGGCACCCGCTTGGGCAGCGGATTTACGACAACGTCTCCAAGGAAGCGTGGAAGATCTGGGTCGAGCGGATGAAAATGATTATGAACGAATACCGGCTCAACCTGGGCACGCAGGAGGCGCAGGAGTTCCTGCTCAAACAAATGGAGGAATTCTTCTTCGGAGAGGGCGCCGCGCTGCCTCCCGACTACGTCCCGCCGCGGCACTAATCACGTAAAGACGTAAAGGAAAGCGGTTACTGGCTGGGGTTGCCCCGCGGCGGCGGCGACTTGCGAATTTCCTCGAAATACTGCTGCACGTAACGCTGGTAGGCCAGCGGAATCTCGTCCCGGCTGACGGCCCCGCCGGCGTCCGCGTGGCTGGCGTTCTGCTGCGAATAGGCTGTCCGAAGCTGCTGCTTCCCGGAGGCCACTTCCGCCATCGCTTCTCCGGTGAGGCTCTGCGACCGCCGGCCGATAATCTCGCTGATTTTGCCCATCGCGGCAAGCTGCTCGGCTTCCTTGATGTCCTTGCTGCCGTCTTCCTTGCCGATTCCCGTGTTGCCCTGCTGGGAAGCCTGCTGGGATTCTGAGTTCCCCTGCTGGCCGGGTCCGGCTTGAGCCGTTTCTTTGCCCTCTCCCTGTTGCTCTCCCTGCTGTTCGCTGTTTGCCTTCCCGTCCATCTGCTTGCCGGAAGATCGCGAGCCTTTCTGGCCCTGGCTCTGCCGCGGCTCGCCCGTCTCCGAGCGGCTCTGGGCGCGTGCCATCTGCTGTTCGCCGCCGGGTTTCGGCTGCGTTTTCAGGCGCGACAGCAGACTCTGCATCGCATCGCGGAACTTCTCCAGCAGGCTATTGTTCTCCATCGAAGAGTTGGCGGATTCGTTGGAGGCCGACTGCTGCGGCGACTTCTCGGCATCGGGAGTGTTCGAGGCTATTGGATCGCCCTCGCCTTCTTTGGCGCTCTGGGCGGTTTCGCTTGTGTCACCGTCTTCACCCTGCCCGGGCTGTTCGGAAGCCGCCTGCCTCTTTTCGGATTCACCGGTGCTCTCGGCGGACTGGGAGCCGGCTGTTTCCTTCGACTCCGCTTGCGCGAGGTTCTGGGCCTTATCCTCCAGCGAAAGGCCGTATTCCTTCAGCAACTGGTTCAGCCGCTTGTCCTTCGTCGGCGGTTCTTCAGGGGCCGGTTTGGCGGCCTGTGCGATGAAATGGAAGCTGTCGAAGACGAAGGAAGCCAGAGGCGGGCGCAGATCGAGGCTGTGGAAGAGCCCGTAACGAAGCGTCAGCAGGCCGGAAGCTGCAAGCACCAGCACCGCCATGACATAAAGCGAACGCGGCGCTTCGAAGGGAACCGCCTTCTCCGGAGGCACTTCGCTTGCCAGCCGGTTGGCCTCGGCGAGCTGCGCCGCACGCATATCACCCGAACCGCGCCGGTTGTCTGCCAGGCGGCTGTAGTAGTACGCGGTCGAGAGCGCGTCCGAGAGGCCGAGGCGGCGATCGATGGATTGAGCGATGCGATAGGGCGAGGGAATCCGGCGCCGGAGGTCCCACAGGCCCGCAAACAGGCCGGCGGCAAACAAGCCGGCGATCCACGGCCAGTCGAGAACTTCCGTGCCCAACAGGAGCAGCAGAATCAGGCCGGCCAGGGCCGCGCAAACTGCTAAAACCGCTTGCCTTAGCGCGAGGTTGACAAGGCGCCGGCGCCGGGCCCGCGAAATCAAAACATCAAGAGAGCCCGATTGGTTCAAACGCCACCGCCTCTTTTCTCCGGCCGGCCGCTTTCAGTCCAAGTGTGGCGCGGCTGCTTGCTTACATTATCGCGTGCTAATGTGCGCGGCACAAATACGCTTTATCTTCCGCTCGAAATAGAAAAGCCCTAAAACCTTGTAAGTGAGTCCGGCGCAAGACTTTTCGCGCGGCCGCAACTGAATTATAGTACGGGGCGCGGCCGTTTGAACCATCCGCGCGTCAGGCGGCCATCAGCCCTTGATCACCAGGTTCACCAGCTTGTCCGGCACCACGATCACTTTGACAATCTGCTTGTCCTGAACGAATTGCTGGATGCGTTCGTCCTCGCGAGCGCGCCGCTCAAGCTCTTCTTTCGGAGTCCCGAAGGGAACGTGGATGCGGCTGCGCAGCTTGCCATTGACCTGCACCGGGATCTCCGCCTCTTCCTCGCGGGCGAGTTCCGCATCGAAGCACGGCCACGGCTGGTGGAACACCTGCCCTTCGCGCCCGAGTTCACTCCACATTTCCTGCGCCGCATAGGGGATGAACGGCGCCAGCATCAACACAACTTTCTCCAGGATTTCCGCGAGCGCGGGTCCGGAAAGCTGCGCCTCCAGCGGGTGCAGCACGTTCATCAGCTCCATGATTGCCGCGATGGACGTGTTAAAGTGCCAGCGGGAATCGAAATCCTCGGTGACTTTCTTCACCGTCTGGTGCAGTTTCCGCAGCGCCTTAATATCGGCTTCGGTGCGTTCGCCCTGCTGCTGCGCCTTTTCCGCGTTGCGGGTGACAAAGCGGAACACGCGGCCGATGAACCGGAACATCCCTTCAACGCCCGCGTCCTGCCACTCCAGGTCCCTCTCCGGGGGCGCGGCGAAGAGCACGAACAGGCGCCCCGTGTCCGCGCCGTACTTCACGGCCATTTCCTCGGCGCCCACCACGTTGCCCTTGTTCTTGGACATCTTGGCGCCTTCCTTCACCACCATTCCCTGCGTGAACAGGCGCGTGACCGGCTCGTCGTTTTTCACCAGTCCCAGGTCGCGCATCACCTTGGTGAAGAACCGCGAATAGATCAAATGCAGAATGGCGTGCTCGACCCCGCCGATGTACTGGTCGATCGGGAACCAGTATGCGATTTTCGAGGAATCGAACGCCGCGCGCGAGTTGTGCGGATCGCAGTAGCGGTAAAAGTACCAGGACGAGTCGACGAACGTGTCCATGGTGTCACTCTCCCGGCGCGCATCACCGCCGCAGCCCGGGCACTTCACGTTCATGAACTCGGGAACGCTTTCGAGCGGCGACCGCCCGGTGCCGGTGATTTTCACGTTCAGCGGCAGCGTCACGGGCAACTGATCCTCGGGAACCGGAACCATGCCGCAGCGCTCGCAATAAATCACCGGGATCGGCGTGCCCCAGTAGCGCTGGCGCGAGATGCCCCAATCGCGCAGGCGGTATGTGACAGCGGCCTTTCCGAAGTTTTCCGCTTCGGCTTTCGCCGCCATGCGCCGCCGCGCCTCCTCGCTGGTAAGTCCGGAGTATTCGCCGGAGTTTTCCAGAATGCCATCGTCCGGGAACGCCAGTTCCATGGACGCTGCATCGGCCAGCGCTCCATCCACCGGCCGGATCACCGGCCAGACCGGAATATCGTACTTACGGCAGAACTCGAAATCGCGCTGATCGTGCGCCGGAACGGCCATGATCGCTCCCGTGCCGTATTCCAACAGCACAAAGTTGCCGACCCACACGGGAATGCGCCGGCCGTTGTACGGGTTGATGGCGTAGTGCCCGGTGAAGAAGCCCGTCTTTTCCAGGTCGCCGGGATCCTTGTGCCGCTGGACCTCGATCATCTCCTTCAGCCGGCCGCGGTTCTCATCGTCGGTCAGCTCGGCGGCCAGCGGGTGCGCCGGGGCCAAGATGACGCAGGTCGCGCCGTAGATGGTATCCAGCCGGGTGGTGAACACCCGGACCGGCTTGCCCGAACCTTCCAGCTTGAAATCGACCTCCGCGCCCACGGAGCGTCCGATCCAGTTCCGCTGCATCTGCAACACGCGCTCCGGCCAGCCGCCTTCGAGCTTATCGATATCGGCCAGGAGTTCCTCGGCGTAGGCTGTGATCCGGAGAAACCACTGCTCGAGTTCGCGCTGCTCGACCGGCGTGGTTTCGTGGCGCCAGCAGCAACCGTCCACCACCTGTTCGTTCGCCAGCACAGTGGCGCACTCCGGGCACCAGTTCACGCGCGACCGTTTGCGATAGGCCAGCCCGCGCTCGAGCATCTTCAGGAAGAACCACTGGTTCCAGCGGTAATACTCGGGCTCGCAGGTGGAGACCTCGCGGTCCCAGTCGTAGCTGAACGCGTACCGGTGGTGCGTTTTCTTCATCTCGGCGATGTTGGAGAGCGTCCACTCGCGCGGGTGCAGCCCTCGCTTGATCGCCGCGTTTTCCGCCGGAAGCCCGAAGGCGTCCCATCCCATGGGATGAAGCACGTTGAACCCGCGCATCCACTTGTAGCGGGCGAGCGCATCGCCGATGGTGTAGTTCCGCAGGTGCCCCATGTGGAGAGTGCCGCTGGGGTAGGGCAGCATCTCCAGCACGTAATACTTGGGCTTGGAGGAGTTCTCCTCGGCCTTGTAGAGCGGCGTGCGCTCCCATTCCTTCATCCACTTCAGTTCGATGGCTTTGTGGTCGTAATTCTTTTCCGGCATAGACTCTTCAGTGTTTCCATGTTGCGGCGGTCGTCGCCTTCGCGGTCGCGCGGTGTTTCCAGTATGAAGGGCTTCGTTCGCAGTTTGGGATGCCGCAGGATGCGGCGGAAGCCCTCGGCGCCGATGAAACCCTCCCCGATATGCTGGTGGCGGTCCACGTGCGAACCCAGAGGGGTCTTCGAATCGTTGGCGTGAATCACACGGACGTTTTCGAGGCCGAGGACCCGGCCGGCGCGCCGCACGGTGTCGCGCAGCCCTTCCGCGCTCGCCACGTCGTAGCCGGAGGCGAGCAGGTGCGCCGTATCGAGGCAGAACCCGATCTCGACCTCCGCGTAATTCGCCGCCAGTTCCCTCATGGCCCGCAATTCCTCAAAGCAGCCGCCGAGCTTCGTTCCGCCTCCCGCCGTGTTCTCGATCAACAGCATCAGCCGCTTCATTTCGAGCCCGCTGACGGCGTCCCGGAGCGATTCCACCAGGGCGCAGATTCCGCGCTCGAGACCCTGGCCGCCGTAGCTGCCCGGGTGCGCCACTAGGTACTCCGCGCCGATCGCCAGCGCCCGCCGCACTTCGCTGCGAAACGCCTCGACCGACATCGCGCGAATCCGCGGATCCTCCGCCGCCAGGTTGATCAAATAGTTATCGTGGATCACCAGCGGGGTCAGATCGAACCGTTCCCGCGCCGCCGCCAGCTTGCGGATCTCCAGCGGGTCGGGCTCGCCCGCACGCCACATTCTGGGACTGGCCGAGAAGATCTGAAACGTGTTGGCGCCGAGATCGGCGGCCTTCAATGCAGCTCTTTCAAGCGACCCCGCGATGGAAGTGTGAATTCCGATCCGCAGATTTTTATGGTATCAGACCGTGCAAGCGGAACGCGGCTCCTAACCGGATCAGAGCGGGGCGGTTGCGGCCGGTAAACGCTATTCGATTTCGACTTTGCGACAGAACAGGATGCGGAACTCGGGCGCGGTGTTCGCGACCGTTGACGTTTTCAGAAACACCTCGAAATACGGGAACCGGCCATCGGGCGGAACGCCGAGAAGGTTCGCCAGGTCCGTGACCCAGCGTTCCCTGGTGATGAACTCCGCTCCCGCCACGGCAGCCTGCTGGTCGCCTCCGGCGATAATCAAAACGCTTCCGGTCTGCCGGAGGTTAGGCAGCATCGCCACCTGGCAGTGGCTGGCGCGCTCCCACAGTGTCGGATACACGGCCGGCTGGCCGGGGGCGGGCTGGGTGTCTTCAAACCTCGACATCGTCGTTTCGTCATCGAACGCATACCGGAACCGGAGGTGCTGATCGAACAGTTCCACCCAGGGGTTGGCCCGTTTGTTGCCCAGCAGGACGGCGTTGCCTTCCATCAACCTGTCAGCCGTGTACGTCCGGGCGAACTCGTACCGGAAGCGGATATCCGGCGCGAGTCCCAGCGCCTCGATCTCACGCGCCGCGACCGCGTCGGCAAAAGCGACGAAGAATCTGCCGGTAAGGCGCAGTATGAGCGTGCGCAACTCCGGATTCGAGTAGCGCTGTTCCACCAGTTGCCGGTTCAGCACCGGTCGCCCGTACTGCCGGAGAGGGAGCGTTGTTTTGATAAAGTCCTGAAACGCAGTCTGGTTTGCGTCCGCGAAGACGATTTCGCTCGGAAGGCCATTCCCGAAGAACTGGGTCCAGAGCTTGCGGACCGTCGGCTGGGGCGCCGTCACCTGGCGCCATGCGCCTCGGGCCCACCATCCGGCGGCGGCAGCCAGCGCCATCAGCACGGTCACCATCGCGGCTTTACGAGCCAAGGCCGGCCACCGGCGGCGGAACTCCCCCAATGCAGGAGGGGGCTCGTCCCGGCGGTAGCGGAAACGCAGCGCGTAGCTGCCGCGCGGGATTTCGAAAATCACCGGGTCGCCGGCGCCCTCGGTGGCGAAGTATTCCTCCAGCTTTTTCCTGAGATTCGCCGCATGCACGCGGACGAGGTTGTCCTCGCGCGCGCCGTAGTCCTTCCTCCCGAAGACGGCAATCCCGATTTCCTGTTCGGGCACACACGCCTGGTCGTCTTCGAGCGAGCGGTCGGCCAGGTAATTCAGTAGCTCACGGAGACGAGCGGACTTTTTTAACAGGGAGCTGGCGGCAACCCGCCGGACGGCTTCACGCCGCTCTTCGACCGGTACTTCGCACGTTACTCCCTCTTGGAACTGCTTGCGACCACTGACCAGCATCTCCCGACGAGTGGAGTCTATCACAAGCGGCCACCTACTGTTAATAGGTCCTCTTAGCGGCTAATTTACGGCCAATTCACTTGGTTGCAGACCGCGGGGTGGGACATTCTCACTCTGGGTCCCCCTCGGGTCTCGAGCCATGGGGGGCAAGGTCTGTCTTTTTGGAGGTCTGTCGCGTGAAAAACAATTGTAAATGGGTCCTCATTGCGGTGTGCCTGCTGTTTTGGGCGGTTTGGCCGGCCGCGGGTTTCCAGAGTCAGGATGCGCGCGGCGCGATCGTCGGGCGCGTAACCGATGCCAGCTCCGCGGTCATGCCGGGTGTGGATGTCCGCGCCACGAATGCGGCGACGGGTGTTGTCGCCAGTGCCAAGACAAACGAATCCGGCAATTTCCTCATTCCGTACCTGTTGCCGGGCACTTACACTCTTCAAGCCGAGATTCCCGGATTCAAGAGGTTCGTTCGTGAAGGCATCGAAGTCCGGGTTAGCGACCGTGTCGAAGTGAATATAACAATGACGGTCGGCGTAGTAACCGAAACGGTTGAAGTGACAGCCGAGACGCCGGTGCTGGAGACCGCCACCACTTCGCTCGGCCAGGTGGTGGATGAGCGCCGGATTACGGAACTCCCCCTGTTTGCGGGCAACGCCATGGACCTGGTGCATTTGGCCCCCGGCACCATCAATGGGACCGACATGCGCCTCCGCAAGGCGCCCTTTAACAACGCACCATCGCAGTTCTCCACGGACGGCAGCGGCAACTACGGGAATGCGTTCACAATCGACGGCGTATCGAACCTGTATTCCGACGGGACGAGCCCGCGAGTTGCCTTCTCGCCCCCGACGGCGGCGCTGGCCGAATTCAAGGTGGAAACCTCGGCGTTTGACGCCTCGGCCGGCCGCACGCTCGGCTCGGTCGTAAACGTCAGCACCAAGGGCGGAACCAACACCCTGCACGGGCAGGTCTGGGAATGGCTGCGCCACTCAGCCCTGGACAGCGCCACGATCTTTCAGAACCGGGCAACCATCGCTCCCGGAGCGCGCCGCATCCCGGTCTATCAGGACAACCGCTACGGCGCGGCCGGCGGCGGGCCGGTGTACATACCCGGGGTGTACAACGGGAAGAATAAGACTTTCTGGCACTTCACGTTTGAAAAGAACGTTTTCGGCGATCCCAACGTGGGCGGGTCCATGACGTCCACCGTCCCGCGCGATCAGTGGAAGAACGGCGACCTTTCGGACCTGCTTGCGCTCGGCGCGAACTACCAGGTGTACGATCCGGCCACGATCAAGGCCGAGCCGAACGGCACCTTCAGCCGGCAGCCGTTCCCCGGCAACATCATCCCGCCTGACCGGATCCATCCGGTAGCCAAGAAGATCCTGGCGCTTTGGCCGTCACCCAACCAGCCGGGCACGGCTAACGGCGCGCAGAACTTCTTTATGTCCAAGCCGGCCAAGGAGTACTATTGGACCAGCATCGGCCGCATTGACCACGCTTTCAGCGAGCAGAACAGGATGTTCATCCGGTTCCATCGCGATTTCTGGGAGGAGGACAAGAACCGCAACTTCGGCGACGACGTAAACGGGATCATCCTCAACCGCATCAACCGCGGCCTAGCGGTGGACGACGTTCACGTGTTCACTCCCACATTCCTGCTGAACGTCCGCTGGGGCGTGTCGGCGCAGGAATTTCCCGAGCGGCGCGTCAGCAAAGGCTTCGACCTGGCTTCGCTGGGCTTCTCGCAGACCCTGGTGAACCTGGTGGATAAATCCGTGGCGGTCATCCCGCGGATCCAGGTTTCCCCGTTCACGACCATTAGCTCTTGGGAATCGGGCGACGGCGTCACCTCGTCTGTCAGCCACAACGCGGTAGCCAACTTCACGTGGATCAAGGGCGATCACAACATCCGGTTCGGGCCGGAATACCAGGTGTTCCGCGAATTTCGCAACCGGTATCCGACAGGAGCGGCGCCCGATTTTAACTTCGACAGCCTCTGGGGCCGGGGCCCGCTGAACACCAGTGCCGCGCCTCCAGTGGGCGCTCAGTTGGTTTCCCTCCTGTTGGGCATCCCCGGCGGCTCCATGTCCATAAACGGGAGCTATGCCGAACAGGATACTTACCTGGGTCTCTATATCCAGGACGACTGGAAGGTCACCCGTAAGCTCACACTGAACCTTGGTTTTCGGGTGGAGCATGAATCGCCGATTACCGAGCGCTTCAACCGGGCGGCGACGCAGTGGGACGCCGTCACCCCGAACCCGATCGCGGAGGCGGCGATCGCGAACTACGCCGCTCAGAGGCAAATGCCCGAGCTGCCGCTTTCCGACTTCAAGGTGCTGGGCGGCATTACTTTCGCGGGCGTGGGCGGCAACCCGCGCGAGTATTGGAACGGGCCGGGAATCAACCTCCTGCCGCGAGTCGGTTTTGCCTATCAGGCGACTCCGAAGACCGTCGTCAGGGCCGCCTACGGGATCTTCTACTCGAGCATCGGCGTTCTCTATACCAACACGCAGCAGCCCGGCTTCACCAGATCGACCCCGATCAGCCCCTCTTCCGACAACGGGTTGACGTTCACGGCGCTGCTCGACAACCCGCTGCCGAACGGCCTGCTGCCCGTCATCGGAGCCGCCGAGGGGCTCACGACCACGCTGAACCAGGGCGTCACCTTCTTTGCCAAGGATCGTAAACGCCCGTATGCGCAGCGCTGGAGTTTCGGCATCCAACGGGAACTGCCGGGCGGCCACGTCGTTGAGGTTGCCTACGTCGGCAACCGCGGCACCAGGCTTGGCGTCACGCGCAACATCAATGTGACACCGGGCAAATACTTCAGCACTCACCCGGTGCGCTGGGAGGACGACGTCCGCTATCTCGCCGAGACCTTCCCCAACCCGTTCTTCGGCCTGAATCCACAGTTCACCAGCTCGACTATCTCGCGCCAGAATCTGTTGAAGCCGTATCCTCATTTCGGCGACCTCAACTTCTCGGACCCGGTCGGGTATTCCTGGTATCACTCGATGCAGAGCCGTCTGGAAAAGCGCTTTTCCAGGGGCTACACGCTTCAGATGGCGTATACCTGGTCGAAGACGATGCAGGCCACCCAGTTCCTGAACGCGTTCGACCCCATGCCTTACGAGGAACTGTCGGACCTTGACCGTCCGCACCGGCTCACCGGCAGCGGCATTTGGGAGCTTCCGTTCGGCCGCGGCCGCGCCATCGGATCGAACTGGCACCCGGTGCTCAACTTCATCGGCGGTGGATGGCAACTGGGCGGTGTGTACCAGTTCCAGAGCGGCAATCCGCTGGGGTGGGGCAACATCAGCTTCTTTGGCAACCCCGATGACGTGAAGCTTCCGCGAAGCGAGCGGAGCGTGGACCGCTGGTTCAATCCCGAGCCGTTTAACCGCGTGAGCAACCTGCAGCCGGCCAGCAACGTGCGGACGATGCCGTTCCGCTTCAGCGATCTCCGGGCGGATACGCAGCGGCGTTGGGATTTCTCCCTCAGCAAGAGCTTCACAATCCGCGAGGGCGTAACCATGCGGTTCCGCGCCGACACCTTCAACGCATTCAACCAGGTGGTGCTGAAGGATCCGGACAGGACTCCGACCAGCGGCTCTTTCGGCAGGATCACGGGCCAGGAGCCGCCGCGTTCCTGGCAACTGGGCCTGCGGCTCGTATTCTGATCTCCTCATGCGACCTCCGGGGCGAGGCCGGTCTTCTCGGAATTCCGGCCTCGCCCCGGCACATTGCTTTTCCATTCCTACACGACGATTTTGCGGACATGCCGCCGCGGGCGGTAGCGTTCGGCGAGGCAGTACAGCACCGGCAGCCCCGGCAAGGTCAGGGCCAGGGTGGTGAACAGCCCGCCGACAATCACCGTGGCGAGGGGGCGCTGGATGTCGGAGCCGATGCCCGTGGCGATGGCCGCCGGAACCATGCCGAGCAGCGCGACCAGGATCAGGATGAGGCGGGGGCGCAACTGGGCCCGGGCGGCTTGAATCACCGCCTCTTCCAGATGGTGCTCGGCTTCCGCGCGGTGGCGGTTGATTTCGGCTACGTACAGCAGGCCGCTCATGACCGCCACTCCGAACAGCGACACGAATCCCACCGCGGCTGAAACGCTGAAGGGTATGCCGCGAATCCAGAGCGCGACCACGCCGCCGACGATGGAAAACGGCACGGCGGTAAGCACCAGGAGGGCATCTCGCGCGGATGCGAAAGCCCAGTAGAGCAGCGCGAAGATCACCAGGATGGTGATGGGCATGATCCAGGCCAGACGTTTGCGGGCGCGCTCGAGGTTCTCGAACTGGCCGCCCCATTCGACCCGGTAGCCCTGCGGAAGTTTCACCTTCTGGCGGAAGGCGCGCTGCGCCTCGGCCGCGAACCCGCCCTCATCGCGGCCGCGTATGTTGGTGCGGACGCTGATCTGGCGGCGGTTCTCGCGGCGCGCGATGATGCTGGCGCCGTCCTCGACGGTGATGCGGGCCAGCCGTTCCAGGGGAATGCGGCTGCCGCTTGCGGTCGGCACCAGGATATTGCCGATCTCTTCCAGCGAACTGCGCGCCTCGGGAATGTAGCGGACGGTAATGTCAAAGCGCCGGTCTCCTTCGAACATGGTGCTGACGGGGCGGCCGCCGATGGCTAGCTCGATGATGGTCTGGATGTCGGAAATATTGATGCCGTGGCGCGCGGCCTCATTCCGGTCGATGTGAATCCGCAACTGCGGCTGGTCGGCTTCCTGTTCGATCGCCGTATCGGCCGCGCCGGGGATTTCGCGGAGCAGGGCCAGGGTTTCGGCCGCTTTCTGCCGCAGCGTGTTGAGGTCCGGCCCGCTGATGATTACCGCCAGGTCCGCCGATGAGCCGGTGACGGCTTCGGTGACCATGTCCATAATGGGCTGGGTGAAGTTGAATGCCGCGCCGGGAATTTCCGCGCGAAGCCTCTGGGAAAGCTCGCGGACTAAATCCGCTTTGGTCTTGCGGCTCCTCCAGGTGGAATAGGGCTTCAGGCCCACCAGGAATTCGTTGCGATTCGGTCCGAAGGGCTCGGTGTTGGAATCCTGCCTTCCGGTCTGCGAGCTGACGAGCTCGACTTCCGGGTACTCCCGTATGATGGCGCGGATTTTCGCGCCGATCTCAGCGGATTTTTCCAGCGAGATTCCGGGCGGGAGATTGGCGCGAATCCAGATGACGCCTTCGTCCAGATGCGGAAGGAACTCGGTGCCGAGCCGCGTCGCCAGAACGCCCGTGCCAATGATGATCAAAGTGTTAATGGCCACGATGCGCCACGGCCTCCTGAACGAGTAGCGGAGCGTCCACTCGTACTTGCGGATAATCCAGGGCACCACGGGGTTTTCCCAGGGGCGGCAGCCGCGGGGGAAGAACAGCGTGGAGAGCACGGGCACCAGCGTCAGCGTAAAAATGAGCGAGCCCACGAGCGCCGCGCAGGTAGTGAACGCCATGGGCGTGAAGAGACGGCGCTCCACGCGCTCCAACTGGAACAGCGGGATGTAGGCGGCGATGAGGATCAGCAGGGAGAAGAAGATCGGCCGCTGCACATGGGCCGCCGCGGTGCGGATCCGTTCCAGGGCGTTGCGCGCCGTGGCCGCCTCGTGATCACCGGCCTCGGCGGCCAGCATGCGGACGACGCTGGCCACCATGACCAGGGTGCCGTCGATGATGATACCGAAATCGAGCGCGCCCAGGCTGAGCAGGCTGGCGGGCACGCCCGCAAAATGCATGCAGGCGAAGGCAAACAGCAGCGAGAGGGGAACGACCACCGCGGTCAGCACGGCGGCCTTCAGACTGCCCAGCAGCAACAGCAGCACCAGGAAGATGACCAGCAGCGCTTCGATCAGCGTGCGCGAGACGGTGCGCAGGGTGTTTTGGACCAGCTCCGTGCGGTCATAGATGGTCTCCATCCGGACCCCTTCCGGCAGCCCGGCGCGCAATTCCTCCACCGCTTCGCGAACGCCGGCCAGCACCTGGCTGGGGTTCTCCCCCCGCCGCATCGCGACGATGCCTTCGACTCCGCCGGTGCGATCGTTGAGGCCGAAGATGCCGGTCCTTACGGCGGCGCCGATCTCGACGCGCCCCACGTCGCGCACGAACACGGGAGTTCCGTTCCGCGAGGCCACCACGATGTTTTCCAGGTCGGAAACGGAGCGGATCAATCCCACGCCGCGCACCACCAGCGCCTGCTCGCCCGCGTTCAGCAGCGAGCCGCCGGCGTTCTGGTTGTTGGCGGAGACGGCCTCGGCCACCTGCGCGACGGAGAGATCGTATTTGTACAGCGCCAGGGGGTCCACGTGGATCTGGTATTGCTTGACGGCGCCGCCGAAAGGATAGACGTCGCCGACCCCCGGCGCCTGGAGCAGGCGCGGCGTGACAACCCAATCGTTGATTTCGCGAAGCGCGATGTCGTCGTAGCCGTCGCCGGTGAGGACGTAGCGGTAGAGCTCTCCGGCGGGGGTGGTCGGGGGAGCGAGGCTGGCGGTGACGCCCTCGGGGAGCTCGACTTCACGCAGTCTCTCCAGGACGATCTGGCGCGCGAGGTGCTGGTCGACGCCCCACTCGTAGGTCAGATCGACAATGGAAAGCGCGAAGATAGTGCGGGACCGGCGTGCGATCACCCAAGGCACGCTGTTCAGCGCCCGCTCGATCGGGATGGTGATCTGCTGCTCGACCTCTTCCGGCGCGTGGCCGGGGTAGAGCGTAATCACCGTGGTTTGGAAGTCCGAAATGTCGGGGTAGGCTTCGATGTTGAGTTCGCGGAAGGCCCACACGCCCACCGCGGCCAGCGCTATCGAGAGCAAAACGACTGCAAGCCTTTGCCTGAGAACGAAATCGAGCAGCGCCATCCGTGATCCTTTAGTTCGCGCGAAGCAGAACAGCGCCCTCCACCACTACGCGGTCGCCTGCCTTCAGGCCGTCGTAGACAGCCGTATGGGCGCCCTCGCTGGGTCCGGTCTTCACGGCGACTTCGCGGAAAGTGCCGGGCGCCTCCTCGCGGAGAACCACGTTGCGGCCCTGGCGCTGGAGGATTGCGGTGGAACGCACGGCCGGAGCGGATTGCGTGCCGTGGCTATGCCGGATGCGGCCGAACATTTCCGGCTTCAGCCGCCCGCTGGGATTGGGGATTTCCGCCAGCACCTTGACGGTGCGGGTGCCGGGGTCCACGGCATCCGCGATGCGCATCACGCGGCCATGAAAGACTTCTCCGGGGTAGGCGGCGAGCTCGCACTGGATCCGCTCACCGCGCTGCACCAGGCGGATGGAACTCTCGGGCACGTCGGCGGCGATCCACACGGAGCGCAGATCGGCGATGGTCATCAGGTTGGCGCCGCTGTCGTTGCGAAACTCGCCGGGGACGACGGCGATTTCCATAACCTTGCCGGAGATGGGCGCGCGCACGACGACTTCGCGGTGGTTCTGGCCCGGTTCGAGTCCGAGCAGCGCAAGGCGAGCCACGCATTCTTCGATGCTGGCCTTCGCCTGGGCCACGGCAGCCTGAGCCTGTGTCTCCTCGTTTTCGGCTTCCAGCACTTCCTTGAGCGCGACGGCGCGGTGGTTATACAGGTCGCGCAGGCGGGTGAGGTCGGCGGAGGCTTTTTTGAGAGAGGAGCGCGCCTGGGTGAGTTCGGCCTGCAAGTGCGCGTGCGTGGCCAGCAGGGCGCTGGCTTCGGGGCTCTCGATGGAGAGGAGCGGCTGCCCTTCGGTCACCGCGTCGCCCAGGGTGACCCAAACCTGGCGGACGCGCCCGCCGATCGGCGCGAGGACCCGGGCGATGCGGTTGGGGTTGGCTTCCACCTTTCCGGGCGCCACCACTTGCTCCAGGTTGAACGTCCCCATGACGACGGGTTCAACGCGGATACGCTCCAGTTGGGGCGAACCGGCCGGGATCACGATCAATCCCGGCTCCCGCTCTGTTCCGGCGGGAGATGCGGCCGCGGGTTGTTCCACGTGGTTACAGCCGATCGAAGCGAGACAAAAGGCGCAGAGCGTGAGGAGACAAGATCTGTTCATGGGAGAGGCACCTTTCCGGAAATGGAATCGAGAACGTAAAGGCTCCGCGCGTATTCGGCGCGAGCTTCGTGATAGGCCTGCATGGTTTCGTTGAACGCGCGCTGGGCGTCGAGCAGTTCGAGCAGCGACGCCTGCCCGCGGCGGTAGGTATATTCGGTGATCTCGCGCACGTCGCGGGCCTGCTGGAGCATGCTGCCCTCGATGGATTCGAGCAGGCCGCGGGCGGTTAGGTACTGGTCGTAGGCGGTTTCCGTTTCGGCGGCGATGGAAGCGCGCAGGGCGGCAATGCGGAGTTCGATCTGGCGGCGCTCCTGGCTGGCGCGCGCGATCTCTCCCTGGTTGCGGTTGAACAGGGGGAGGGGCATTGAGATGGAGAAGCCGAGCGAGTTGGCCTTGGCGTTGATCTGCTGCCGGATGTATTGGGCGCCGAAGGTTAAGTCCGGCTTGCTCTGCGCGATTTGGGACTGCAACTCGGCGCCGGCGCGCTGGTAATCGCGCTCCAGGGCGAGGAGGTCCGGGCGGCTGTTCAAGGCGGCATCCTGGAACTCCTCCAGGCTCGGGACGATGGGGTCGCGCCTGAGGTCGCCCGTGATGTCGAAGCTGGGCGAGGGGCGGGGGCGGCCCATCACGGTTTGCAGCTTGATGAGGGCGGTGCGCAGCCGCAGCTCGGCCTGCCGGACCGAGGCCTGTTGCTGCAGCGCAGCGAGCCGGGAGCGAATCAGCTCGATTTCCGCCAGATCGCCGGCGCGCACGCGCGCGGTATTGACGTCCACGATCTGGTTGAACGTCTCCAGCGTCTCGCGGGCCAGTTCCAGGCTGCGGCGGGCGTGCAGGGCGTCCACGAACGCGTTCTGGACCTCGAGCACAACGCCGCGCGCGGCATCGCGGAACTGCAACTCGGCGACGGCGCGCTCGCCCTCGGCAACCGCGACGCGCAAACGGCGTTTGCCGCCGCTTTCGTAGGTGAACTCGGTTTGGAAGGCGATTTCCGTAGGCCCGCCGGCGTTCAGGCTGTCAAAGCCGGTGCCGAGCATGTCGATGTGATTGCTCTCGGCGGAGAGGACCGGATTGGGCCGCAGGCCCGCCGCCAGCACGCGCGCCCGGGCAATATCGATATTGGCGCGCTCGGCCAGCAGCGCAAGGTTTTTCTCCAGCGCTTCGGCAACCGCCTGCTCGACGGTTACCGTCTCGCCGGCGCCGCACACAGCCGAAAGCGCGCCTAATGCCAGACAGATAGACAGGATTCGCATACACCACCACCCCAGTTGCCAACGGTTTCAAAACGGGCCGAAGGTTTAAGCGGGGGGTGCGCGGCCTGAGTGCTGGACGGGAATGTCCGCCTGGCGCAGCACGGGGTCCGGGGCCGCAGGCAGCCAGGCCGAGACGGCGGGCGGCACGATCTGAACCGGTGAGACGGCCTCAGTGCCGTTGCCGTGCTCGAAGCTGGAAAACGCGCAAAGCTGCTTGGGTGTGTGCCAGTGCCACGGGCTGAAGATGTAGAGGTTGATAGCCAGAACACAGACCACCAACACGGCGCTGACAAACACTGCTCGCGCGGTGATCCTCATGGCAATTCAGGATCAAGAATAGCACACCTGTTTTTTGCACGATGTTGCCGATCTATAATAACTTTCAAATGGGCTCCCATAACACGTTCGGCTCCAGGTCTACCCTGCGCGTGGGCGACCGCCAGTTTCACTACTACTCGTTGAACGCGCTGGAAAAGTCGGGGGTGGGAAATGTATCCCGCCTGCCTTACTCAATCAAGGTGCTGTTGGAAAACCTCCTGCGGCACGAAGACGGGCGCACGGTTTCGGCCGGCGACATCGAGTTTGTGGCGAAGTGGAACGGCCGCGACTCGCGCGAGATCAGCTTCATGCCTGCCCGCGTGCTGCTGCAGGATTTCACCGGCGTGCCATGCGTGGTGGACCTGGCCGCGATGCGGGACGCGCTGAAGAAGATGGGCGGCGACCCGCGGCGGGCCAACCCGCTGATCCCGGCCGACCTGGTGATCGACCACTCGGTGCAGGTTGACGAGTACGGCACTCCCAATGCTTTTCAAACCAACGCCATGTTGGAGTTCCAGCGCAACCAGGAGCGCTATGAGTTTCTGCGCTGGGGCCAGTCGGCGTTTCAAAACCTGCGCGTGGTTCCGCCCGATACAGGCATCGTCCACCAAGTGAACCTGGAATATCTGGCGCCGGTCGTCTTTACCGCGGGCGATACCGCGTACCCGGATACGCTGGTGGGTACCGATTCGCACACCACGATGATCAACGGGCTTGGCGTGCTGGGCTGGGGAGTGGGCGGCATCGAGGCCGAGGCCTGCATGCTCGGCCAGCCGGTCTCCATGCTGCTGCCCGAAGTGATCGGGTTCCGGCTGCATGGCCGTTTGCCCGCTGGCACGACCGCGACCGACTTGGTGCTGACCATCACCGAAATACTGCGGAAGAAAAAAGTGGTCGGCAAGTTCGTCGAGTATTTCGGGCCGGGGGTGAACGCGCTGGGGCTGGCTGACCGCGCCACGATTGCGAACATGTCGCCGGAATACGGCGCTACCATGGGTTTCTTCCCGGTGGATGAGGAGACGCTCAATTACCTGCGCCTGTCGCACCGTCCCGCCGAGTTGATCGCCCTCGTGGAAGCCTATACGAAGGAACAGGGGTTGTTCCGCACGGACGATGCGCCCGAGCCCGCCTTCACCGAGGTGGTCGAGCTCGATCTGGCCACGGTGAAACCCTCGCTGGCCGGGCCGAAGCGGCCTCAGGACCGCATCGACCTTCCGAAAGTAAAGCAGAACTTCGCGGAATTCCTGGCCTCCACGCCGAAGCAGGTGGATGTGCGGGTGGACGGCAAGGCAGAGCTGAGCGACGGTTCGGTGGTGATCGCGGCGATTACAAGCTGCACCAATACATCCAACCCGTCTGTGATGATCGGCGCCGGCCTGCTGGCGAAGAACGCGGTGGAACGCGGCCTCAGCTCCAAGCCGTGGGTAAAAACCAGCCTGGCGCCGGGTTCGAAGGTGGTGAACGATTACCTCCGCGACGCCGGGCTGATGCCCTATCTCGAAAAACTGGGCTTCAACCTGGTGGGCTACGGCTGCACGACCTGCATCGGCAACAGCGGGCCGCTGCCGGAGCCGGTGGCCGAGGCCGTTCAGAAAAACAAGCTGGTGGTGGCGGCCGTGCTGAGCGGCAACCGGAACTTCGAGGGCCGCATCAATCCGCTGGTCCGGGCGAATTACCTGGCCTCGCCGCCGCTGGTGGTGGCCTACGCGCTGGCGGGCACGGTCAATATCGATCTGGAAAACGAGCCGATCGGCGAGGGCAGCGGCGGCAAACCCATTTATCTCCGCGACATCTGGCCCACTGTTGAGGAAGTGCGCGAAGTGATGCAGAAATCGGTGCGCGCGGAAATGTTCTCCGGGCAGTACTCGCAGGTGTTCGAGGGGGACGCCCAATGGAACTCCATCCGGATCCCGAAGGGCGATCTCTTCGAGTGGAGCGACACGTCCACCTACATCAAGCGCCCGCCGTATTTCGACTGTATGTCTGACCCGCCGGCCAAGGTGCCCGACCTGCGCGGCATGCGAGCGCTGGCGGTGCTGGGCGATTCCGTGACGACGGACCACATCTCGCCCGCCGGCTCAATTCCCGTTGACAGCCCGGCCGGCCGCTACCTGATCGCGCAGGGCGTTCAGCCGAAGGATTTCAATTCCTACGGCTCGCGCCGCGGCAACCACGAGGTGATGGTGCGCGGGACGCTGGCCAATATCCGGCTGCGGAACCAGCTCGCGCCCGGCACGGAGGGCGGCTGGACGGTGCACCTGCCCGACGGCGCGCAGATGTCCATCTACGACGCCTCGGTCCGGTACCAGAAGGAGGGGGTGCCGCTGCTGATCCTGGCGGGGAAAGAGTACGGCTCCGGATCGTCGCGCGACTGGGCGGCCAAGGGAGTCGCCTTGCTCGGCGTGCGGGCGGTGATCGCAGAGAGCTTTGAGCGGATTCACCGCTCGAACCTGGTCGGGATGGGCGTTCTTCCCCTCGAATTCCCGCCTGAAGCGAATGCCCGAAACCTGGGGCTAACCGGCCGCGAGGTGTTTGA
>JBLNCW010000031.1:0-4077 GCA_050261015.1 Rhodospirillales bacterium | reverse complement strand
TGATCCTGGAATCGGAAACCGAGCAGATTGATCGTGAGCAGACAAAAGGCTTGCGCTCTCCGGATGGTTGAAGAGTCGGTGCGACAGAATGGCGAAGAAGGGACACGTCATAGATGCCCGTGGTAGCTCATTGAAAAAACAGAACTTCCGTATTTCTCAGATTCTTGATTCTCTTTTGTATTGACTTAACGACATTGAGTCTCTTAATATTCCTGAAATTGGAGGGAATGATGCGGTTGGTCCTGATCATCTGGCCGCTGGCGATCGCAGTAGCGCAGCACAACGGACAGCCGGCCGCGGCCACAGTAAACGGTCAGCCGATCACGCTCACACAGCTCGATGCGGAAATCAAGCCGCAACTCGCACGGCTCGAAGAGCAAATCCGGAAGCTCCGACAAAGCATCCTCGCCAAGCTGATCGACAATCTCCTCCTGGATCAGGCCGCCAAAACTGAGGGTATCAGTCTCGACGAATACATGCGGCGGCACGTGGAGCGAATAGCTGTCGCAGACGCTGAGGTTGAGGAGACGTACCTGAGAACGCGGGACCGCTATCCGGGGGCGTTGCCCACTGAGGCGAAGTACCGCATCCGTCGTAGCCTCGAAGACAACCGCCGCGCCGAAGCCCTGCGGCTGCTCCTGGAACGATTGCGCCGCACAGCCGTCGTTCGCAACTACCTCCTGGAAGGCAAAGCGACAGGAATTGACCTCACTGAAGGCGACCCGCCTGTACTGGGCCCGCCATCAGCTCCGGTCACAATAGTGGCATTTTCGGATTTTCAATGTCCCTTTTCACGCGACGCAAATCTCCGATTGCGCAAACTGGTCGAGAAATCAACTGGTGCCATCAGGCTTGTCTTCCGTCATTTTCCCCTCCCCAGCCATCGCTGGGCTCTCGATGCAGCCCGTGCGGGCGTCTGCGCTCATCGTCAGGGGAAGTTCTGGCCGTTCCATGATCGTTTGTTTGAGAGCCAGCGGGATCTCAGTCCCCCCGGTCTCACAGCACTGGTGGAAGCCAGTGACATCGATCCGGATCAATTCACTGCGTGCATGAAGGACGCTACAACTGCTGACCGCGTCCGACGCGACATCGAGATAGCGCGGGCGGCTGGTGTGGACGGTACACCAGCCCTTTTCGTCAATGGCGATAGGCTTGCCGGCCCGGAGGAGCTTCCAGGGCGATCCGACGAGCGCTTGAGGCCAAGGGTGCCAGTAATGCGGCCGAGCCACTACCTTCGGTGCGTCCGTAGGCCGGTGCAGTGGCCGGTCTGCCCGTCGGCCAATGTGTCGTGAGCGAAGTCGGCGGCACAGGGAGAACTCACGATGAACAGAACAGGAGTCTTGGTTGTCAATTTAATGCTCGCATCGTTTCTGTCTTCGACTGAGGCACCAGCGCAAGTTTGCCGCGTTTCAGTTGCGGGACTGAACAATTGGCGGAGAGTGATGGGCCCGGTCGATGCTGAGTGTGGCTGGTTTCACAGCGCACCGTTCGGGAACTGGGGCGTCACATCGAACTACGGCCAGAAGGAAGACGGTCGTCAGTTCGAAGGCTGGTACTGGACCGACAGCAAGTATCAATGGAACAGTTGCACATTCCACGAATGGGCACCACCCAACTGCTCCTACTACAACTGGAACAACTGCACGGAACAGGTACAGCATCTATACGGATCGTCCGCCATGTCGATCGACGTGCACGGAACCATCGGAGCGGATGTGTACGCCAACTGCCCCGAGGACACCGACGACGACGGAATCTGCGATAGCGGTGGATGCAAAGACTTGTATGCCTGGTCAAGCGGTACAAACTGGATGTCGCTGTATGAACTTGACCGCCCGGACCCGGACGATCTGGTCCAGACTCTGTATTTTCCGAACACCACGGCCTATCTGAACTGCGAAGTCGGTTGGTGTGATGCTGCGGCGAGCCCCTGGGTCGGCGTGAGCTGGTATCAGGACCCGAGCAACGAACAGCGGGTTGAGGCGCAGTTGCAAATGCTCGTAAACTACGCGTACTACGTAGACGGACCCAATTGCGAGTATCTGCGGTTCTCCTATCCTCGATACAACTGCTTGTGGTGAAGCGACTGGGTTAACAAAGGAGGAATGGCAATGTTGGGGAAAAGAACACAGTTGCCTATGGTGGCGGCTTTGGTTCTCACGGCGAGCCAAATCCTTTCCGCGCAGAGTGGAACTGTCGGTCTCGTGGCCCGTATTCTTGACGCCAGTAGGCAGCCGGTGTCGGGCGACGTGACGGTCCTACAAGGTACGACGCATGTCAAATCGACGAATTACCAAACGGGCGGCGATGGAGTGGCGCTGCTAAACATCGATCCGACTAGCAGAGCGACCATCGTGGCCAAGGCCGACGGATACGTGTCGCAAGAGATTTCGGTTATGGTGTCGGGCGCGAGCCCTTCACCCACGCTTGAGTTCGTGCTCCCCCGTTCGAGTGTGGTCACGGGACGGGTGGTTGATCGGGCGGGCAACACCGTCCCTGGCGCCGCCGTGCGGATAGGATACCCTGGCGAGTTGCGGACTTTTGTATTCGAGCAGGAAGTGGGCCCGTTTCGCTCGGACGAGTTCGGGTATTTTGTGTTGCCGTTTGTCGCCCAGGGGAAGCCCTTTGTCATCGAGGCAACTGCCGACGACTGGCTGCCGGCGTTCTCCGGCCGGCTGCTCGCCTCGGGAGAACAGCTCCAGGGCGTCACCGTCGTTTTGGACAGACTTGGCGTGACAGTCCGCGGGAAGGTGGTCGATGCTACAGGAGCCCCCGTGACCGGCGCCTATGTGCGCCTGCACGCGTCGGCGAAGGACGAAGGCTATCCTGCCGAGGCTATGCAGTCGAGGAGCCTGCACGCAGCCGCGAACCGCCGCGCCCGGACCGGTGTGGATGGATCGTTCGAGTTCAGAGGAGTGCCGTCTGGAAAGGCTGTTCTGATAGCGGGTCGGACCGGGTCTCGGCTGACCAAAACTGAGCTGATAATCCAGAGGGGCCCCACTTCACCAATTGTTGTAAGCGTACCTTGAGAGGTGAATGGGATGAGCGAGCCGAAAGGTATAGCGCGGGCCGAACACCGAGTTTCTGCAAAGGAGCTGCTACGCGGGTTCGTGTGCCGGTTCCTTGTCATACAGGTCCTTGCGCTTCAGGCGCTTGCAAGCCAGCCGCAGCGGGACTGGAATAGCATATCCCGCTTGCGTCCGGGACGAAAGGTCACGGTCCAGCTTGATCGGCCGAAGGTTACAGTGAAGGGCGCATTCGTGTCTGCAGATAACGCCACTATTACAGTGCTTCAGGCACGCGGAGGTACTCGCCTCATCGCCAGGGATACGATTCGCCGGGTGACGGCCAGCCGTGGCGCGGCCAAGTCCGCGCCGCTCATCGGTGCCGCTGCCGGTGCGGGTACATTTGCTGCCATCGGTCAGGGGTGGGATCTCTCAGGCGCCGGAACAGCCGTGGTAGTCGCAGGTGGTGCGGCGATCGGAGCATTGATCGGATTGTTGATTCGCGGCATCCGGGGGGACGAGCTGATTTACGAGGTGCCGGGGAGTTAACATCCTCCATACTCCAACTGAACTGGCATGCCAGCATCTGCAGTTCAGAGATGAAAACGTTAATTAACGTTGTGAAAGGCAGTTCGACCGTTCGACCGATCAGCTCCCGTACCACGATCTAAAATCTCAGTCGTTCAGTCGTTCATTAGAAACCTCTCTCGCTTAGTCTTAGTTCCTGCACTGTAGCGTTCCGACTTCGCTCCCATGGCCGATAACAAGCTCGAGCTGGTCGTCACCATCGACGTCGATAAGGCGAACCAGTCCATCAAGAGCGTCAACACCAACCTGTCGAATATCGAGGCAACGGCCACGAAAGCCGCGCGTGGCGCCTCGCAGGGCATCGACGGGATGACCGCCTCGATGGTGAAGGGCGCCACGGCCGGCAACCTGCTCGCGGACGCGATCAAGAAGGTCATCGACTTTGGGAAGGAGTGGACGATTGGGGCCGCGCGGCAGGCGGCTCAGGAAGACCGGCTGGTCTCCATCACGCGCACTCTCGCCAAAGTGCACGGAGACGGCGCGG
>JBLNCW010000030.1:0-15380 GCA_050261015.1 Rhodospirillales bacterium | reverse complement strand
AAGTAGCTGTACATGTCTGCTTGCTGATGATCGCGGCCGCGCATGCAGATTAGACGATCAGAACATTCCAGCCGTAACGTGTTTCAGGGTTTCAGCCTGTGTTTTTCCGCAACCTGCTAGCTCCAATAATCCCTGTCCAAACTCCGGTACTGCACCGCTTCGGCCAGGTGTTTCGCGGAGACCCGCTCGGAGGCGTCCAGATCGGCGATCGTGCGGGCCACCTTGAGAATTCGATCGTGCGCGCGGGCGGAAAGGCCGAGCCGGCGCATGGCCATTTCCAGCGCGCGCTCGCCGGAATCGTCCAGCCGGCACAGTTCCCGCAGCAGCTTGGGCGGAAGCTGCGCGTTTGTGTACCCGCGCTGCTGCTGGATGCGGCGGGCGCACTCGATGCGCGCGCGCATCTCGACGGAGGAAGCGCCCTGCTCTTCGCCGCGCATTTCCTTGTAGGCGACGGCAGGAACCTCGACGTGCAGATCGATGCGGTCCAGCATCGGCCCGCTGATCTTACTTAAATACCGCTGGATGATCGCCGGCGTGCAGCGGCACTCGCGCGTGCTGTCGCCATAGAAACCGCAAGGGCACGGATTCATCGCCGCAACGAGCATGACGCTGGCCGGGAACGAAAGCGTCATGTTCGAACGCGCGATGGTTACCATGCGGTCCTCCAGGGGCTGCCTGAGCAGCTCCAGGGTGTTGCGCGGGAATTCCGGAAACTCGTCGAGAAACAGAACGCCGTTGTGTGCGAGGCTTACCTCGCCGGGCCGGGGCAGGCCCACGCCTCCGCCGATCATCCCGGCGTCGGAGATCGTGTGGTGCGGCGCGCGGAACGGCCGCTGCATCAGCAGGCCGGCGCCGCGCGGTAGCACGCCAGCCACGCTGTGGATTTGGGTCGTCTCGAGCGCCTCAGCGAAGGTAAGCGGCGGAAGTATGCCGGCCAGCCGCTTCGCCAGCATCGTCTTGCCCGACCCCGGCGGGCCGATCATCAAGACGTTGTGCCCGCCGGCCGCGGCTACTTCGAGCGCGCGCTTGGCTGTCGTCTGGCCGCGCACGTCGCGGAAGTCGGGCGCCGCGCCCTCCGTCCCGGGAACAGGCTGCACGCAGGGGGGCACCGGCGCGAACTGTTCCGGCTGGTTCATCAGGCTCACGACCTCCGCCAGGTGCCGCAAGCCGAACACCCGCACGCCCTCCACCACCGCCGCCTCGGCCGCGTTATCGATCGGGACAACGAAGTTGGGAATCGAGTGCCGCCGCGCGCACACCGCCATCGACAGCGCCCCGCGCACCGGCCGCAGCGTGCCGTCGAGCGACAGCTCCCCCGCGAGCAGATAATCGTCGGCGCGCCGCACCGTGCCCATCGCGCCCAGAATTCCCATCGCCATTGGGAGGTCGAATCCCGCGCCCTCCTTCCGGAGATTGGCCGGGGCGAGATTGATGGTGACCGCTTTGTTGGGATAACCGAAGCCGGAGTTCAGCAGCGCGGACTTGATGCGCTCCCGGCTCTCCTTCACGGCCGTATCCGGCATGCCGACCATGACGAAATCGCGGTTGCTGCCGGAAGGGTACATGTCCACTTCCACATCGATCAGATGCCCGTCGATCCCGTACACCGCAGCGCTTCGCGTCCGAAAGAGCGCCATAAGCGGTTCAGTATACCGTAAGGCTCAGAGCGCACCCACCAGCAGATCGCGCATCTCGTCCGCGGTGAGCGGAAGGGGATTGCCTTTTGTGCTGCTGGCCTTCGCGGCCGCTTCGACCAACGCGGGCACATGCTCGCTGCCGATCCCATATGCGCGCAGCGGCGGGATCTCCAGCTCGCGGCACGTCCGCCTCACCCACTCGATGCCGTCCTCGATGGCTGCTTCCGGGTTTCTCGTCAGAATGCGTGCGATCCGTTCGTAGCGGCGCAGCGCTTCGCTTTCCGGCGCGCGGGCGCGCAGCGCGCGAACATTGATCTCCACGCCTTGCGCCAGCAGCGCCGCGCAGACCGCTCCGTGCGGCGCGGGGAACGCGCCTCCGATCACCGCCGCGAATCCGTGCACGATGCCGAGCCCGGCGTTCGCCAGCGAGAGCCCTCCCAGCAGGCTGGCGAAACACATATCCGTCCGCGCCTCCGCGTCGCGGCCGTCGCGAAACGCCCTCACGAGCGACCGCGCCGCCCGGCCCATGCCTTCCACGCAAAACATGTCCGTCATCGCATTCGCGCGCACGGAGACGTAAGGCTCGATCAGTTGCGTGAGCGCATCGAGCCCGGTTGCGGCGGTAACGGCGGGCGGGAGACCGAAGGTGAGTTCGGGATCCACTACCGCCAGCCGCGGCAGCATCCAGGGGCTACGCAAACTGGCTTTGACGCCGTGCTCCGGCGACGCCAGCACCGCGTTGCGCGTCACCTCCGATCCCGTGCCCGCCGTGGTCGGCACGGCGATAAACGGCGCCGAAGGCGCAGCCAGGCTCATGCCGGCGCCGATCACCTCCAGATAGTCCAGCGGGTCGCCCGGGTTGGCCAGCAGCGCCGCGATCGCCTTCCCCGCGTCGATGGCGCTGCCGCCGCCGAAGGCGATCACCACGTCGCATTTCCCCTCGCGCGCCACGGAGCAGCCCCGCCGCACCAGGTCCACCGCCGGCTCCCTGTCCACTGGAAAGAACGACGAGTCGATGCCGGCAGCCGCCAAATCGACGGCCAGGGACGCCGCCCTCTCCTGCGCCGCCCCGGTCACCAGCAGCGCGCGCGTTCCCATGGACTTCGCCGCGGGCGCCACCTCCCGGATCCTGCCCGCGCCGAAGATAATGCGCCCCGCGGTGGCGAAATCAAACCCCATCGCGCTTACCAGCCTTCGTCGCCGGGGAAAATATTGGTGTACTTGACGCTCGTGCGCGGCTTGGCCATCATGCCCGCCACCGCGTCGCGCCAGGCGGCATAGTGCGCCGTTTCCTTGTGCGCCGCGGGCGCGCCCGCGTCCTTGTAGACCTCAACCAGAACGAAACGCGACGGGTCGTCGGTCTGCTGGAGGACGTCAAACCGCGCGATGCCGGCCTCCTTCACGCTGTTGCGCGCGTTCTCGATGGTGGCCTGCTTGAACGCCTCGATGAATTCGGGTTTCACATGAACGTGAACTTGGACAATGAGCATCAGTCTTTTCTCCCGTACTCACACAAAACGTTGTCGATCAGCCGCGTCGAGCCCAGCCACGCGGCAACCGCCACCCGCACCGGACCGGTGATCCGCTCCACCGGCTGCATGGTCGCGGAATCGACGATCTCGAAATACTCCACCCGGATCTGCGGGTATTTCGCCAGCAGCTCGAGCGCCCCGCGCCGCACCTCGCCGGGATCCAGAACGCCGGAAGCAATCAGCCCCCGCGCGGCTTCCAGGCTGCGGTAAAGCGCGGGCGCGACGCGGCGCTCCTCCTCGCTGAGGTGGGTGTTGCGGGAACTGAGCGCCAGACCGTCCGGCTCCCGCACGGTGGGAACGGGAACGATCTCAACGGGCATGTTGAGATCGGCCACCATGCGCTGGATGGTGGCGAGCTGCTGCGCGTCCTTTTCGCCGAAGTAAGCGCGGTGCGGCTGCACGATGTTGAACAGTTTCGTCACCACCGTTGTGACGCCGCGAAAATGGCCGGGACGCTTTGCGCCGCACAGGTGTTCGGTCACCCGCTCCACCTCCACGAAGGCCAGTTGCTGGCAGGGATACATTTCGCTGTCCGGCGGCGCAAAAACTAAATCCACGCCGCGCTCGGAACAGAACTTGAGGTCCGCTTCGAGCGGGCGCGGGTAGCGCTCGAAATCCTGCGCCTGGTTGAACTGTATGGGATTTACGAAAACGCTGACGACGACCGCCCCGCACTCATCCCGCGCCGTTTCGATCAGCCGCCCATGCCCGGCGTGCAGCGCCCCCATGGTCGGCACGAAGCCGATGATACGCCCGTCGCGCCGGAACTGCTCCAGCCTACCGCGGAGATCGGCGATGGACCGTACAAGCGCCGCGCTCATCGCCGCGAACCTCGCACCGTCTGCTCGACCGCAGGAAAGACGCCCTCCCGCACCTCTTCGGCATAGGCTCTCGCAGCGGCTGTAATCTGCTCGCCCACTTTCGCGTACTGCTTCACGAAGGGGGGAACGGGGCCGGCGTACAGCCCAAAGGCGTCGTAGCTCACCAGCACCTGGCCGTCGCAGTGCGGACCGGCGCCGATGCCGATCGTGGGGATTTCGAGCGCCGCGGTGACCGCGCGCGCGACCTCGGCCGGAATGGATTCCAGCACGATCGCAAACACTCCGGCCTGCTCCAGCGCCCGCGCGTCCGCCATCAGCCTTTCCGCGTCGCGTTCGGCCTTGGCCTGCTGCCGGTAGCCGCCCAACTGGTGGACCGATTGTGGAACCAGTCCCAGGTGCCCCATCACCGGGATGCCGATCTCCACCAGCCGGCGCGCCACGTCGAGCACCGGCTCGCCGCCTTCGAGTTTGACGGCCGCCGCGCCGCCCTCCTGAATGAGCCGGCCGGCGTTGCGGACCGCCTCGGACACGCTCACCTGGTAAGTGAGGAACGGCATGTCGGCTATGATCAATGCGCGGGAGGCGCCCCGCGCCACGGCGGCGGTGTGATGCACCATGACGTCCAGCGTCACCGGAAGCGTAGTCTCGTAGCCGAGCACCACCATGCCGAGCGAATCGCCGACCAGCAGGGCATCGATTCCCGCACGGTCGAGCAGGTGCGCCATGGCCGCGTCATAGGCGGTGAGCACGGCGATTTTCTCGCCCCGCCGCTTCTTTTCCTTAAAGTCGAGAATCCGAACTCGTCTGCCGCTTTCAGGCATTCTTGCCTCCGCTATCCCGCAGCACTTCCTCCAATTTCCGGGCTTTCGCTTCTTCGATACCGCGCCGCCGGGCTATGTCGAGAGCTTGCAGAGCGGCCGCGCGGTAGAAAGCGCGCACCGCTGGAGGAGCGGCTGCGAGCGCGCTCAAATGCGTTGTTACCGTCTCGACATCTCCCCGTTCCACCGGCCCGGTCAGTGCCCGGACCGGCCCCAGGCTGAGTGCGTTCGCGCCGCTCGCTTTGACCAGCGGCGCAATGGCGGCCAGGGCGTCCCGCTCCTCAATCCCTGCCGCCCCCATCAGCATAACAGCAGCATCCACCAGCGCAACCACATAATTGCTAGCCATAACGGCGGCGGCGTGCCATAACGGCCGCTTATCGGCCGGCACGTGAAGCGCCCGCCCGCCGAGCATCACGGCGATGCGCTCCGCCCACGCGGCGGCTTCGCCTTCGGCGGTAATGCCGAAAGCACAGCCCGGCAGCGCCGTTACCCCTTGAGCCGGACTGGCTACCGTCTGGAGCGGGTGCAGCGTTCCGCAGGACACTCCCCTGGCGGCGAGCGGCGCGAGAATCTCCGGACCATGAGCGCCGCAAGTGTGCAGCGCCGCTCCCCCGGTCATCCCCGCCTTGGCCAGCACGGCGGCTACGGCCGGGATCGCGCCGTCGGAAACCGCGATCAGGACGCGCCGCGCGTACTGCGGCAGGCAGGAATAGGGAACCGCTTCCCCGCCGCCGATAAACTCCACGGCGGCGCGGGCGTGATCCCTCTGCCGGCTGGCGACCGCCGCGATGCGCTCGCCGCGCTCCCGCAGCAGGCGTCCCAGGCTCTGCGCCATACGCCCGGCGCCGGCAATCGCGATCGGGCCCTGCGGATCAGTCTGCATATTCCCACGTAAGCAGCCTGGACGGCGCAATTCCACAATAACGCGAGAGTATTCTGCGCAGGGCGCCGTGCGCGGCAATGTAGCGCCGGATTCGCCAGACGTGCAGTTCAGTTTCCCCGAGACTCAATTCGCCTGGCGCCGGATCCCACATAAATCCCTCGCCAGCGAGGCGACAAAAAGCGGCGAATTGACGAAGAAGTGCTTGCCTGGCAGCATTTCGAGCGCGAACGAAGCGGTGGTCTGCCGCGCCCACGCTTCCAGGTGGTCCCGCGTGATGTTCGGATCTTCCGTGCCGCCGTAGGCGCGAATCGGGCAGTCGAGCGGCGGCTCCTCGACGTAAACGTAGTTCCGGTAGAGCGCCGAATCCGCCCGCACCGCGGGAAGAATGGTTTTGAGCAGTTCCTCATCCGCCAGCGCTCCTGGCGGGATGCCTTCGAGGTTTCGCAATTCGGAGATTAATTGCTCGTCAGGCGGCTCGGGCGGCGGGACGTGGTTGAGCCGGAACTGCGGGGCTCGCGCTGCGGAAACGAACAAGGCCGCGGGCGAAGGCAGGTTTTCCCTGCGAAGCCGGCGCGCCAGCTCGAAGGCGACCGCCGCTCCCATGCTGTGCCCGTAAAACGCGAACCGCTCGCCGGTGAACGGCCGGATCGCCTGCGCGAGCGCTTCCACCAGCGGCTCCATGCGATTGAAGGGCGGCTCGGAAAAGCGCGTTTCGCGGCCGGGCAGCCGCACGGGAACCACGGCAACGTCCTCGGGGAAAGCCCCCGCCCAGGTGCGAAACATCAGCGTGCCGCCGCCGGCGTGAGGGAAACAGAAGAGGCGCAGCGCGGCCGGAAGCGAAGGGTCCGCTTTGGGGAACCAGACGCTGCCGGGCGAGGACTTCCGGCGCATCCGCAGAGCGAGCAGCCTGCGCTTTTCGGGCGAAAGCCTGTCCAGCGGCGAAGTGTGCGCCGGCGCGGCCGCCGCCCAGGGTTTTCGCGGAGCCTGGATGACCTTCTCCAGAAAGCGCTCGAACGGCTCCACGCTCAGACTCTCCGCGTAGGCGATCGCGGCCTGCCGCGACATGCGCGAGATCTCTTCGTAATGCGCCCGGTCGGTGATTAGCCTGCCGAGCGCCTGAACCCACGGCTCGATGTCCTGCGGCGGCACCTCGGCCACCGGCACCATCTGCTCGTCGAGCTGCGTCTGGTATTTCTCGATCAACCGCACCGGCAGAAGGTAGGGAACCCCCAGTTTCGCCTCCGGTATGCCGCCGGCGTTGCTCGCCACCACCGGAACCCCACGTAGCATTGCCTCGACCACGATCCGCGACCGCGCTTCGGCCCATAAGGATGGCACCAGCAGCACGCGCGTCCGCGCAAGCAGTTCGTCGATGTTGTCCACCGGGTCTAGCACCCGGATATTCGGCAGTGCCTCGAGCGCGGCTCGGTCCTGCTGGTTCGTGCCCCAGGTCGGCACGGCCGCGAACAGGGTGGACGGGAAGCGGCGCGCCAGTTCCAGGAAAATCGAAATACCCTTTACCGCGCAGGGGTTTACCAGCGTGACGAACTCGTTGTCGAAACGCCCCAGATCGGGATAGGGGCCGGGATCCATCAGGGAAATCGGCAGCGCAACGGCGTCGATGCCGCTCCACTTGCGGATATAGTCGGCCACGTAGCAGCTCACGCCGACAACGCCGTCGGCCTGCCGCAGCAAGTCTGTCTTGGCGGCACTCGGGAATGCGCAGTCCGGGCCGAACGGCAAGGCGAGCGTGGCGCGTGTGAGGTAGACAACGCGCGCGCTCTCCGCCTTCAGCGCCGCTTCGAAAAGCACCTGGGCGGGATCGTCGGTCGAACTCAGGATGACGGACGGAGCGAAATCCTCGATCTGGGCGGAGAAATACGCTTTCAGGTGAGGCCTGTTGGTGACTACATGAACCTCAACGCCGTGGAGGTTGAAGACGGCCACGCCCGCATCGGAGGACACGACCCGCACCGACCGCGCCGCGAGCTCCTCCAGGTAGCGCTGGTGCTCCTTCTCGCCGAACGCGCTGAGCCGCGCCACAACGCGGCAGGCATGCCCCCGCGCCGCCAGCGCTTCCACCAGCATGCGGTTCGATTTGTCGCCGCCGCCGTGGGCGGGGTAGTAAAGCGAATTTTGCGCCAGCAGAATGCGCATTTTCATTCCGGGCTGGAAATTCGTTTGCGGAGCCGCTGGATCAACAGCGCGCGCTTTTCGGGCGAAAGTCCGGCCAGTATGTCGCGGGCGGCCCGGCGCCGGCTCTCCTCCGGCTCCTCAGGCGCCGGCACGAGCGTCTGCAAAAATTCCTCCATCCGCCCGGCGCGTAGCCCGCAGACGAACCGGAGAGCGGCTTCCCGCGAAGCCGCCGCCTCGCGCTCGTATGCGCCCCGGTCGGTGAGCAGTGTTTGGAGCGCTTCGGCCCAGGGCGTAATGTCCTGCCCGGCGACAACCGGCTTCGGCAGCCCGCGCTCGTCGAACACCGGCTCGAACCGCTCGATCGGACGCACCGGGACCACATAACCCGTTCCCGCCTTGGCTTCCTGCAAGCCTCCGAAATCGCTCGCCACCACGGGCACGCCGCGGAGCATGGCCTCCATGACGATCAACCCGAATCCTTCGTACCACAGCGACGGCATCAGCAGCACGCGGGTGCGCGCCAGCACTTCCTCGATGTCGCGGCAATTCGGCAGCAAAACGACGTTGGGGAGCGCTGCCAGGGCCTGACGGTCGGCCGTGGTCGTGCCCCAGCCGGGCACCGCGGCGAACGCAACTTGCGGGAATAATTCCGCCAGCGCCAGAAAAATCGATATCCCCTTGATCTGGCAGGGGTTGATCAGGGTGACGAACTCGTTGTCGAACGACCCGCACTGGCGAAACGGGCCGGTGCCGTATATGGGCGGATGGATGATTGAGGCGCGGCAGCCGGCGTGCTTTTCGACATACGCCTGCATGTGCCGCCCGAGCACCACCACACCCGCCGCGCGGGCCACCATCTCCTCTCCCTGCGGCTCGGGGTTCCAGCTTGCCGGTCCGAAAGGAAAAAACTGCGGGGTGTGAGCGAGGTATACGACCCTGCCCGGCACTAATTGGTGCGCCTGCCGCAGCAAAATGTGGCCCACGTCCTCCGAGGAGACCAACAGCCAGTCGGGCTCGAACTCCTCAACCTGCCTGCGCAGCAACTGCAACTGCCGCGCCGGCTCGGCCGCCGCGTAGATCTCCAGGTTCTCGCCGCGCCGCGAGAACTCCACGCCGCCGCCCAGGTCCGCCGGCTGCTCGATGCCTTCGCCGCGCAACTGCTCCAGCCTGCCCGCCGCGTCCCCCAGCGTTGCGCACACCACTCGGCAACTGTGTCCGGCCGCTGCCAGGTGATCCAGCCAGACCAGGTTGCTGCGGGTCGCGCCGCCCCGGGGAGGCACGTAGGAGGCGTTCGCTGTCAGCAGAATGCGCATGTCCTCACTGCTGTTCCTTCTCCAGAAGCGCCCGGACCTCCTCGTCCGAAAGCCCTTCGAGTTCCTGGAGGATCTTTTCGTAATCGGCGCCGGCGTGCTCGATCTCTTCGACATCGATCGCCTTGGCCAGCTCCGCCACCGTGAACGGGCCGCCGTAAACCACTTCCAGCGACAGGTCGACGTGGAACGTCTGGCGCACACGGGAGAGCAACTGGACCGCAAGCAGCGAGTGCCCGCCCAGGTCGAAAAAGTTGTTGTGAATGCCGACCGAAGGCAGCCCCAACAGCTCGGCCCACATCTCCGCGAGCTGCTTTTCGACGTCCGTGCGCGGGGCATCGCCTCCGGGCGCCGGCGCTGTTTTATTCCGGTTTCTGGCCGACACCCGCTCCAGAACCTGTTCGGCCGTCGCGAGTTCGTTGGCGATCCGGTTGTAATCCACCGCTCTCCGCGTGCCGCTGGAGGCAGCGGGGCGGTGCACCGGGGCGGCCGCAGGCTTGGGACCGTTCGGCACGTACTTCAGCGCCGCGAGATAATCCGCCGGGAACCGGAAGATGATCGTGTCTCCATCGCGTTCGGCGAATTGGGCCCCGACGCTCTCCAGCAGCTTCAGCGCCGGGCTGTTGCGCGGCATGCGGACAAAACGCGCGTCGACCCGGGACAAGCCGCGCTCCAGGGCAGTCTGGCCCAAGCGCGCCAGCATGCGATGCTCGACGCCCCGCCCGAGCGCGCGGCAGCTCAACAGGAAGGTGTCCAGCGCGATGGCGTCCTCGCGCGGTTCGAAGATCATGACCCCGACCAGCCCGTAGCTGCCGAAGCGGTCGCGCACATCCACCGTCAGGCATTCCGCCTTCCCGTCCCGCAGCAACTCCTGGATTTCGTTCTCGGACCGCCGGACGCAGGTGAAGTTCATCTGGTTAGTCCGCTGGGTCAACTGCGAAACCCTCGGCAACTGCTCCGGACGCATGGGAGCAATGTTAATCTCCAGGTTCAGCGCCGCCAGGAACTCCTCCAGGCTCGCGGCCTTCTTCTCCAGCCGCCCGCGCTCGATTTCCTGGGCGTATAGGGCCGCCCGTTCGCGGTCCTCCTCGGTTGCCCGGAGGCGGTCGAACGCCCAGACATGGCGCAGGAAGGCGGGGATTCTCTGATGCTCCGAGGGCAGTTGAAGGCAGAGCACTTCCGGGCAGTGCGCCTGAACTTCGGCGCATTCAGTGGGGTTGTCGTCGACGAAGATGAAGCTGTCGAGGCCGAGCCGGAGCTCCTCGGCTATAGATACTATATTTGTAGATTTTGGCTGCCAGTCGATCCGCCGCGTTATGAAGTGCTCCAGCCGCAACGGAAACTCCGGGTGGGCGCGGAACGTTTCTACTACATCTTCGTCGTTGTTCTTGCTGCACAGGGCCAGCAGCATGCCCGCCTGGTGCTGCGCCAGAATGAATTCCTGCAAGGCGCGCCGCGGCTCGTCGAGCACCACCCCCTGGGGACCGTCCTCGCCGCAGACACCTGCCCAGAGCGTCTCGTCGCAATCCAACACCACGACCTTGTAGGGCGTCATCCGCAGCGCCTGGATCTTTCTGGCCACCAGAGTCCCGAGCGCGGCGAAAAAGGCCGGTTTGTAAGGGATATGCCCGAGCATATCGCCATCCGGGTCGTAGTAGTCCGGCACCGGGTAGAGCTGGTTGAGTTCCGCCGGGGAGGCCGTGTATACGCCGCTCACGCCCGCCAGCGACGACTCGATCCGCGCCTCCAAACGTTCAATTAGCGCCGCGCGCTCCGGATCGCTCAGGAACTTAGGCGAAGAGGGACAGATCAGAACCAGCAGCGGCGACCGGAAGCGGCCCGCCGCAGCGCGCAGCGACGAGATCAGATGGTCGGCGTTCTCCTCCAGTTCGCGCGCCCCGGTTTCCCCGAACCGCGACCAGTCCTCAAAACGCACCAGCACCACGTTCACGCCGTCGCGGTTGCGCGCCAGCAGGCTGTCGGGGTCCAGCAGTTGCTGAAACACCTGGTTGTACGGAGCGAACCTGATCTGGAGATCCCAGCCAAGCTCCTCGATCCAGAACGCCAGGGGCGCCTCGATCGGTTCCGCAGTGAACGTTGCGCTCACGGCGACTCTGGGCGCGGCCATCGCGGGCGCCGCGGGAATAGCAGCCGATGAATCCGGGGAAGAACGAGCCATTAGAGGAAAATTCCCGAAACTTTATTATGATTCGCCGCACGGTGTACTCACAACTCGGGCAGGGGTGAAGAGGCCCGCCCTCAGTCACGTGCAAGTCACAGCCGCGCGCGCCGCCTGATTTGGACGGCGCTCTTCCAGATCGTATCCTGAAAAGGAGTGTCTGAATTCTACAACCTGCTCCGGAACAACGCCAATTACCGCAACGTCTGGCTGGGGCAGGTGGTCAGCGAAATCGGCGATTACTTCAACAACATAGCCGTGCTCAGCCTGGTGCTGGAGAACACCGGATCGGGCCTTTCCGTTGCCATCGTGATGCTCGCCCGCGCGATTCCGGCGGTTCTGGCCGGGCCGGTTGCGGGAGTCGTGCTGGACCGCTGCGACCGAAAAAAAATCATGATCGCCAGCGACCTCCTGCGCGCCGCGGTCGGGTTCGCTTTCATTTTCGGGATCCCGCACGGCCGCCTGTGGCTGGTTCTGCTGCTCAGCGCGGCGCTGATGTTCGCCTCGCCGTTTTTCACAAGCGGGCGCACCTCGATTCTGCCCGCCATCGCGGGTTCCAAAGAACTCCATACGGCCAATTCGCTGACCCAGACCACCCAGTGGGCCACGCTCACGTTGGGGACGCTGATGGCCGGCTTCAGCGCGGCCAAGTTCGGCTATGCCTGGGCCTTTGTGATCAACGGAGTCTCGTTCCTGCTTTCCGCACTTGCCATCTGGCGACTGCGCCCCGCTCCCGGGGGTTCTTTCCGTCCAAAACGCATTGCCGCCGGCGGCCTTCGCCCCTGGGCGGAATACGCGGAAGGACTGAAATACATCGGCGCGACGCCGCTCTCGCTCGGCATTGCCCTGCTATCGGTGGGCTGGGCGATAGGCGGGGGCGCGGCGCAGGTCCTGTTTGCGCTGTTCGGCGAGCAGGTGTTTCACCGGGGCGCGGCTGGCATCGGCACGATATGGAGTTTTGCCGGGGTCGGCCTGCTCATAGGCGGGGCTATCGGCCACGTACTCGGCGAGCGGGTGGATTACAAGGGCTACAAGCGGGCGATCTCCGTATCTTACCTCCTGCACGGCGGCACCTACGTCGTCTTCAGCATCATGGAGCACTACTGGGCGGCCCTGTTTTTCGTTATGCTTTCGCGCGTTGGGATGGCGGTCACCTCGGTGCTCAACTATTTGCAACTGCTGCGGCACACTCCGGACGAGTTCCGCGGCCGCGTGTTCGCCACCATGGAGACGGCGCGCTGGCCGGTTATGGTCCTCTCAATGGCGGCGGCGGGGGTGGCCTCCGAATACTGGAGCCCGCGCACGATCGGCGTCGCGGCGGGCGTCTGCGGGACGCTCACCGCCCTGGCCTGGGCGTGGGCGGACTGGCGGGGCAAGCTGCCCGAACCCGCTGCCGGGCCGTGTGCGGAAACTCCCCGGGTGAACTGAGCCCGCGAAGCCCCTTTGCTAGGATGGTAACTCACCCTATATGGCCCTGCGCTTCTATAACACGCTGACTCAACGTATCGAGGATTTCACGCCCCAGCAAGGCAACGTGGTCCGCATGTACACCTGCGGCCCCACGGTCTGGAACTACGCGCACATCGGCAACCTGCGCACCTTCACGTTCGTGGACATCCTGCGCCGCTGGCTGCGCTGCAGCGGTTACCAGCTCGATCACGTGATGAACATCACCGACGTGGACGACCGCATCATCCAGCAGGCCACGGCGGCCGGCAAGTCGCTCTCCGAATACACGGAGGTGTATACCCAGGCGTTTCTCGAAGACGCCGAAGCGCTGCGGCTGGAACGCCCCGAGCACCTCGTAAAGGCCACAGACCACATACACGACATGGCCGAGGCCATCAAGCGGCTTTCCGAGAAAACCTACACCTACGAGAGCGACGGTTCGATTTACTTCCGCATCGCGAAGTTCCCGGAGTACGGCAAGCTTTCGCACACGGACTTCAGCGGCATCCGCGCCGGCGCGCGGGTCGATACCGACCGCTACGACAAGGAGAATGCGCGCGACTTCGCCCTCTGGAAGGCGCCGAAGGAAGGCGAGCCGAGCTGGCAGACCGTCATCGGTCCCGGGCGGCCCGGCTGGCACATCGAGTGCTCCGTGATGGCGATGAAGTACCTCGGCGAGACGCTGGACATACACGGCGGCGGCATCGATCTGACCTTCCCGCACCATGAGAACGAAATCGCGCAATCGGAAGCGCTGACCGGCAAGCCGTTCGCCCGCTACTGGCTGCATTCCGAGCATCTCATCGTCGAGGGCCAGACGATGTCGAAGTCGCTGGGCAACTTTTTCACCCTGCGCGACCTTCTCGAACAGGGCCACGCGCCGGAAGCCGTCCGCTACCTGCTGGCTTCCGTGCCGTACCGCAAAAAGCTCAATTTCACGATGGACAGCCTGCGCTCGGCCGACACCGCCATCGAGCGCCTGCGCAACTTCAAGCTGCGCCTGGATACGGGCAATTTTCCCGAGGGATCGAGCGAGGGCCTGCTCGAGCGGACGCGCCAGGCGACCGCCCGCTTCGAAGAGGCGCTTGACGACGATCTGAACACAGCCGAAGCCCTGGCCGCCGCCTTCGAGTTCGTCCGCGACGCGAACTCGGCCATGGACGCAGACCAGTTCCTCGCCGGCAACACCGCACCCGCGCTCGATTTCCTGGCCCGCTTCGACGCGGTTTTTGACGTTCTGCGCCCCAGCCGGAAAGACACCGGAATCTCCGACAGCGAGATCGAGAAGCTGATCGCGGAACGCGACCGCGCCCGGAAGGCGAAGCAGTTCGCGCGGTCGGACGAAATCCGCAGTTGTCTGCTCGAACGCGGAGTGGTGCTCGAAGACACCAAGGAAGGAACGCGCTGGAAGAGAAAATAGGTGTGGCTGCCGCGCTTGCGGGCCGCCGCCTCGATAAACAGCTAATATTGAGAGATCGGAGGGCACCCGCATGGGCACGGTATGGGATGGCATTCTCAGGACGCAAATCCTGGAGCGGCGGCAGCGGCTGCAGTCGGCAATCGCGGAATCGCCGGAGCCCCGGCACCTTGTGAGCCTTTTGCAGGAAGTAGACTCGGCGCTGGAGCGTATCGATGGCGGCTCCTATGGCCTGTGCAAAGGGTGCCATGAAGCCCTGGAGCCGTCCCAGCTTATAGCCGATCCGCTGGCGTGTTTCTGCCTGGACTGCCTTAGTGCCGAGCAGCAGCGCTCGCTGGAACAGGACCTCGATCTGGCTGCGCGAATCCAGAACGGGCTCTTGCCCAAGCCGCTGACGTTTGGCGGATGGGAGGTCTGCTATCACTACGAGCCGTCGAGCATGGTCAGCGGCGATTACTGCGATGTAGTGGCCCCCGAAGATGGCGCCGGCGATCCGATGTTTCTCGTCGGCGACGTCTCCGGCAAGGGCGTCGCGGCGGCCCTGCTGATGTCCCACTTGCACGCGATGTTCCGGACCCTGATCGGCGTCGGGTTAGGTATTGCCGAGATGGTGGGGCGGGCCAACCGGCTATTTGCGGCAAGCACGATCGCCACGCATTACGCCACTCTGGTCTGCGGGCGTGCAGGCGCGGACGGCGAGCTGGAAATCTGCAATGCCGGCCATTGCCCTCCGTTTCTGCTCCGGGGAGGCCAGGCGATCCCCGTGGAGGCCACCGGTCTGCCTATCGGCATCTTCTCCAACGCGACCTTCTCTTCGCGCCGCGTCACCCTCGACCCCGGCGATTCCCTGGTGCTTTACAGCGACGGCTTGACCGAGGCTCAGAATTCGGAAAACGCCGAATACGGGCTCGACAGGTTCGTGCGCCTGCTCGGCTCTGCCGCGCGCCTCAAACCCGGCGACCTGATCTCCGAGTGCCTCGGGGATCTGGCGGATTTTCGCGCCCGGGCGCCGCTCCGTGACGACCTGACGCTGATGGTGGTGCGCCGCAACCCCACAAATCCGGTCCAAAGTTAGTGTTGAACCTCCGTGATAATGTCCCCTTTAGACCTCGATAGAAATGTCCCCTCACCGAGCCGATTGAAGGTGGGTGAGAAGGACACGAATGAGCGAGCGTGAGGTCAGGCGAGCGGGGGT
>JBLNCW010000029.1:0-24410 GCA_050261015.1 Rhodospirillales bacterium | reverse complement strand
CAGCACAATCCTTTCGAGCCGAAATGGGGAAACATGCACTGGGGCCACGCGCGGAGCCGTGACCTGGTGAACTGGGAGCACCTGCCAATTGCCCTGTGGCCCTCCAAGGAAAAGGGGGAAGAGCATGTCTTTTCCGGATCCGCATTCATTGCCGCCGATGGCCGCCCGCGGATCCTTTACACGAGCATCGGAAAGCGCGATCCCGAACAATGGATGGCCGTGCCCCTCGATGACGACCTGATTCGCTGGGAAAAGTTTCCCGGCAACCCCGTGGCCACAGTGAAGCTGCACGGACAACAGAGGATATTCGACTGGCGCGACCCGTTTCTGTTCCGTGAGGCCGGCAAAGTTTATATGGTATGCGGCGGAAACGGCTCCGGGTGGAGGCGAAGCGGCACAGCCGCGGTTTATCTCTACGAGGCGGCCGCGGACGATTTCAGCGCGTGGAAGTATCTGGGTCCGGTCTTTGAATACCGCAACCGGCAATACAACAACATCGAATGCCCGAATCTCTTCCGTGTGGGATCGAAATATGTGCTGTTGATCTCTCCACATAAGCCGCCGGAATATTTCGTCGGGACCCTGGATGTGGCGCGTGCGAAGTTCATCCCCGAGGTGCACGGCATTCTGGATCCCGGAACATCGTACGCCAGCAACATCTCCTATGACGGCAGCGGCCGCTGCACTCTCTGGTTGTGGGGACAGACCGACAACCCGCCGGAGAAAGGCTGGAACGGTGTCATGACGATGCCGCGCATTCTGACCATCGCCGAAGACGGTTCGCTGCGGCAAAATCCAGCACCTGAGTTTGAGAAACTGCGAGGACCGGTCCGTACGGTTCCGCCCACAGTCATTCAGGGCGATCGGGTTCCCATAGGCGATCGGGTTCCCATAAAGGAAGTCTCCGGGGACTGTCTGGAGATTGAAGCGGAGTTTGCCGTTCAGAGGGCGACGGCGGTCGGATTGCGGCTTCGGTGCTCGAGATCCGGCAACGCCGGCGCCGTTGTCTCCTACAGCACGGAGGGTAGCGGCGGACCCTATGCCAACGGCGGCACGTTCTCGATCGGAACGGCGGGAGCGGTTCTCGGCCGGGAGCGGAGCGTCCGCATGCGTGTATTCCTGGATAAGAGTGTGATTGAGGCTTACGCCAACGAGGGAACGGTCGCCGTCTTTTCCACCGTGAATGCCGGCGATGAGGACCTGGGAGTTGAGGCCTTCGCGCGCGGCGGCCCCGCCCGCCTGGAATCGCTGAGGGCATGGCCGCTGAAACCGGCGGAGTTCAGCCTGGAGCACTACAGGGTTTGAGCCCGCCCGTATTATGTGGCGCATTGAGAGGATCGAACATGGGGCATGTTTTTGGAAAATACTTCACCGCTGAGAGTGAACCACTGACGCGACGGTCCGCGATCGGAGTGTTGTTCTCTTCCGCGGCGGCTCTGGCTCAGGTTTCCGCCGCGGAGCGCTCCGCGCCGTTCAAGCCGCCAATTTTGGACAAGGCCGAAGACCGCTACGTGCCCGCGCCGTTCGCGGCGCAGAAAATCGGCGGCATGGTGGGAGACCGGATCGACGTCAACATCAATCGCCGTCTCATTTCCGGGGTCGATATTGAGCCGCTGCTTCAAGGCTACCGGAAACGCCCTGGCCAGCAGACCTGGATCGGAGAGCACATCTCCAAGTTCATCGATGCCGCGGCAAACGCGTGGGCGTATTCGGGCGACGAGCGTTTAAAGCGCAAGCTAGACACAGCGGTCAAAGAGCTCCTGGCCACCCAGCTTCCGGATGGGTATCTGGGTACCTATCTCGAGAAGGATCGTTTCATCGATATGGGGCCGGACCCCTGGGAACCTACGGCTGCGCTCCCTTTGTGGGACGTCTGGGCTCATAAGTACAACCTGATCGGGCTGCTGAACTACTACCGCAAGACCGGATACGAACCGGCGCTGAGCGCCTGCCGGCGCGTCGGCGATTTGTTGTGCCGCGTCTACGGCGAAGGTCCGGGACAGCGCAGCATTGCCCGCAACGACTGGCACGTTGGCATGGCGAATACGAGCGTGCTCGAGCCGATGGTGGAACTATACCGCTGGACGGGCGACTCCAAGTTTCTGGACTTCTGCCGCTACATCGTTCGCGCCTGGGACGAACCGAAGGGCCCAAGAATCATCAGCACGCTGCTCGAAACCGGCCACGTTCACAAAATCGGGAACGCGAAGGCATACGAAATGATGTCGAATTTCGTGGGCCTTCTCGAACTGTACCGGGTGACCGGAGAGGAGCAGTTCCTCCGGCCGGTCCTTATCGCCTGGCGCGATATTGTCGAGAACCAGTTGTATATTACCGGCACTGCCGCATCACCCGAAGTGTTCCCGGAGCCTCATTTCCTTCGCGCGGACGGCAGCGCGGGCGAGGGTTGCGTCACCGTGACCTGGATGCAGATCAATCTCCAGCTCCTGCGGCTCACTGGTGAGGCGAAGTACGCGGAGGAAATCGAACGGAGTGTTTACAACGCGCTCTTGGGCGCGCAGCATCCGGCCACCGGCTTGATCAGTTACTTCGTTCCGTTGATCGGGTTCAAACGGTACGGCGCCGTGAGTCAGGGAGTGCCGGGCGTAAGCTGTTGCACTTCCAGCTTGCAGCGAGGGATTGCCCTCATCCCCGCCGCTGCCTGGGGCATACGGCGCGGCGGCATCGCAATCAACCTGTACGTGCCGGGTACAGTGCGGCTGCAGCTTCCCGCCGGCGAAGTCACGCTGACTTCGACCACACGGTTTCCCGTTGATGGCAACGTAGGGCTCGAGTTGAAGATGGCCAGGCCGGCGGACTTCCCCTTATTCCTGCGCGTGCCGGCGTGGTGCAAGGAGTTCGTCGTGACGTCCTCGGGCCAGAGCTGGACCGGAACTCCCGGAGAGTACCTGGCAATCGAGCGGAAGTGGAAGGATTCGGACGGGGTAAGCATCCGGATGGACCTTCCGGCACGCCTTGTTCCCGGCGGGCCGGCATATCCGGATCACGTAGCCGTTCAGCGCGGACCGCAGGTGCTGGCTGCGGAGGAGCGTTTAAACCGCGATGTTCCCCTCTGGATCGCTGGGGTGGCGGGCCCCCTGGAACTGCACGACGCCGCGGCGAAATTGCCCGAGAAATGGGTGGGCTCGCAAGCATATCGGGTTCGCGGCTACCTCGGCAATTCCGCTCTGGGCAGGAAGCCGGTGGAACTGGTCCTTGCGCCGTTTGCGGATACGGGCCAGTTGGGAGGTGAATACCGCGTGTGGCTCCAGCGTCCCTGAGGACAACGCCGGCTGTTGTGTTACCTATGTCTCAGGAACGAAGTGTTACCCATGTGTCCGGACCGGACAGGTGTGCGGTGGGGTGGGTGACGGGATTCGAACCCGCGACATTCGGAACCACAATCCGACGCTCTACCAACTGAGCTACACCCACCGCGCAAAGGGGGGAACAGAGCCAGTTTAACACATGCTCTCAGCGGAGTAGACGCTGGAGCGCCAACTATTTCAGCCCCGCCTGCTTCCAGAGCTCGTCGACGCGGCGGCGCACCTCCGGCGTCATACGGATCACCTCCGGCCAGGGCCGCGTGAAACCCTCCTGCGGCCACTTGCGCGTGGCGTCCACGCCCATCTTCGAGCCGTAGTTCGGCAGCCGGCTGGCGTGGTCGAGCGAATCCACGGGGCCCATGACGAACTCGATGTCGCGCTGCGGGTCGACGTTGTTGAGCGCCTTCCAGGCGACCTCGCGGACGTTCTGCACGTCCACGTCTTCGTCCACCACCACGATGCACTTGCTGAACATCGCCTGGCCCATGCCCCAGATGGCGTGCATCACCTTGCGCGCGTGGCCGGGATACGATTTGCGTATCGACACCAGGAGCAGGTTGTGGAAGACGCCCTCGGCCGGCATGCACATATCGCGAACTTCGGGCAGTTGCAGGCGCATCAGCGGCAGGAAAATCCGCTCAATTGCCTTGCCCATGTAGTAATCCTCCATCGGCGGTGGACCGACAATCGTGGCCGCGTAAATCGGCTTTTTCCGCTGCGTGATGCAGGTGAGGTGGAACACCGGGTAGTCGTCTTCGAGCGAATAGAAACCCGTGTGATCGCCGAACGGCCCTTCGCGGCGCAGCTCGCCGAGCTCGACGTAGCCTTCCAGAACGATTTCCGCCGAGGCGGGCACTTCCAGGTCCGACGTCTCGCACTTCACCATCTCGACCGGGCGGGAGCGCAGGAAACCGGCGAACATCATTTCGTCGAGGTCGGGGGGCAGTGGCAGGATGGCGGAGAACATCGTGGCGGGGTCCGCGCCGATGGCGACCGCGACGTCCATGCGCGTCCCTTTGCCTTGCTTCGCCAGGCGCCGGTAGTGCTCCGCGCCCTGCTTGTGTGTCTGCCAGTGCATGCCCGCCGTGCGCTCGTCGTAGACCTGCATCCGGTACATGCCACAGTTGCGCTTGCCGTTTTCCGGGTTCCGCGAGAATACGAGCGGCAGAGTGATGAAGCGGCCGCCGTCTTCCGGCCAGCACTTGAGAATAGGGTAGTCGAACAGCGAAAAATCGTCGCGCCGGATCACTTCCTTGCACGGGCCGCTGGAGACGGTTTTGGGAAAGAAGGACCCCACTTCGGCGAGCCGCGGCAGCATTTTGAGCTTGCCCATAAGCCCCTCGGGCGCCTTCATTTCGAGGAGGCCCTGCATGCGAGCGGCGATCTCATCGAGGGACGATACGCCGAGGGCCAGCTCCATGCGGCGCATGCTCGCGAACGCATTGATGAGGACCGGGACGTCGGAGCCCTTCGGCTTCTCGAACAGAAGCGCCGGGCCGCCCCGCTTGACGGCTCGGTCTGCGAACTCGGTGATTTCGAGTTCCGGATCGACCTCGACGCGGACACGGCTGAGCTCGCGCTCCTGCTCGAGCTTCTGGATGAATTCGCGCAAGTCGGAATAAGACATATGGCTTCAAACGTCCAGCTTCTATTATGATTGATGTTTGTTCCAACGCCTGGAGATGAAATGATAGATCGCATTGCTTTTGTTACGGGCGCCAGCCGCGGCATCGGCCGTGCCATCGCCCTCACCCTGGCCAAGGCCGGCGCCAAGGTGGTTGTCGCCTCGAACGAGCCGGAGAACAACGAGAAGGTCGCGGCGGAGATCCGCGAGGCCGGCGGACAGGCCGCCACCGTCTTCCTCGACCTCACTTCTCCGGATTCCATCAAGGAGGCATTCGGAGAAATTCTGAAGCAGTTCGGGCGCATCGACATACTGGTCAACAACGCCGGAATCACGAAGGACAACCTGGCGCTCCGCATGAAAAAGGAAGACTGGGACCTGGTGCTCTCCATCAACCTTACCGGCGCGTTTCTCGCGTCGCAGCAGGTGATTCCGTCGATGATGAAGGCGCGCTGGGGCCGCATCATCAACATCGCCTCGGTGGTGGGCCAGTCGGGCAATCCTGGACAGGCCAACTACGTGGCTTCGAAGGCCGGCATCATCGGGTTAACCAAGACGCTGGCGCAGGAACTCGGCAGCCGCAACATCACCGTGAACGCCATCGCGCCGGGATTCATCGAGACCGACATGACCGCCAAACTCACGGAAGAACAGCGCGCCGGCATGCTGGCGAAAGTGCCGTTGAAGCGCGGCGGGCAGCCTGAAGACATCGCCAACGCCGTCAAATTCCTAGCCAGCGACGACGCGGCTTACATAACCGGCCACGTGCTCGCCGTCAACGGCGGGATGTACATGTAAGTTGTGATCGACGAGTTTCTGGAGCTTGTGCGCGGCGCGCGCGCGTACGACCTGGCGCAGCCGTGGTTCGTGGGGATGCCTCACTACCCGTCGCATCCCCCGTTTCTGTTTAGCCTCTCAAAAAAGCATGGGGACTACGTAGCGCCGGGCGGGGTCAGTTCGGCGTCGGAAGCGATCGCGCTCGGCGGGCACGTAGGCACGCACATGGACGCCCTCTGCCACTACTCGTGCGGCGGCATGCTGCACGGCGGAGTGGCAGCAGACGGGGTGCAGTCTTACTCCGAAGGTCTGCGGCACCTCTCGATCGACATCGTGGGGCTGGTGCTGCGGCGCGGGGTGCTGCTCGATATCGCCGGGCTGGAAGGGGTCGAGGCGCTGCCTGTCGACTACACGATCACACCGGAGTGCCTCGATGCCGCCGTGCGGGCGCAGAACGTCGAAATCAGGCGCGGCGATGTCGTCCTGCTCCGCACGGGCTGGGGACGGTTCTGGAACGAGCCGGCCCGCTACATCGCGGAAGTGCGCGGGCCCGGACCGGAAGCCGCGGGCGCGCGCTGGCTGAGCGAGCGCGGCATTTACGCCGCGGGCTCGGATACGGTTTCCTTTGAACGGGTCCCGGCGCCCTCAATGCCGGTGCACGTACATTTGCTCGTGGAGAGCGGCATCCACATCATCGAATCGCTCAATCTGGAAGAGGTGGCGCGCGAGCGCGTCCACACGTTTCTATTCGTCGCCGCGCCCTTGAAGATTCGCGGAGGCACCGGTTCGCCGCTGAGGCCGTTCGCGGTGGCGCCGGCTTGAAACTCGCCTTTCTTACCGCCACACCCCTCGATGTAATCCGCGGCAGCGGAACCTTTAGCGGAATATCCACGCTGGCGCGCGCCCTGCGGGAGCTTGGCTGCGAGATTCACTTCTTTACGCCGGAAGTGCGCCTGCCGGTGTTCACGCTGGAGCGGCTGTGGTTCAACGAGCAGCTCCGGCGGCGCGATTTCAGCGGCTTCGACGCGGTGGTCGGCTTCGACATGGACGGCTACCGCGTGCGCACCAGCCGGCCGCACATCGCCTCCATCAAGGGTGTGATCGCCGACGAGGCGCGGTTTGAGCGCGGGCTTACGCGCCGCACGATGATGCTTCAGGCGGCGTGCGAGCGGGCGCATGTGCATCGCGCCGGCGCGGTCATAACCACCAGCCGGTATGCGGCCGGGCGTATCCGGGAACTGTACGGGCTCGCCAACTCACCGCATGTGGTTCCGGAACTGATCGATCTCGGCCTGTGGCGCGAGCTGTTCGCCCGCAATCCAGCCGCGCCCGATCCGGGCCGCTTCACCGTGCTTACGGTGTGCCGGTTCTACCGGCGCAAGCGCCTCAACGTGCTGCTCGACGCCGCGGCGCGGCTGCGCGGGCGCATCCCCGAACTCCAACTCCGGATCGTGGGAGGAGGCCCCGAGCGGCGGCGGCTGCACCGCATGGCGCTCGAAGCCGGCCTGGGCGAGACGGTGCGCTGGCTCGGCGACGTTCCGCAAGACGTTCTGGCCCGCGAGTACCAGAGCTGCGACGTATTCTGTCTGCCCAGCGTGCAGGAGGGGTTCGGTATCGTGTTCCTGGAGGCGATGGCCGTCGGAAAGCCCATCGTGGCTGCACGCGCGGCCGCTGCGCCGGAAGTCGTGCCGCACGGGTTGCTCGTGGATCCGGAAGACGCCGAAGCCCTGGCGGACGCCCTTTTTCAGTTGCGCAACGACGGCCGGATGCGCGGCGCGCTGGCCGAGGCCGGCCTTGAAACCGTGCGCCAGTACGACGCCCCGCGGGTGGCGCGGTTGTTCCTGGACAGCCTCAGCGGCGCGTTATACGCGGCATAGAAACTTTCGATTGGACGCTCGCCGGATTGTCTCTTACTCTCGAAGCATGAGCGCCCCGACAGGAACAACGGCCGAGCCGCATCTTGCGCTCCTGCACCGGATCAGCCGTATCGTCAGTTCCGGTATGAACCTTCGCGAAATGTTGCAGGAACTGATCGAGCTGGTTGTCGAAGCAATTCGCTGCGACGCCTGTCTCGTCTATCTGCCCGATGCCGCCTCGGGCGAGGTCGTGCTGGAAGCCTCGCAGTTGCCTCACAAGGCGGAGATCGGAACGCTGCGAATGAAGTTGGGAGAGGGCGTCGCGGGCTGGGTTGCGGAGCACAAGTCCGTCGTCGCGCTTTCGAGCGGCGCGTTCAACGACCCGCGATTCAAGAAGTTTCCCTCGCTCGTCGAGGACAGCTACGAAGCGCTGGTCTCGGTCCCGATTGTCTCCAGAGGCGCTGTGATCGGCGTGATGAACGTGCATCACAAGCTGCCGCACGAGCACTCGGCCGCGGAGATCGGAGTTTTGACCTTTTTAGGCGAGCAGATGGGAGGGGCGATCGAGCGCTCGCGGCTGGTGGAGGAGAACGCCCGCCTGCAGCGCACCGCAGGGGAGATCAGGCGCCGCCTGGAGGACCGCACGATCATCGAGCGCGCAAAAGGCATTCTCCAGCAAAAGTTTCAACTGACCGAGCCCGAGGCCTACCTGCGCCTGCGCAATGAAAGCCGCCGGCGCCGCCGTCCCATGCGGGAACTGGCTGAAGCCGTTCTGCTGGCTGAGGGCCTGAAGCCGCGCGAGACCGAGTAGTCCCCCTCTCCTGTGGCCGCGGAATTGCTCGATATTTTCTGGGACTGGTGCGAGCTATGGGACGCATCGGGCGATACTTCACGTATCTGAAAACCACTATCCAGGAATTCATCGACGACGACTGCCCTACGATGGCGGCCGCCCTGGCCTTCTACACGGTGATCTCGCTGCCCGCGATTCTGCTGATCCTCGTGGCGGTGGTTGGCATAGTCTTCGGCCGAGCGGCCGTGGAAGGCGAGATACAGCAGCAGATACAGGGCGCCATCGGGCCGGGCGCGGCGCAGCAGGTGCAGACCATGATTCAGCGGCAGAGCGAGAACACCTCGGGGACCGTGCTGGGGCTGGCTTTCGGCGGCCTCGCGCTTCTGTTCAGCGCCACTACCGCCTTCGCGCAGCTCCAGTCCGCGTTGAACAAGACCTGGGAAGTGCAGCCGGCTCCGGAAAGCGGCGTTAAGAGTTTTCTGCTCAAGCGGATCTGGTCGTTTGTCATGCTGCTCGGAATTGGCGTTCTGCTGTTTGCCTCGCTTGCCCTCAGCGCGGTCCTGCCCGCGCTCAGAAGTGTGGCCGGCGACGTGCCCTTCTCCGGTACGCTGTTTCGGGTCCTCTACCCGCTGGTCTCGTTCGTTGTGTTCGCCATTTTGTTCGCCGCGATCTACAAGGTGCTGCCCGACACGCAAGTCGCCTGGAGGGATGTCTGGGTGGGGGCGATTACAACCGCCGTGCTGTTTGTGATCGGCCGCTACCTGATCGGCATGTATCTCGCCAACAGCGCGAGGGCGAGCGCCTACGGCGCCGCCGGGTCGCTGATCCTCATCGTGCTGTGGGTCTACTACGCGTCGATGATCTTGTTGCTCGGGGCCGAGTTCACCCAGGTTTGGGCAAGGGAACACGGGCGGCGGATCCAGCCGGCCGAAGGCGCCATCCCCACTCAGGAGCAGCCCCGCAAAGCTGCTTAAGCTTGCAGCGGACGGCCCCCCTCGCGCATCCAAGCAACTACTAATGCTTATCCGTAAACCGCCCCTGATCCGAGCCAGCGAGATCACGCCCCGGCACGTCTACCTCAACCGCCGGAGATTTTTGGCAGTTCCGGCGCTGGCGGCCTTCCCGGGCCTTGCTCCGGCGGGCGTCAGGCTGGCGGACGTCCGGAAAAGCCCGTTCAGCACGGACGAGAAAGTCACGCCCGTCCAACACGCCTCTCATTACAACAACTTCTATGAATTCGGCACCGGCAAGGAACAACCGGCGGAGCTGGCGAAGAGCCTGCGCACATCGCCGTGGGCGATTTCGGTCGAAGGCCTCGTCGCCCGGCCCAGGGTCTTCGATCTCGATGACATCATGAAACTCGCGCCGCTTGAGGAGCGCATTTACCGGCTTCGCTGCGTGGAAGGCTGGTCGATGGTCATCCCGTGGATCGGATACCCGCTGAATGCCCTCATCAAGCAGGTGGAGCCGACCTCCAAAGCGAAGTACGTCGCCTTCCAGAGCCTGTACGATTCCAGGCAGATGCCGGCGGCAGGATGGGCCGGCATCCCGTTCCCGTATGTGGAAGGTTTACGGATGGACGAGGCCATGCACCCGCTGACGCTGCTCTGCGTCGGCATGTACGGCGAAACCCTGCAGAATCAGAATGGCGCCCCTGTGCGCCTGGTGGTGCCCTGGAAGTACGGCTTCAAGAGCATCAAGTCCATCGTCAAAATCAAGTTCACGGAAAAGCAGCCGCCGACCACCTGGAGCCGCGCCAACCCCCAGGAGTACGGTTTCTATTCGAACGTGAATCCGAAGGTCGATCACCCGCGCTGGAGCCAGGCGCAAGAGCGCCGCCTGGGCGAGTTCTTTAAACGGAATACCCTGATGTTCAACGGCTACGGCGATCAAGTGGCTGAGCTCTATGCCGGCATGGACCTCCGCAAGAATTACTAAACCGCTCGTCTTCGCGCTCTGTCTTCTGCCTCTGGGGGCGCTGGCCTGGCGGGCGCTTCACGACGGGCTCGGCGCGAATCCGATCGAGTTCATCACTCACGCCACCGGCGACTGGACGCTGCGGTTCCTGCTGATCACGCTCGCCGTGACCCCCGCGCGCAAACTGCTGGGAATGCCCGGGCTGATCCGGTATCGCAGAATGCTCGGCCTGTTTGCGTTCTTCTATGGCTGCCTGCATTTCATGACCTACCTCTGGCTGGACAAGTTTTTCGACTTCGAGGACATCGTCGCCGACATCAGAAAACGCCCGTTCATCACCGCCGGCTTTGCGGCTTTCGTGACGCTCATACCGCTGGCGGCGACATCGACAAACAACTGGGTGCGGCGGCTGGGCGGAAAGCGATGGCAGCGGCTGCACCGGTTGGTTTACCTGAGCGCTGCGGCCGGCTGCGTGCATTATTACTGGCTGGTGAAATCGAACGTTCGGGCGCCGCTGGCTTACACGGCCGTCCTTGCGCTTCTGCTGGCTTCGCGGGTGATCGCCAGGCGTCCCGCGAGGCCCCCCGCGCGTGGAAAAGAATCGCCGGCGCCTTCCCCGGCAATGCCGCGGTGAGCGGCTATGCTTTCAGCCAGGGCTTGAGCGCGGCGAAATTGAAATCGATTTCCGCGATTGCTTCCGGTGTGAGCGAAATCTCGCGCTGCCGCGAGACCGTGGTCTTGAACACGCCGCGCTTTTTCATGAGGTACTGAAACGTGCCGGGGATCTGCGAATCCAGGTTCACCAGCAGCATCAGCTTGGAGAACGCATCGAGCGCCGCTTCCTTCCTGTTCGCGTGATACAGGTCCCAGAGGCTCACGTAAACGTCCGCGAGCGGCGCGCCGGGGCACGTGCCGTCGCAGCCGAGCCGGAGTTGGTACGTCCACCCCTTGCCGTGATTCCCGCTGAAGACGCCCCGGATCGGCGGCCGGTGCTTTGTCAGCTCGATCATGCGCGGGATGATCGGGGCGTGCTCCTCCTTCACGTAGGCGAGGTTGGGGAACTCGCGCGCCATCTCCACGAGGACTTCGATGGCCGGGCTGATCCCGCGCGCGCCGCCGCTCGTCTGTACGAAGATGGGCCGTTTCGTTACGCGCGCCAGGGAGCGGTAGTATTCCCGGAAATCGTCGATCGTTTTCGCCTCGGTGGGTGGGATGGCGATCATCGCGTCGGGTCCGAGTGTTTCCGCGTAGCGGGCGTATTCCAGCATCGCCTGGGTGTTCGGGCCCTGCACGCCGAGCACGAGCGCCGGGCGGCGTCCCCTGGCGGCTTTGGCGAGCAGCTCCATCCCGCGCATGCGCTCCTCTTTGCTCAGCAGCCAGTACTCGCTCGCCAGTTGCGGCCACACGTACCCGTGGACGCCGCAGCGGTCGAGAAACTCGACCTCGCGGGTGAGGTCCTCCCAGTCAACCTCCTTTTTCTCGGTGAACGGAGTGGCCATGATCGGAAATACGCCGCGGATAGCCTTGGCGCCGCTCTGGGAGCGGGCGGCCGAAGCGGCAAAAAGAACCAGCAGTTCACGGCGGGTGCAGGCGGCAGTCATCCATCCCTCCTCCGGCAAACACAATATCACTCTTCGTTTTGGAGATAGCGGGAACGCTTTTTTTGGGTGCCGGTGGCGGGGGCGGCTAGAATTGGATGAGGGGATGAGGGTGCTCCGGCGCGTGGGGCACAATATTTTGGGGCTGACAGGCACCTAACCCTTTATAGAGTATCTGAGGTGCTTTACTTTTGCCCCATTCCGGTTTAGGATGGTGTCAACCCCCCCGAGTGCCGGGCCCCTGTCGGGCCCTGGTAAGACTTTTCCGTTTTTGGAGATTGCGACTTTGCTGAAACTCAAGCGCCTCGAGATGCAGGGGTTCAAGTCGTTCCCGGACCGGACCGAACTCCGCTTCAACGGATCGGGGATAGCCGCCATCGTGGGCCCGAACGGCTGCGGGAAGTCCAATATCGCGGATGCCATCAACTGGGTGCTGGGCGAGCAGTCGGCCAAGAGCCTGCGCGGCGCCCGGATGGAGGACGTGATTTTCGCCGGAACGCGCGACCGCAAACCGGTGGGACTAGCCCAGGTGACCGTCACCATGGTGGATCCCGGCTTCCACTTCGCCGAACTGGCCGCCAAGGCCAACGGCGGGGCGAACGGCGTTGCTAACGGCGCCGCGAACGGGAAGGCCAACGGCGCCGCCAATGGTGTAGCCGCCAACGGCGCCGCCAATGGCAAGGGGGCCGGCCACGGCGAAAAAGAAATCACCATCACGCGCCGGCTGTTCCGCTCGGGGGAAAGTGAATACCTCATCGACGGGCGCGCGGCCCGTCTCCGCGACATCCAGGACATCTTCATGGGCACGGGGCTGGGGCCGGAATCCTACGCCATCATCGAGCAGGGGCGCATCGGGCAGCTTCTCAGTTCCCGGCCGCAGGATCGCCGCGCCGTAATCGAGGAAGCCGCGGGGATATCGAAATTCAAGTCGCGGCGCAAGCTCGCAGAGGCCAGACTGGAGGGCGCCAAGCACAACCTGGAACGCGTCTTCGACATCCTGGAGGAAGTGGGGCGGCAGGCCAATTCGCTGAAGCGCCAGGCGTCGAAGGCCCGCCGGTACGAAGAGTTGAAGGCGGAGATGGACGCCCAGTTGCGGCGCGTGCTGGCGGCGCGCCACCAGTCGCTGGAGCGTGAGGCGGCCAAGATCGCGCTCGATCTGAATGCCGCAACAGCGGCTTTCGATGCGCTTTCGGCCGAAGCCGCGCAAAAGGAACAGGAATACAGCCGCTCGCAGGCGGAAGGCTACCAGACCGAAGAGCAACTGACGGAAGCTCGCAAGAGGCTGGCTGAGCTGAACCTGGAGCTTGAGCGAACCCGCGGGCGGCTCGACTATCAAGCGAAGCAGATCGCTTCGATCGAGCAGCGGCTGGCGCAGGGCGAATCCGAATCGCAGGAAATCGAAAGCCGCGCCGGCCGCGTGCGCGAGGAACTGGAGGCCCACAGCCGGACTGTGGCGGAGCGGAACCTGCAGGCCGGCGAGGCCCGCCAGCGGCTCGAGGCCAAGGCGCGGGAACGCGACGCGCTTCAGGCTTCGCTTGGCGAGCGCGAGCGGGGGCTCGAGTCCTCGCGCCAGGCCGTGCTGCGGCTGCTGGGCGAGGCTTCCGCGCTGAGGAACCAGCTCGCGCAGATCGACGCCTACATGGCCGCGCTCGACCGCGATGCCGCCAAGACGCAAAAGGAAGAGCAGACCGCCTCGGCCGACATCGAGTGGCTCACCGCGTCGAAGAACGAGCTGACGGCCAAGCGCTCCGCGCGGCAGATGGAACTGGAATCCACCGCTGACCAGCGGCGCCGGGTGGAGAGCGAACTGGCGGCGAGGAAAAAGGAACTGGGCGAGGCGCGCCGCGAACTGGAGGCGGCCAGGGCGGAGTTCTCCCGCCTGAAAGCGCGCCGCGATTCGCTCGAAGAAATCCTCTCGCACCGCGCCTATACCACCGATTCGGTTAAGCGGCTGTTCGGCGCTATCGAGCGCGGGCAGGCCAGCGAGCTGCGCCCGCTCGGCGTGCTGGCCGATTTCGTCGAGGTGGAGCCCGCCTACGAAAAGGCAGCCGAGGAGTTCCTGCACGACGAGCTCGAATACATTGTCGTGCAGGACTGGCAGCAGGCCGAGTGCGGCATCGAGGTGATGCGCAGCAGCCTGGAAGGGCGCGCCACGTTCCTGGTTCATCCGGAGCAGGGGACTGAGCCCGCGGCGGCGCGGCCGGCCGAGCCGCCCGAGGGAACCGAAGGCATCGCCGCGCGTCTGAGCCAGGTCCTGCGGCTGACCAACGGATTCAGCAATACGGCCCTGGAGTGCCTGCCGCGCGTTTCCCGGTGCTTCGTGGTGAACGACCGCGCGGCGGCGCAGCGGCTCGCGCGCCAATACCCGGACCTGTACTTCCTCCTGCCGGACGGCGTCTGCTATCACGGGCACGCCGTGAGCGGCGGAAAAAAGACCTCCAGCGGCCCGCTGGCTTTGAAGCGCGAACTGCGGGAGACCATGGCGCTCGTGCAGGCGCGGCAGAAGGTCCTGGATGAGACCGCGGCCCGCATCCAGAACCTGGAGCGCGAGATCGCCCGCCTGGAGCAGGAAATCGAGCGCCTCCGCGGCGCGCAGCAGGCTCAGGAGCGCGAAACGCTGGCTCTCGATCACGAAATGCGCAAGGTGGCCGAAGAGTTGAACCGCGCGAACTCGCGGCTCTCGGTGGCGCGGCTGGAACTGGACCGCCTGTCGAAGGAGCGCGAGCGCTCCGCGGAGAGGCGGCAGCAGAACCAGGCCGCGGTGGAACAGAAGGAGCGCGCCAGAAACGAACTGGAGCAGGCGCTCGAAGCCGCGCGCAACGAACTCGAAGGCCTGAAATCCGCAGCGACGCGCGCCGGCGAGGAGCACTCCGCGCTCCGCGCCGAACTGGCCGGCCTCGAGGAACGGCAGCGCGCCGACCGCGCCACGCTGGCCCGCCTGGAATCACAAATCCAGGAGCTGACAAAGCGCGGCAAGGAGATCGCGGGCGACCTCGAGCGTCTTGGCGTCGAGCGCGCGCGGCTGCTGGCCAACAACATCGAACTGGACGAGCGGGCCGCGGTGCTGGCCGATTCGAAAGCGCGCGCCGAAGCGGAGGTCGCCGGACTGGCCGAGCGCGAGGTCAATCTGCGCGCCGCTCTGGCCGGTCTCGAAGAATCGCTGAAGCAGTTGCGGACCAGCCTGCAAACCGCGCAGGAGAACCGCTCGCATATTGAAGTGGAGCTGGTGAAGCGCCAGGCCGAGCTGAAGTTCCTGGACGAGACTTGCCGCAACGAACTCGGCATACCGATCGCGGAGCTTGAAACCGGCAGCGAGCCGCCGCTGGACGCCGAAGGGCTCGCCGAAATCGAGAACAAATTCCAGGAGCTCAAGCGGCGGATCGAGGCGCTCGGCCCGGTGAACCCGGAAGCCCTCTCCGAGTACCAGCTTGCCCAGCAGCGGTACGAGTTCCTGAATACCCAGCGGCAGGACCTGCTCGATTCCATCCGCGATCTCGAGAAGGCGATTCACGAGATCGATGTCGAGTCGAAGAAGCGGTTTAGCGAGGCCTTCGCCGCCATCAACAATTACTTCCGCGATCTTTTCGCGACGCTGTTCAATGGCGGCACGGGCGAGATGCGGCTCACCGACGAAGAGAACGTGAACGAATCGGGCATCGACATCGTCGCGTCGCCTCCGGGAAAACGGCTTCAAAACGTGCTGCTGCTCTCGGGCGGAGAGAAGGCCCTTACCGCGCTCGCGCTGCTGATGGCGATCTTCAAGTATTCGCCGAGCCCGTTCTGCATTCTCGACGAGGTGGATGCGCCGCTCGACGATCCCAACATCGCGCGGCTCACGCGCCTGGTCCGCGAAATGTCAAAACAGACGCAGTTCATCGTGATCACGCACGCCAAGCGCACGATGGAGGCGGCCGAGGCGCTCTACGGCGTCACGATGCAAGAGCCGGGCGTGTCCAGGCTGGTATCGGTCAAATTCAATCCGACGCCGCCGCCTCCGCCGCAGCCGCAGCCGCAGCAGATCGCGACGGCATAGAATTCGGCGCCCGGCGCAGCGCCGCTAGCGCGCGGGCTTGAGCATCTTGATGCCCGCGGGCAGGGTGAACAACTCGTCGGGTAGCCCTTTGTTCACCTCGACGCTGTCGGCGTACATCTCGAAGATCTTCAGGCCGTTCCGGAGCCGCTGCGTATCGTACGGCCACTGGATGCCGCCGACATCGCGGTACTTCGAGTAGATGGTCACTTCTTCGAAGCGCTCGCGCGTCTTGGGGTCGCGGCGCACGTAAAGCTGGCGCACGGGCAGATGCGTCGAGCGGCTCAAATACACCGTGACGGTGCGGTTGTCGGCGTCCGTGATGTTCACGATCTCCACCGGCATGTTGTCCACGAAGTCCGTTCCCTCGTGTTCGATAATCAGTCCCTGCTCGCCCAGACGCTGCCGGAGGATGTAGAAGATGTTGTGCAGGGTCGAGTCGCGGAAACGATCGAGAGTATCCTGCGGCAGCGGGCGCGCCCCGCGGAAGGTAATCTCGTGGCCCTTGCCCCCGGCAAACAAAACGGCGCCGTAGCGCTCTTCCTTTCCGAACGACTGGCGCTCGCTGATCAAGACCTGGCCCGGCTCCGGCGGCTCCGCGCTCTTCAAATAGCGGGTGTAAATGGTGGCTATGGAAAGTCCGGAAAGCTCCTCGCGATAGAACGAGTACGCCCGCCCGGTTTCCACGCGGTCCTGCATGGAGAGAAAGCGGTCCCCGCCGAGAGCTGCGAGCGCCTCATCGATCGCCCGCTTTCCAAGCTCCTGCTTCGTTTGGGAGAAAGCCGCTATTCCCGACAATGCCAGCAGCAGAAATACTCTCACGCCTGTAGGATAAATCGGCGCTCTGCCGGTCTGCCACTTGCAACCCGTCCGGGAACTCCTCTCGCGTTCCCGCCCGCGGCGCGCCGCCCCACTGAAGGCGCCCGTTTACGGGTTCACTAAAATGGATTTGGATGCTCTCGCTGCTTCTGCTGGCCGCCGCGGCCTCGATCATCCCGCAGGAAGCGCCGCTTTCGCGCGGGTTCGAGCACTTCTACAATCTGCGCTACGAGGACGCGATCGCGGAATTCACCCGCGAGACGCAGGAGCATCCCACCGACCCCGGTGCTTACAACCACCTAGCCCAGGCGATCCTTTACCGGGACATGTTCCGCGCCGGGGCGCTCGAAAGCGAACTGGTGAGCGGAGCGAATCCTTTCCTGCGGCGGCCGAAGGTGGAAGCAAGTCTTGAGGACCAGCGCAGGTTCGACAGCGCGATCGTGCGCGCGATGCAGCTCGCCGAGGTCCGCCTCAAGGACAATCCCTCGGACACCGCGGCGCTATACGCCCTCGGCGTCTCCCATGGCCTACGGGCCAACTACGACTTCCTGGTGCGCAAAGCCTGGAAAGACGCGCTGCGAAGCGCCACCTCCGCCCGGAAATATCACGACCGTGTAATCAGGCTCGAACCCGGCAGAATCGACGCGCTGCTCGTGCCGGCAGTGCACAATTATGTCGTGGGCAGCTTGCCGTGGCATTGGAAAGTGCTTGGATTTATCGCCGGAGTCCGCGGCGATAAGCAAGAAGGCATCCGGGGCCTGGAACTCGTGGCGCAAAAAGGCGCCGAGAATTCAATTGACGCGAAGATCCTCCTGTGCGCCGTATACCGGCGCGAACGCGAGGCGCAGAAGGCGATCCCGCTGCTCCAGGAAATGATCCGGCGCTTCCCGCAAAACTACCTTTTCCAAATGGAGCTGGCGCAGATGTACAGCGATCTGGGTGACCTGAAAAAAGCGCTCGCGCCGCTGCGCCGGTTGGAGCAACTGAAGCGCCGCGATCCCGGCGCATTTCCCACGCTGAAGCTCGAAAAGATCCTCTTTGCCGAAGGGAACATCCAGTTTTGGTACAACGACCTCGATGCCGCGCTTGCCAATATGAGGAAGGCGGCCGCGAGCGCCGGCGATCTCGACCTCAACACCGGCGTGCTCGCCTGGATGCGTCTGGGGCAGATTTACGATCTCAAAGGGCAGCGCGCCCTTGCTGTGGAGGCATACCGCCATGCAGCGGCTTTCGCGCCCGATTCCGAAGCAGCAAAAGAATCGCGCGGCTACTTGTCTTCACCGTACAGGAGAAAAAAAACGAACTGACCCCTGTGGCTTTCAGCCTGGCGGACTACGCGGCTCCGAACGGCGGGCACCTGCTCGTCGCGATCAATCGATCTGGACCTTCACCGGCTGCTCGATCAGCTTCGGTTCCTTGCCTTTGGTGAGAATCATCAGGGCGAGGCGTCCCGGCTTGACGCTCTCCGGAACCTTAAACTTCAGCGCCGTCGCCTCCTGTCCTTGGATGACCACCTCGACGTCGTTCTTTCCGTCCGTCAGAAAAACCTTTGCCACGTTGGCCTGGTCAAGGTTTTCTCCCGTAACGGTTAGCACATCACCGGCTTTCGCATTAGCTGGCTCGACCGCCTTCATTTGCGGCATTCCGGATTGCGCATGAAGACAAATCGAGGCAATAAAAACGGCGAGAAGCAACGGCGCAATATGAGACACTCTCATCTTGAAATACAGCCTCCACCAAAATGCTATTCCCGATGAAAAAGGAATGCAAGCGTGTTCATATGGGACTTTTCGGCTGCAGGGACTAGTGCGGCATGGCTGCCGCCGGCGTTCGATCGGCTTGTCCGGCGCGCTGCTGCGGCCCGGAGAACCGTTGAAACAGTTCGAGGTTTGCCTTTGCCTCCGCGGGGCGGCCTTCCTTCTCCAGCACGATCCCACGGAGCTGGAAGATTCGGGGAAAACTTAACCACAGGACCGGGTGCTCGCCGACAATCTCGGGAATCGGGTTGACTGCCAGCAGTTCGCCCGCCTCCTTGATCCGGCCGGCTTCGACCAGCGCCCATGCGAGCAGCACCTCAACGGGGTCCGGCGCGGAGGGCGGGGTCTGGTGGTAGATTTCCTTGAGCACCGGGACGGCGGCCTGAAAGTGTTTCGAGAGCAGCAGGGCGTAGGCGAGAGCATACCGGCGCAACCCGTGCTGGCCCGGCTGGGAGAACGCCTCGCCGGCCCGCGCGGCCCATTCGTTCGCCGTCGCGGGCGGCCCGGACAAAAACCGGCACAACGCCGCGAGCGGATGCGAAGGATGGGCGCGCAGCGCGAACTCGCGGGCGCGATCGCGGTCGTCCGATTCGAGCGCCCAGAGCGACAACTGCACCGCGGCAAGCGTGGCGAGCGGGGAATCGGGCGGCCCAACGGCTTTCTCGAGCCGCTCGATTGCGTTGCGGCGGCGCCCGGTGAGGTAATCCCACTGGGCGATCCGATAGGGCGCGAGCGGATCCTGCTGTTGCTGCCGCTCCTGCACGAACTTGTCGAAGGTCGCGCGCGCGCCCTGGAGGTCGCCGGCCATCAGCCTTGCCCAGGCGGCTTTGTGCAATTCCGCGCCTGACAGGAACGCGGGATCTTTGGCATAAGCCTCGAGGTAATACTGTTCGGCTTCCGCGAAGCGTCCCAGGTAGAAATGTACGTCGCCGAGCGAGTCAAGCGGGTTGGCCTCGCGCGGCCGGAGTTCGCGGTACCTGGTGAGCGCCTTCTTCGCGGCTTCGAGGTTGCGCGCATAGGCGTAAGCGTATCCGGCTTCGTTGAGCAGGGCCGCGTCGCCGGGATCGCGCTCGAGCGCCTGCTCGTACCATCGCGCAGCGTTCGTGTAGGAGCGGGCCGTCAGGTCCATCTGGGCGAGCGTGCGGTAGAGGGAAACGTCGGCCGGCGTAGCGCGCACCATTTCGACCAGCGCCCGGCGCCGGGCGGCGCCATCACCATCGAGCGCAGCCGCCAGTACCCCGAGACGCGCCCGCTCGACTGCGCCGATGCGGCTGCCCCTTTGCGCGGCGGAAGCGATCACCTGTTTCGCTCCGGCGCGGTCGCCCTGCGAAGCCAGCCGCTGCGCCCAACTGACATAGGCGGCGCCGAAATCGGGGTCGGCCGCGACGGCGCGCTCAAAACCGTCCGTCGCGCCTTCGAGCCCTTCCAGCCACGCCCGCAGCGCCGCCTGGTTTCTTGTCGGCAAAGGACGCGCACCCGGATCGATCTGCCGCGCGAGCGAGGCCGCAATTTCCAGAATCGCGTTGGGGGGACCTGCGGCCAAAATGGTTTTTTCGGCGCGGTTCGCGGCGGTGTCCTGGAGGACGGCCTCGACGCGCAGACCGCCGCCCGCCTCTGAAAAATAGCCCTGGAGAACGGCGTCGGCGCCCGTCGCCGGAACGTCCCGCAATGATTTCAGCGAGAGTGGAGCGATGTGCGGAACGCCGCTGAGCTGCGCCGTGAGGAGTTCGGAGAAGGCGCTGCCCGCCCAGTCAAGCTGCGGATCGGCGGACAAGTTTTCAAACGGAAGTATGGCGATCTTTCGCGCCGCGGGCTGTTGTTTCGAGCAGGAAGCCAGCGCCAGGCACAGGAGGGCTAAACAGACAACCGGATCCCGTGGCTTACAGAACACGGTATTCCGTCGCCATCAGCTCTTTAAACTCGGCAAGCTCCTGCAGAGTGGCGAACTCGGGTTCTTCCATGAATTTCTTCCGGTCCTTGAAACCTTCCTCGAGGGCTTTGCGGATGTAGAGCAGGGCGCGGTCGGTCGCGCCTGCCTGGGCGTAGACCTTGGCAAGGTAGTAGTAAAATTTCGCGCGCTCCTCTATGTTGCGCTCCTGCAACAGCACGCCGTAAGTGCTCTTGCGTTCGAAGACGTCGGGATCGAGCGTGAGCGCCTGCTGGTACGCCTCGGCCGCCTCCTTGTATTGCTTCCGGGCGAAGTAAGCGGTGCCAAGGTTGCTATAGATGGAAGCGGAGTTCGGGCTGAGTTTGAGCGCTTTCTTGTACTGGTTCACGGCGCGCCGGTAACTCCTCTTCGCGTAGTGGATGGTGCCCAGGTTGTTGACCGCCTCGGGATATTTCTTGTCCTTCCTGATGGCCCGCTCGTAAAACTTCTTGGCCGTGTCGAGGTTGTTCATCTGGTGATAGGCAATGCCCATTTTGTTGAGGATGACGGCCGTCTGCGGGCACTTGCTGTATTGTTCGATGGCCTCGCGATGCATTTTGCGGGCCATGAAGATGTCGCCCCGCTTTTCGGGCGTCAGCGGTTGGGGCCGCGCCTCCGGGGGAGGGGCGAGCGGTGTGGTTTTGGCCTCCTCTGCGGCTGCAGGGGCGGCCGGCGCCTGAGCCTTCGCTGCCGGCAGAACCAGGAGAACAGCGCCGGCAACGAGCAAAAGTGTCTTCGAAGACATGCCTGCCTCCTGCGACGAGTGTTTTACAAGTTTATTTAAACACACTGAGCAGCCGTCCGAAAAAGCCTTTCTTTTGCTTTTCCGCTTTTTCCGGAGGCTTGGCTTGCACTTGTTCGGCCGGGGGCGTCTGGGCGGCCGCGGCGCGAGCGGCGGGGCGCTGCGGGGGCTGGGCGTGGGGCGGGGCAGCGGGCGGCTCGGGGGGCGGCGTCGGGAGTTCCCACGAAGCCACGCGGGTGCCGCCCGACCCGCCGTGGAGGCGGCACATCTCTACGGGCTGTGTGCCCGAAATGAACACCTCGGGCCGCGTCGCCGGGCAGGCCGCCGTTGCCAGTTGTCCGGATACCGGATCGATCTCGACGGTGACGACCCCGTCCGGCGGCTCGAAATCGGACACGTTGCGGTACTCGCGGAATTGGTGCGCCCGCTTCATGAATTCGGTCCAGATCGGCAGCGCGGAATGCGCGCCCTCCAATCCGAGTTCGCGGTTGTCGTCGAAGCCGACCCACACCGCGCAGATGAGTTTGGAGGTGAAGCCGACGAACCAGCCGTCATGGGAAGTGCCCGTCTTGCCAGCGGCAGGCAGCGTGAAGCCGCGCGCGCGGACGGAAGCGCCGGTGCCGGATCTCAGCACTTCCTGCATGAGGTTGGTCATGATGTAGGCAACGCGCGGATCGAGCACCCGGCGGCGCACGGGCTTGTGCGAAAAGACAACCGTGCCCTGCTGGTCGCGAATGAGGCTGATCCAGTTCGGTTTGACGTACATGCCCCCGGTCGCCCAAAGGGTGTACGCCCCGGCAACTTCAATCGGGGTGACTTCGTAAGCGCCGAGCGCAATCGCCGGCGTCGGCCGGATATTGATGTTCATCCCCGCGCGCTTGGCCAGGTCCTCGACCGTGTCATAGCCCACCTGTTCGGCGAGCTTGACCGTGGGGATGTTCAGCGATTTCGAAATCGCCTGCCGCAGCGTCACCACACCGTGGAATTCGTTTTTGAAATTCGACGGCGAGTAGGGTTTTGCGTCGAACCAGAACGTGGTCGGCTCGTCGAGGATCGTCGTGGCCGGCGTGAACACAACCGGTCCGCCGTCGACCGCCGTGTTGAGCGCCGCCGCATAGACGAACGGCTTGAAAGCGGAGCCGGGTTGGCGTTTCGCCAGCGCCCGGTTCAATTGAGTGACGCCGTAATTGCGCCCGCCGATGAGCGCCTTGATCGCGCCGGTTTCCGGGTCGATCGCCACCAGCGCGCACTGCGCCTGCGGCGGCGCCTCCCCCTTACGCCGGCGCCGGCGGCTTAGCAGTTTATCCACCTCCTCCATGCCGAGGCGGACGGCTTCGGAAGCGGCGCGCTGCAGATTGAGGTCGACCGTGGTGTAAACGCGGTAGGTGCTCTTCTGAAAGTCGTGATCGCCGAACTCGCTCTGCAACTGATCGTTGACCAGGTCGACGAAGTAGGGGGCCTCCGCGGACTCCATTTCGGCCGGCGCCAGCACCAGCGGGGCCGCGATAGCCTCCCGATACTGCTGGTCGGTGATGAACCCGTTTTCGCGCATCAGGAAGAGGACCACGTTGCGGCGGTCGCGGGCGCGCTCCGGGTGGCGGTACGGGTTGCGGAAACTCGGCTGCTGGATGAGGCCGGCGAGCGTGGCGGCTTCCGGCAGCGTCAACTGTCGAATGTCCTTGCCGAAATAGGCTCGGGCGGCTTCGCCAAAGCCGTGAATGGAAAAGCTGCCGCGCCTGCCGAGCGGCACCTGGTTGGCGTAATACTCGAAGATTTCCTCCTTCGACAGCCGCTGCTCCAGGTGCAGCGTGATCAGGACTTCGGCCGCTTTCCGCCGCCAGGTCTTGGACGGGTTCAGCCAGAACATGCGCGCGAGCTGCATGCTGAGCGTGGAAGCGCCGGCCACCTTGCGGGTTTCCCTGAGATCCTGGTAGGCCACCTTGATCACGCGCAGCGGATCGAAACCGGCGTGCTGGAAGAAGCGCTTGTCCTCGGCCGAGATCACCGCTTGCACCAGCACCTGCGGGATGTCGGCGAACTTCACCAGCCGCCGCTTTTCCCGGCTGCTGTCCGAGAGATTGGTGATGAGTTCCGGTTCCAGCAGGTATTGCATGCGCTCGGTGTTGTCGCGCAGCGAGATGATGCGGGAAACGCGGTTGCCCGAGAACTTGATCACGCCGGGTTCGTTGTCAAAGTACGAATCAGGGCCGGGAAAGATTTCCAGGGCGTCGTCAAGCCGGACGTGATACCAGCCCATGCGGTTGCTGTTCGATTCCCCGTAACCGCTGCGGCGCAACTGGCTGATGATCTCCGCCGCGGTGATCTCGTCGCCGACCGTAACTACGCGCGGCGCGGCAAACACCATGGACGTGCTTTGGAACGGGCCCGCCCGCAGCTTCTGGTCGATGAGACGGGAGTACTTGACGTAGTAGAACGTGAACGTCGCCATCGCGGCGATGGCGAGCGCGAGGGAGATGCCAACGGCAACCTTCCCGAGCGGGTGCATGAGGAACCGCACCCAAAACGCTTTCCGAGAAAGCTGTATCCTAAGCGCCACTTTGTGTTCATTGTCTCATGAACTCCGTTTCCCGGCCCCACCCGCAGAAGCCGGGGGACGGTGCCCAAACGGCAGGCCCCCGCCGGGGGGCATTCAGCCGCGGGCGAGATGGCGCAGCAGAAACAGCAGGTTCGCGGGCCGCTCGGCCAGGCGGCGCATGAAATAGGGATACCAGGCCTGCCCGAACGGCACGTAAAGGCGCAGGCGGTAACCTTCTTCCGCGAATTGCCGCTCGAGGTCGCGCCGGATACCGTAGAGCATCTGGAATTCGAACGCTTCCGGCGCGATCCGCTTATCGCTGGCAAAACGCTTCGCCTCGGCGATGATTTTTTCGTCATGGGTGGCGAGCGCAGGGTAGCTGCCGCGTTCGAGCAGCACCTTCATGAGGCGGACATAGCTCCGGTCCACTTCGCTCTTGGCCTGGAACGCTACCGCGGCGGGTTCGCGGTACGCCCCCTTGCAGAGGCGCACCGGAATGCCGGCCTCGCACATTCGCTCCACGTCGCGGCCGCTGCGCCGCAGGTAGGCTTGGATGGCGCCGCGGACGTTTCCAAACCGCTCGTGAAGATCGAAGACCAGCCGCAGCGTGCGATCGACGTATTCGCTCGATTCCATGTCGATCTCGACCATCCTGCCGAGCCTGGCCGCCTCCCCGGCCAGCCGCCACACATTGGCCCGGCAGGCGTC
>JBLNCW010000028.1:0-126507 GCA_050261015.1 Rhodospirillales bacterium | reverse complement strand
AGAACGAGGTCTGCTTCTGTCTCCGCTTGCCGAGCGCCATGCCCAATTATCCATCCAAAACATTCCTGCATCAAGATGTTTCGACTTCAAAATGTTTCGACTTTATCCACGGGCTGTTAGGGCTTCGCCCCCGCGAGCAAAAAAGGACCGATTTCCCAGTTTTCGCTATCATGGAGGTAGATCGGAGCCGATCTGGGAATGTCGGCCTACTTACTCTGAAGTTTCCGTATTCTTCCGCGTTCCTGTTGTTTCTCCTCTGGCGAAGCGAAACACCGTTCCCGGCCGGCATCTTACTACCGAGTAGGAGGGGTTCAAGGATGGCAACAAACGAACAAAACCTGCGGGGAGAGGCGGGTCCGGGCGGTACGGCGAGGGAATTCGAGCGGGCCGTGCCTCCAGTCGAGCAACCCGAGGTGACAATCGCGCCGGTGTATGAAGCTCCGGAAGAAGCCTTCCGGAGGCGCACTTTTCTGGAGTCGTTCACGCGCGCGGCGGGACACTACTCCGGCAGTGCCGTGCGGGCTTACCGCACTATCAGGCAGGAGGGCGCCGGGGACCGGGCCAAACGCATGGTGCGCGAACACCCGTCATCCCTTGCCGTGGCCGCGGCCGCAGGCTACCTCCTGGGACGCGTACTGCGGCGAAGGTAGAACCAAGGGAGAAATAGCCATGGCGGAACGTCATGAAGCAAGTTCCGGAGCGGGCGCGGCCCGAGTCCGGGAAGTCGCAATGGTTGGCGGCGAGCGTTCGACGGTGGACCTCATCAAGGATGCCGTGAACAGCATCCAGGGCATAATCCGCTCGGAGATCCGGCTGGCGAACGCCGAAATGAAGGAAAAGGCAGGGAAAGCCAGCAAGGCTGGCATCGTACTTGCCGCGGGAGGCGCTCTGGCGCTATACGCGTTCGGGTTCCTGCTCGTGACTATCTATCAGGCCCTCATACTAGCCATACCGGCGTGGCTTTCCGCGCTCATCATCTTTGCCGTTTTGGCCATCGCCGGCGGGATCATGCTGTCGGCGGGCCGGAACCGCTTGAAGCAGATCAAGCCGCAACCGGAGATGACGATGGAATCCGTAAAGGAGGACATGGAATGGGTGAAAAGACGGACTCTATAAAACATGAGATCGAGCAGCAGCGAGAGGCGCTGGGAGCGAACCTGGAACGGCTGGAGGAGCGCTTCAGAGCAGTCACCAACTGGCGCACATACCTGGAAAGAAAGCCTCTTGTGGCGCTTGGGATCGCATTTGGGGGCGGGCTGCTGCTCGCGCTACGACGATAAACTGGATAAACCGGCTGCGTACGGCACGGGTTTTTGCGAACGCTGACGATAAGGGCCTTTTAGGGGTATAATGCCCCGTGCCCGGGCGGGACCGTTCGAGTAATGGGAGAGATCCAAGCGGAGCGGCAACAAAAAGCGCAGTGGGAAGAGATTGGGGTCATAGCGCTGCTGCTGCTCGCACTTGGCGGAGCAAGGCTGGCCGGTCATCTCTTCTTTCACAGCATTGCGGAACTGTTCACCATCGCGGTCCTGTGGGGTGTGTTTTTCGTCGCCTGGCACTCGCGCCGCTTCCTGGACAACCACTATCTGCTGCTGATCGGCATTTCGTCGCTATCTGTCGGCGCGATCGACGCCGTTCACACCCTGGCCTACAAAGGCGTGGACGTAATTCCGGGGGCCGGCGCCGACCATGCTACTCAACTGTGGATCGCGGGCCGCTATGTGCAGAGTGGGTCTTTCCTGGCGGCCCCGCTCTTTCTGCGGCGCAGGCTCAAGCCAGGACCCGCCTTAGCGGTCTACGGCGTGGTGACAGCCGCGCTGATCGCGTCCATATTCGGCAGAGTTTTTCCGGCCTGCTACATCGAGGGATCCGGTCTGACGGAGTTCAAGATATGGAGCGAGTACGCCGTGATCCTTGCGCTGCTGGCCTCGGCAGGGCTCCTGGTACGGAACCGGGCGGAGTTTGACCGCTCGGTTCTGCGTTCATTGCTGGCGGCGAACGGCCTGATGGCGGGGGCCGAGGTGGGGTTCACTCTTTACGACGATGTCTATGGCGCGGCCAATGTCATCGGGCACTTCCTGAAGTTTGTCGCGTTCTATTTCATCTACCAGGCGATCATTGTGACAGGCGTCGTACGGCCGTTTGACCTGCTGTTCCGCAATCTCGTCAGGAGCGAAGAGGCGCTCCGGCGCAGCGACGAGCGTTATAAAACCTTTGTGGCGAACGGCTCCGAGGCGATTTTCCGGCTGGAGATGGGAAGGCCCGTTCCCACTTCCCTGCCCCTGAACGAACAGGTCAAGCGGCTGCTCGATCACGCCTACGTGGCGGAGTGCAACGAAGCATACGCGCGCATGCACGGCCTGGGCAGCGTGGACCGCGCGGTGGGCTCGCGGCTGCCCCAGGTTATGCGGTCGGACCCGCCGCCGGACGAGCTGGCGCGAATCTTCATCCGTTCGGGATACCGGGTGGCGGAACTGGAGTTCCGCCGCGTGACGGAGAGCGGAGAGGTGATGTACGTGGCTGGCAGCCTTACCGGCGTCGTCGAAAACGGCAGCCTCTTGCGCATCTGGGGCGTGCAGCGCGACATCACCGAGGCCAAACGCGCGACCCTGGACCGGGAACGGCTGATCGACGAACTCCGCAGAGCTCTGGCCGAAGTGAAGACCCTGAGCGGATTGCTGCCGATCTGCTCGAACTGCAAGAAGATCCGGGACGACAAGGGCTACTGGACGCAGGTGGAAGCTTACTTCCGGCGCCGGACCCACATCTCCTTCAGCCACAGCATCTGTCCGGATTGCCTGAAGTCACTCTATCCCGAGTATTATCCCCGCACAGAGTGAAACTGCGAGAACCCGCTCTGTGAGCGCCATGGAAAATCTAACGCCTCCCTACCGGATGCCGGTGGCGGACGTGCTGGCCGCCTTCCAGACTGACAGGAAGCGCGGGCTGAGCGAAGAGGAGGCGCGGGCGCGGCTCGAACGCTACGGGAGAAACGAGCTGCCCGACGAGAAACCGGTTCCGGGGTGGAGGAAGTTTCTCGCGCAGTTTGAGAGCCCGCTGGTTCTGCTGCTGCTGGCGGCGACGGCGATATCGGTGGGGCTCTGGGTTTACGAGCGGGCGTCCGCGCTGCCCTACGACGCGATCGCCATCTTCGCCATCGTGCTGCTCAACGCGGCGATGGGCTACGCTCAGGAGGCGCGGGCGGAATCCGCCGTGGCTGCGCTGCGCGAGATGGCGGCGTCGCGCGCGCAGGTGATACGCGGCGGAGAGCGGCGGAGCGTGCCCGCGGCGGAAATCGTGCCGGGCGACATTATTCTGATCGAGGAAGGCGACACGATTCCCGCCGACGCGCGGCTGATCCAATCCACGGCTCTGCAAACGATGGAGGCGGCCCTGACGGGCGAGAGCCTGCCGGAATCGAAGGACACCGCGCCGATTGCGGAACAGGCCGACCTCGGCGACCGCGCCAACATGGTGTTCAGCGGCACGGCGGCGACGTACGGGCGCGGCCGCGCGGTGGTCGTCGCGACCGGGATGCAAACCGAGATGGGGCGCATCGCGGTGATGCTGAGAGAGACCCGGGCCGAGTCCACTCCGCTGCAAAAAGAGCTTGCCCGCGTGGGGAGGGCTTTGGGGCTGGCGGTGATCGTGATCGCCGCCGTGATGATCGCGACGACCATTCTGGCCGAGCACGTGACCGGGCTTTCCGGAATCTTCGACGTGTTCATCTTTGGCGTGGCGCTGGCGGTGGCGGCGGTGCCGGAAGGCCTTCCGGCGGTGGTGACTGCGGTGCTTTCACTCGGCGTCCAGCGGATGGCGAGGCGCAACGCGATCGTGCGCCGGCTGGCGGCGGTGGAGACGCTGGGATCGGCGAGCGTCATCGCGTCGGACAAAACCGGGACGCTGACAAGGAACGAGATGACGGTGCGCGAAGTCGTCACCGCGAGCGGGCGCGTCAGCCTGGGCGGCACGGGCTATGCGCCCAAAGGCGAGGTGACGCGGAGCGGGGGCGGCGCCGTCGAAGGAGCGCTGCGGGCCGAACTGGTGCGCGCGCTTGCCATCGCGGACCGGGCGAACAACGCCGTAGTGCGGGAGCAGGACGGGCGCTGGTCGGTACAGGGAGATCCCACCGAAGGGGCGCTGATCGTCGCGGCGCGCAAGGCGGGCCTGCGGGCGGAGGCGCTCGAGGCGCGGTTCCAGCGGATCGGCGAGGTTCCGTTTTCTTCCGAGCGCAAGTTGATGAGCACGGTCCACACCGACGCAAAGAGGAGCGAGCGCGTGCTGGTGTTCAGCAAGGGCGCGCCGGACGTGCTGCTGGCGCGCTGCACGGCGGAACTGTTGGGGGAAAAGCCGAGCCCGTTGAGCGGCGCGCGCCGCAGGGAGATCCTGGCAGCCAACGAGGAACTCGCCTCGCGGGCGCTGCGCACGCTGGGCGTAGCGTTCCGGTCGCTTCCGGCCGGCTCGCCGGAGGCCGAAGACATGGACGAGGATATCGAGCAGGAGCTGGTTTTCGCCGGCCTGATCGGCATGATCGATCCGCCCCGCGAGGAGGCGCGCGAAGCCGTGGCGCGAGCCCGGCGGGCGGGGATCCGCCCGATCATGATCACCGGCGATCATCCGGTAACCGCGGCGGTCATCGCGAAGGAACTGGGGATCGCCGAGGACCGCAAGGCCGCGACCGGCGCGGCGCTCGAAAAGATGACGGACGACGCGCTTGCCCAAACGGTCCGCGAGGTTTCCGTCTATGCGCGCGTGAACCCCGAACACAAGCTCCGCATCGTCAGGGCGCTGCAAGCTAACGGCGCGGTGGCGGCGATGACCGGCGACGGAGTGAACGACGCTCCCGCGCTGAAAGCCGCGGACATCGGAATCGCCATGGGCATCACGGGCACCGATGTCTCCAGGGAAGCCGCGGATATGGTGCTGGCGGACGATAACTTCGCCACGATTGTGGCCGCGGTCGAAGAAGGCCGCTCGATCTTTGCGAACATCAGAAAGTTTTTGCGCTACCTGCTCTCGTCGAACATGGGCGAAGTGATGACGATGTTTTTCGGTGTGCTGCTCGCGGGCGCCATCGGGCTGCGGCCGGAAGAAGGTAACGTTGTCCTGCCGCTGCTGGCGACTCAACTGCTGTGGATCAACCTTATCACCGACAGCGCGCCGGCGCTTGCGCTCGGCGTCGACCCGCCCGGCGAAGAGGTGATGAGCGCGCCGCCGCGCCCGAAGGGAGAGCCGGTGATCACGCCGCGCATGTGGTCCGGCATTCTTCTCGTGGCGGCGGTGATGGCGGCCGGAACGCTGCTTGTTCTGGCTGCCTCGCTTCGCGCACAGCCTGGGGACGGGCCCGGCGATCCGCATTACGCACGGACGATGGCGTTCAACACGCTGGTGCTCTTCCAGTTTTTCAATGTCCTCAATGCGCGCTCCGATCAGCGAAGCGCTTTCCACGGCCTGTTCAGGAATCGCTGGCTGTGGATCGCCCTCGGGCTGTCGGTCGCGCTCCAGGCAGCGGTGATCTACGTGCCTTTTCTGCAAGTGGCGTTTTCAACCGTGAGCCTGAGCTTGAGCGACTGGCTGATATGCACTGCGGTGGCGAGTTCGGTGCTGTGGGCGCGCGAGTTGAGCAAGGCGCTCACCCGAATGGCCGCATCGTAAGCCGGTTGACGCCTGTATTCCACGACAACAAACTTTTCCCGGAACTCGGGGCTTAAATCTGCGTCCAATCAGGCAGGAGGGATGGCCATGGGAAACACGAAGGCGCAAATGGAACTTTGTGAGGCGATCCTGGACCTGATCGAGCGGAAGCGGGCCGAAAGCGGCGACGAATCCCTCGGGGCGTCCATCGAGCGCGTGGTCCTCCAGAGCCAGTTCCAGGAACTCGAGCGGGACATTCTCGATAACCCCGGCGCCATCGAGCCCTGGCTGATCCGCCGGCGCAATCAGCAGTAAATTTCGAGCGCGATTGCAGGCAGTTCGGTGTTACATTGCACAAGTGGAGAAGCCATGCGTGCAATGACACGAACTGCCGTTTTTGTATTAGCAACAGCCGCCGCCGGTTTCATCGCCCAGGCGCAATCCGGCCGCGCGCCGCTCCCCGCCCTCAAGGTAAGTCCCGATAAGCGGTTCCTGTTAAGAAGCGACAACACTCCATTCTTTTATCTCGGAGATACCGCCTGGGAGTTATTCCATCGTTTGAACCGTGAGGAGGCGGCTGCTTATTTAAAGAAGCGGGCCGAGCAGAAATACACGGTCATCCAGGCTGTCGCGGTGGCCGAGTTGGACGGCGTCGACGATCCCAACCCTTACGGCGACGTGCCGTTTCTCCAGCGCGATCCCACACGGCCCGCGGTGACCCCAGGGTCGGATCCGGCGGATGCCGCCCAGTATGATTACTGGGATCACGTGGAATACATCGTGGACGAAGCCAACCGGCTCGGGCTGTACATCGGCTTTCTGCCAACGTGGGGCCGCTGGGTGGTGGGAGACCGCGATGGAAAGGACAAGGTCATCACGGCGCAGAACGCACAGGCATACGGAGAGTTCCTCGGCAAGCGCTTCGGGAAGAAAGGCATTATCTGGATCCTGGGCGGCGACCGCACACCGGCGGGTTACGAGGAGGTCTGGCGCACGCTCGCGCGCGGCATCGCCATCGGCGTTTCCGGCAGAGAGGACTACGATGCGGTGATGATGACGTTCCACCCGACGGGCGGAGAGACGTCGTCGGCGTGGTTCCACAACGACGAGTGGCTTGACTTCAACATGCACCAGACCGGCCACGGCCTTGCCGCCGTCACGCAATCGTGGCAGCGCATCGCAAAGGATTACCAGCGCACGCCGGTGAAGCCGGTGATGGACGGTGAGCCTCTGTACGAAGACCATCCGCTGGCATTCCGGGCGGCGGAGCACGGGTATTCCTTCGACGCACACGTGCGGCAGCGGGCTTACTGGGCCGTGTTCTCTGGCGCTTTTGGGCACACCTACGGCAACCATTCTGTATGGCAGATGTACGCGCCGAGCCGCACAGGAAAGAACGGGCCGCTGCTTTACTGGTATGAAGCCATACACCGGCCGGGCGCGGCGCAGATGCGGTACGTGCGGGAACTGATCGAGTCGCGTCCTGTGCTCTCGCGTGTGCCCGACCAGAGCATCGTGGTGAATGAACTGGAGGGCGCCGATCACATCTCGGCCACCCGCGGGGACGGCTACCTTTTCGTTTACACTGCCCAGGGGCGGCGGTTTACGGTGAACATGGGCAAAATTTCCGGCGAGAAGGTGATCGGCTACTGGTACAACCCGCGCACTGGAACCTCAACTCGCATCGGCATGTTCGAGAACACGGGGACGCGGGAGTTCGTCGCCCCCGCCGAGGGGTTCGGAGCGGACTGGGTGCTGGTGCTCGACGATGCCGCGAAGAAGTTCCCTCCGCCTGGAGCGTCTCCGCGCCAGTGACCTCCGGGATTGGGTTATACTGCCTTTTCAAAGCGGAACCAGAACGGGCTGCTTGATGGCCCGGCATCAACGATGAGAGGGACCTTATGAATCGCCGTCAATTCCTGAATACAGCCATTGGAGCGTCCCTGGCGGGCGCATCGGGCTATGCCGCCGAATTCGCCGACCAGAAGCCGCTGCGCGTCGGGCTGATCGGCAGCGGCTGGTACGGCAAAAGCGACATTTTCCGGCTGAACCAGATCGCGCCGATCGAGATCGTTTCGCTCTGCGACGTGGACAAACGCAATTTGGAGATGGCAGCGCAATGGTCGGAGCAGAAGCAGCCGTCGAAGAAGCGCCCGCGCCTGTACACCGATTACCGCGAGATGCTCAAGGAAAAGGACCTGGACCTTGTGGAAATCGCGACCCCGGACCACTGGCACGCGCTGCCGATGATAGCGGCATGCCAGGCGGGGGCGGACATCTACGTTCAAAAGCCGATCAGCGTCGATGTCGTCGAGGGACAGGCTATGGTGGCGGCGGCGCGCAAGTACAAGCGCGTGGTGCAGGTCGGTACGCAGCGGCGCAGCACGCCGCACCTCATCGAAGCCCGGAACGAGTACATACAGTCGGGCAAGCTGGGCAAGATCGGCCTGGTGGAGATCTGTTGTTACCTGGGCGGGCGCGCCACCCCGATGCCGGAGGCCACTCCAGTTCCGCCCGAGCTGGATTACGAGTTCTGGACCGGACCCGCGCCCATGTTTCCTTACAACCGCGTCCGGACGTCGAACTGGCGGGCGTTCATGGAGTACGGCAACGGCACCATCGGCGACATGGGAATCCACATGTTCGACATGGTGCGGTGGATGATGAACCTGGGCTGGCCGAAGCGGATTTCCGCAAGCGGCGGGCTTTTCGTCCACAAAGGCGGCTTTTCCAACATTGCAGATACGCAGACGGCGACGTTCGAGTATGACGATCTGACCGTCGTCTGGAACATGCGCCGCTGGGGTGCTCCGCCCGATCCGAAATACACCTGGGCTGGTATCTTCTACGGCGACCGGGGCACCCTCAAAGCGAGTGTGTACGGCTACGACTACATCCCGGCGGCAAGAGGCGCACAGCCCGTCCACAAGGACGTCGAGTACGAGTTGGAGAAGTATCCCGAGGACAATACCGAGCCGCGGCTGGAAAAGCATGTGGCCCCGGCGATCCGCTACCACTTTAAGGACCTGCTGGCGGCGATGCAGACGCGCAGCAAGCCGGTCGCCGATATCGAAGAGGGCCATATTTCCACCGCCTGCTGCATTCTGGCCAACATTTCGATGCAGTTGCACCGGTCGCTGACCTGGGATGCCAAGGCGGGGCGCGTCGTGGGCGACGAAGAGGCCAACCGCCTGTTGCGGCGCCCGTATCGAAAGCCCTGGGTGCATCCGGAAGTCAACCGGGTTTAAGGATCGGAGGCAATCGTGATTAAGAAGGGGAAGTTCGCGGCGCTTGCCGGCGCCGCAGCACTCGTAGTGTGCGCGGCGAGGGCCCAGACCAATCCGGTAGTGCTCAAATCGCCGAACGGCGATGTGGAGATCGCCTTTGCGACCTTGAGCGGCAGATCGCCGGCGGAAGCGGGGCAACTCGCCTACCGGGCCGGCTTCCGTGGGAAGCCGGTAGTGGACTGGTCGAACCTGGGCCTCGATATTCAGGGCTCGCAGGTGCTCGGGGCGCAGGTGCGCATCACAGGCTCCGAGCAGTCGCAGGGCGACGAGACCTGGACGGCGCCGCACGGCAAAGCCAACCCGATTCGCAACCGCTACAACGCAATCGTGATCAAGGTTGAGGAGACCGGTTCCCGCGGGCGGCGAATGGAGATTGAGGCGCGGGCTTACGACGACGGCGCGGCGTTCCGGTATCGTGTTCCCCGGCAGAACGCGCTGCGGGAAATCCGCATCGCGGGCGAGGCCACGCAGTTCCGCATCGCCAAGGACGGCAGAACGTTTCCGCTCGTCCTGCGCAACTTCCGCACGAGCTACGAAGACGATTACCTCGAGCTGCCGCTGAGCGGCGTGCATAGCGAGTACCTGATAGGGCTGCCGCTGCTGATGGAAGTGCCCGGCGCCGCCTGGCTCGCCATCACCGAAGCCTACCTCGATAACTACGCGGGCCTTTATCTCAGCACCGGGCGCGACGCGCGGACGCTGGAAGCGCGCCTGTCCCCGCGCCTGGACGAGCCCGGCCTGGCGGTCTCCACCCAGACGCCGATGAACTCTCCCTGGCGCGTGCTGATGATGGGCGCCGAAGCGGGACGGCTCGTGGAATCGAATATCGTGCTGAATCTGAACCCGCCCTGCGCGATTGCCGATACGTCCTGGATCAAACCCGGCAAGACCTCGTGGGATTGGTGGTCGGGCAGCGTGGCGAGGAATGTCTCCTTCAAGCCGGGCATGAATACGGAGACGATGAAGCATTACATCGACTTCTCCGCGCGCAACGGATTTGAGTACATGCTGATCGACGCCGGATGGGCGCGGCGGATTCCCGGCCGGGACGGACCGAATGACAGCGGTACCGACCTGACCCAGACGAATCCCAACATCAACATGCCCGAGCTGCTGGAGTACGCGAAGTCGAAGAACGTACGGCTGTGGGTATGGGCGCACTGGACGGATGTCGACCGGCAGATGGATGAAGCGTTCCCGCTCTATCAGAAGTGGGGTCTGGCCGGCGTGAAGATCGATTTCATGGACCGCGATGACCAGTGGATGGTGAACTGGTACCGCCGGGTGGCGAAAAAAGCGGCCGAACACAAGCTGATGCTCGATTTCCACGGCGCGTACAAGCCGGACGGCCTGCGGCGAACCTACCCCAACGTGATGACGCGCGAAGGCGTGATGGGGCTGGAGTACGCGAAGTGGAGCGGGCGCATCACGCCCCGGCACAATGTGACGATCGCGTTCACACGTATGCTTGCCGGGCCGATGGACTACACTCCGGGCGGTTTTGAGAATGTTACCAAAGAGGAGTTTGTTTCGCGTAACCGCTTCCCGATGACGATGGGCACACGCGCGCACCAACTCGCGCTTTTCGCCATCTACGAGAGCGCCTTGCAGATGGTGGCCGATTACCCTGGTGCGTATGAAGGGCAGAAGGAACTGGATTTCCTGAAGGCGGTTCCGGCGGCCTGGGACGAGACCCGCGTGTTGAACGGCGAGCCGGTGAAGTACATCACGGTAGCGCGGCGGCGCGGGCAGGAGTGGTACGTAGGCGCCATCACGGATTGGGATGCGCGCGAGCTCGACGTGCCGTTGAGCTTTCTCGGCAGCGGTTCCTACACGGCCGATATTTACTCCGACGCGCCCGACGCGGCAAAGCAGCCGAAGAACACCGTGCGGGAGCAGCGCCAGGTGAACGCGAAGACGGTTCTGAAACTACGGCTGGCCCCGGGCGGCGGCTGCGCCATCCGGCTGACGCCCGCGCGGTAATTCAATAGCTACAGCGCCGGCTGGCTTCAACGCGCTCCGCTGTCCTGAAAGGGGCCGGGCGGAGGCGAGCCCCGGCGAGGCGCCTGTTTGGGTTTCCTGCGCTGCAGGGCAGCCGCGCGGGAGGATGCGAATGCCTCCAGGTCGCTCTCGTCGAGACGGTGCCGCCCGGAGGCGGAAGCGCTTTTCAAGTCTGTGGCCAGCTTGCGCAGGCACAACGCCGGCGCTTCCTGAACTCCGATGTGGTGTTTCAGAAGCAGCGTCATGTCAACGGTGACGCAATAGCGGACGGAACGGCCTAAGGAGATCGCGTCGAACCGGTAAACGCGGAGGTTGTTCTCCTGGTCGAAGCCCGCATACCGCAGATCCGGCGGGGCGCCGTGCTTTCCGCCCAGGCTGAACGGTTCGCGGAAGACGCGGACGGCGATGTAATGCGACCTGTCGCGTTCGGCGTCGAAGCTCACCCTGTCGCCGATTTGCAGAGAATCGAAATCGCCCAGGACGGCCGAGCCCGAAAATGCGAGTAAGGAGCCATCCTCCATGCGAATGGCGCCCGTGCGGCTATCCGCGGCGAGGGCGACAATAGTTCCCGTCATGGCCTTCCGCTCGCGTGGAAGCTCACCACCTGGGCTCACGTCGCCTCGGCTTCCGGCCGCCGCCCGCGCGGCGTCCGAACCCGCTGCCGCCAGGTCTTCCACCGGCTGGCTTCGGGCGCGCCTCATTCACATTGATCGCACGGCCTCCGAGCATCGCGCCATTCAATTCGGCGATAGCCCGCTCGGCTTGCCCGCTGTCTGTCATCTCAACGAAAGCGAATCCCCGCGGCTGGCCGGTGAACTTGTCGCGAACGAGGTTCACCTGCTCTACCTCTCCGAAGCTCTCGAACAACTCGCGGACAGACTCCTCGGTCGTGCCGAAATCAAGGTTGCCTACAAAAATGTTTTTCACTGGTTTCCTCGCGGTTGAAGAACCTGCGTGCCGAGGCTGACCCAGGTAAGGCAGGCGTCCAAGCGCCCCCAAAGTATAGCACTTGCCCGTGGCTGCCCGCTTTCGCCGCGCGTTTTGCTATACTCGGGGCTGGTTGCCATAACGGCAGCCCTCAACACAGCGAGGAATGAACGGGAAGGCGGTGAAAATCCGCCACTGCCCCGCAACTGTAAGCGACATGGTACGGCTGCGCGGCCACTGCGATTAGTGGGAAGGCCGGGCAACCCAACCTCCGGGATAAGCCGAGTCGTAAGTCAGGAGACCGGTTCCTCGTGAATGAGAATTCCGTTCCGAGGGAGAACGTCTCATGCTCCGCGCAAGATCTCTTCTTGTTGCCTCTCTTCTGTTGCCGGCGGGTATCGCCTGCGGCGCCGACGGCGTCGTGGTGGACCCTTCCGGAAGTCCCATTCCCAACGCCCGCATCGAGTGCGGAGGCGATTCAACCATCACCGGACGCGACGGGCGGTTTTCGCTGCCCGCGGCGCGCTGCCGGGCCGCGGTGTCGGCTCCGGGCTTTGAAACACTTCATGTGGAACTTGTTTCAAACAACGCGCGCATCGAGCTTCCCATCGCCGCGCTCAGCCAGCGCGTAGTCGTTTCGGCCACGCGGCGCGAGACTCCGGCCGAGGAGGCCGGGGTGGCGGCCAGCCTCGTGAGCCGCGCCGAGATCGGGCGCCGCCAGTTCCCGATGCTCGGCGACATGCTGCGCGACGTGCCGGGCCTGCAGGTGGCGCGTTCCGGCCGGCCCGGCAGTTTGACCCAGGTCTTCGCGCGCGGCGGCCAGCGCACCGGCACGCTCGTCATGGTTGACGGCATCGCCATGAACGATCCGGGCGGGGAGATCAACCTGGCGGGATTCACTACCGGCGCGGCAGACCGCATCGAGGTCGTGCTCGGACCGCAAAGCGCGCTGTTCGGCGCGGAGGCGTCCTCGGCCGTGGTCCAGGTGTTCACGCGCCGCGGCGATCCCGAACGAAAACGCCCGCGCGGCTCGCTTTCCTACGAGCGCGGCAGCTTCCAGACCGACCGCTGGATGGCGGACCTCGCCGGCGGCTCTGGGGCGCGGTTCGACTACGCGCTCGGAGTCGAGCAGTTCCACACCGTGGGCGAGTATCCGAACGACTATTTCCGCAACACCAGCGGCACCGCCAGCGCGGGATTTCAGATTTCGCCCGCCACGCGGCTGCGCGGCGTCTTCCACAGCTACGATTCCATGCTGGGCGTGCCGAACCAGGTCGGGTACGGCATTTACGATTTCGACGCCAACGAAGCCACGCGCGACACGACGGCGGGATTCCGGCTGGAGGACGCGCGCGGAAGCAACTTCGTGCAGCACGTCGCGTTCAGCTATCACCACCTGCGCGACCTGTTCGTGGACAGCGTCATGGACGGGCCGTATGAAATCGCGGCGTTGGTTCGCGACACGACGCATCCCGTGCCGCGCACTCACTTCGAGAGGCTGGTTGATCCAAACACTACGCCGCCGCCCGGTCTGAGGCTGGTAACGCAATCCGTAACGCTCTTCCCGTTCGATCCGTTTCTGAACGTGACCTCGCGCAAAGCTGTCGAGTACCAGGGAACGCTGGCGCATTCCGCCGGCGCTACGGTCTTCGGCTACGCGTTCGAGCGGCAGGGCGGAGAGGTTACGGGGCGCGATGTGAGCCGCGATAACCACGGCCTGTTCGTGCACGAGCAGGCGGTCGTGGCCGGGCGGCTGTTTCTCTCCGGCGGCCTGCGGCTGGAGCGCAACAGCGCGTTCGGAACCAAGCTGGCTCCGCGCGGCGCGGCCAGCTACCGCCTCACGCCATCCACCCATTTGCGCGCGAGCGCCGGAGTGGGCATCACCGAGCCAACCTTGCTTCAGAACTTCGCCCGCGATCCCTGGTTCGTGGGCAATCCCGATCTGAGGCCGGAAAAAACCACCAGCTACGAGGCTGGAATCGTGCAGGAGTTTTTCGGCCGGAGGGTGCGCGCCGAGGTCTCGGCCTTCGCCAATTCGTTTCGCGACCTCATCACGTTCGCTTTCACCGAGATACCCTCCACCTGGCAGAACATCGAGGCGAGCCGCGCCCGCGGCCTCGAGTTTGCCGCGCAGGCCAGGCCGGCGCCGTGGTTATTGCTGAACGGGAACTACACTAGAATGTGGACCCGAATTACGCAATCGAGTTCTCCCAACGCCCTGTTCAACGGTACGAGTCAGGAACTGCCGCGGCGGCCGGGGAACTCGGGAGCGGCATCGATCACACTGATGCCGCGGAGGTGGATGTTGCAGGCTGGGGCGGTGCTGGTCGGAGAGCGGCAGGATACGGACCTGTTCGGAGTAACGCGCAATCGCGGATACCAGGCGATGTACGCGGCCGGCTCGCTGCGGCTGCACCCCAACGTCACGCCGTTTCTCCGCGTGGAGAACCTGTTGAACCAGCGCTACGCGGAAGTTCTCGGATACCCCGCGCTCTCGCGCAGCGTTCATGGAGGATTGCGCCTGGAATGGTGAGGCGGCTGTTCTGCGTGTTGCTGGCCCCGGCGGTGCTTCTGGCCGCCGGGCCGGCGCGCATCGTGTCCACTTCGCCGAGCATCACCGAAATGCTCTACGCGATCGGGCTCGGCGACCGCGTGGCCGGCGTCACGACCTTCTGCCGCTACCCTCCCGAAGCAGCGCGCAAGCCCAAGATCGGCAACTATCTTCAGCCCAACATGGAGGTCATCGCCGCGCTGCGTCCGGACCTGGTGATTGCCGAGGTCACCGGCGTGCGGCGAGCCGAGAGATTTTCCGCGCTCGGGTTGAAGGTGCTGGAGGTGGATGACGGGACCATCGCGGGCATCTACGCTTCCATTTCCCGCATCGGCGAGGCCGCGGGGGCGCGGGCGGACGCCGATGCGCTGAACGCGCGAATCCGCGCATCGCTTGAGGAGGTGCGGCGGAAGATTGAAAAGGCGCCTCGGAGGCGGATCGTTTTCGTTGTGGGGCGCGCGCCGGGGCGGCTCGCGGAACTGGTGGTGGCGGGCAAAGGATCGTATCTCGACGAAGTGATGACGCTCGCGGGCGGCAAGAACATTTTCGGCGACACGCTGGCGCAGTACTCGAAAGTGAGCCTCGAAGAAGTGCTGGCGCGGAACCCCGAGGTAATCGTGGACATGGGCGAGATGGCCGACACCGTGGGTGTCACCGACGAGGAAAAGCGCGCCGTGGTGGCGCTGTGGCGCAGATATCCGTCGCTGGCGGCGGTTCAAAACGGACGCGTTTTTGCGGTGGCCTCGGACATCTTCGTGGTTCCCGGCCCGCGCGTGGTGGATGCGGCGCGCGCGTTCGCCCGAATGCTGCACCCGGAGGCCGGTTTTTGAGCCTGTTCTCGCTGCGCGAAGTCGGGATGCGCTACAACGGCGCCCAGGTGCTCGAAGGCGCCACTCTGGAATTTCCCGAGGCACAATTTGTAGCCATCGCAGGGCCGAACGGCGCGGGCAAATCCACGCTGCTCGGCATCATGGCGGGTCTGCGGCCCAACTACACGGGCGCCTGCCGGTACGCCGGCAAGGAGGTTACAGAGTGGCCGCGCCGCGGCTTCGCCCGGGAGGTCTGTTTCCTGCCGCAAAGCGTGAAAATGGAATTCCCGTTCACCGCCGAACAGGTTGTGCTGATGGGCCGGACGCCGCACTGCGACGGCCTGTTCGAATCTCCGGACGACTGGGAAGCCGTCGAGCGCGCCATGGCGAGGACGGACACGCTGGCCTTCCGCGGGCGCGACTTCCGGTCGTTGAGCGGCGGCGAGCGCCAGCGCGTGGTGCTGGCCTCCGCCGTGGCGCAGCAGCCCAAAACGCTGCTCTTGGACGAGCCGACCACCTATCTCGACATCAAGTACCAGGTGGCGATTTACCGCCTGCTCCGCAACCTGAGCCGCGAGGGGCTGCTGGTGGTGGCGGTCACCCATGATTTGAACCTGGCCGCGAGTTTCGCGGACCGGATTGTGCTGCTCAACGCCGGACGCATTGCCGCCGATGCCCCGCCGGGCGAGGTGCTGGAGCCGGAAACAATTCTGCGCGTCTTCGGCGTGCGCTCACAGGTCGAGCGCGGGCCGGACGGCAAGACCTGGATCGTGTATGGAGAATAGGGCGCTCACGCGAAGGGGCTTTTGGCTGGCGATCGCCGTTTCCGCCGGCATCGCGGCCGCCACCCTGTGCATCGCGCCGCTGGTGGGCTCGGCTTCGATCAGTCTCGAGCAGGCTTTCGCCGGCGTCTCTCCCGACAAAGAAATTCTGTTCTACACGCGGCTGCCGCGGGTGCTGCTGGCTCTGCTCGCGGGAGGAGCGCTCGGCGTGGCCGGAGTACTGTTCCAGGCAATGCTGCGCGACGCGCTCGCGACGCCGTACACGTTGGGCGTTTCTAGCGGAGCGGCGCTGGGCGCGGTGATCGCCATCTGCATGGGATGGGGCGAAGTGGCGCGCCTGCCCGCGGTGTGGGTATGCGCGTTCCTGGGCGCGGCGCTGGTGCTGATGCTGGTGCTCGGTATCGCCACTGAAGGAAGGCGGATGTCGTCCTTTACCCTGCTGCTAACCGGCGTTTCGATCAACACCATCTGCCTGGCTTGCATCCTGTTCCTCCAATACATCGCCACTTTCGGCCAGACGTTCGCCATCGTGCGCTGGATGATGGGCGGCATCGACGCGGTGGATTACCCGACTCTGGCGTGGTTGGGGGCGGCCGTACTGCCCGCCGTCGGTTTGGTGTTCGCGAAGGCGCGCGAGTGGAACCTGATGGCCGTGGGGGAAGACTGGGCGGCGGCGCGGGGCGTCAACACGTCGCGGCTGATCCTGACCGGGTACCTGCTCGGTTCGTTTGTCGCGGGCTCAATCACCGCGATTACCGGCCCGATCGCTTTCGTCGGTTTGGTCGTGCCGCATGCGCTGCGGCTGCGGCTGGGCGCGGACCACCGCATCCTGATCCCCTGCGCCTTCCTGCTGGGCGCGTCGTTCCTGGCAATCTGCGATACGATGGCGCGGACCGTGCTGGCGCCCACCGAGATTCCCGTGGGCGTGGTCACAGCGCTGTTGGGAGGTCCGTTTTTCATCTGGCTGCTGCGCTCCAAGCGCCGCAGCCTCTGGCTGTAGCGTGCCTTAGCGCGGCGCGGCGACAAGCGCAAACGAGAACCCGCCCGCGCGCACTACACTGGTAATTAAGGTGCTACGGAGGGGAGCCGCAGCCTTTCTCGCCGTTCTGGGAATCCCCGGGAATTGCGCCGCTCAGCAGGTACACGCGCGCGATTTCGAGGGCAGCACGATTGTTTCCATCCGTTTTCAGCCCCCCGAGCAGCCGCTCGAACCCGAAGAGCTCGCCGGCATGCTTCCCCTGAAGCCGGGGACCGCGTTCCGCACCAGAGACCTGCGCGCCGCCATCCGGCGGCTGTTCCGCACGGGCAGGTACAGCGATATTTCCGTCGAGGGGCGCGCTGTGAATGGCGGCGTCGAGGTGATCATCCACACCGCCGTGCAGTGGTTTGTGGGCCGGTTGGAGGTTAGCGGAGATCTCAAGTCGCCGCCCACGCGCGGCCAGCTATACGCTGCAACCGATCTCGAACTGGGCCGCCCCCTCACGCCGGACGAAATCAGCCATGCCGCAGAACAGATTGCCGGCCTGCTGCGCAGGAACGGCTTTTGCGGCGCGAAGGTCACGCCGGCGGTCGCGCACAGCTCCCACCAGCAGGCGAACATCGATTTCTACGTTGAGCCCGGACCCCGCGCCGACCTCCGCCCTCCGGTGATCGCGGCCGACCCGGTGATCGATCCCCAAAAAGTCGCGGAAGCGGCGGACTTGCACGGGCTGTTCGGCTGGAGGGCGGCCACCGAGAACAACATCAACCGGGGGCTGCGGCGCGTGCGCCAGCATTATCAGAAATCGGGCCGCCTGCTGGCCCGGGTGTCGCTCGAGGACCTGGATTGCAACGCGGCGTCCAACCAGGTGACCCCCACGTTCAACGTGGTCGGCGGGCCCAAGGTCGGCATTGAGACCCTGGGCGCCGAGATCTCCCAGCGCAGGCTGAAAAAACACGTCCCCATCTTCGCCGTGGGCGCGGTAGACCGCGATCTGCTGGCCGAGGGCGCATCAAACCTCCGCGACTATTTGCAGAACCAGGGCTATTTCGACGCCCAGGTCGACTACGAGTTCCGGCGCACCGGGTTGGACAGGGAGGACATAGTCTACAAGATCGACCTCGGCGAGCGGCAGAAACTGGTCCGCGTGATGGTCGAGGGCAACCGCTACTTCAGCACCGAAACGATTCGCGAGCGCATGTTCGTCGAGCCCGCCGGCCGGATACGCCTCCGGCATGGCCGCTTCAGCTCGAGCTTCGCGCGCCGCGACCGGGAGACCATCGAGGCGCTTTACCGGGCCAGCGGTTTCCGTGAGGCCGCGGTATCCATCGACACCGTGCCTAATTACCGCGGCAAGCGCGGCCACCTCGCAGTGGTTGTGCGGATCACCGAGGGCCCGCAGTATTTGGTTTCCGGAGTTTCGATTAACGGGGTCCGGCAGCTCGACCTGGCCGAAATCACCGCCTCGCTATCCTCGGTTCCCGGCCAGCCGTTCAGCGAGACCAACGTCGGCATCGACCGCGATTACATCATCGGGCTGTACAACGCGTCGGGATTTCCCAACGCCAGCTTCAACTGGTCGATGCGGCCCGGCGCCGCTCCGCACACGGTCAGCATCGAATACACCATCACCGAGGGGCCCCGCCTGTTCGTGCGCGACGTCCTGGTGACGGGCAGCCGCAGGACCCGCCAGAGCCTGATCGGGCTCAACCTGAAAGTCCAAAAGGGCGACCCGCTGTCGCTCAGCGCGATGTCCGCCACCCAGGAGAACCTCTACAACCTCGGCATCTTCGAGCGCGTCAGCATGGCCATACAGAATCCGAACGGCGAAACCGAGCGGAAGTACCTGCTCTACGACTTGGAAGAGGCCGACCGCTACCGCGTGGCGCTCGGCGGCGGAGCGGAGATCGCGCGCATCGGCGGCGGCTCCACGACCACGCTGAGCGATCCCGAGGGCCAGGCCGGATTCAGCCCGCGCGTCACCATCGACATCACCCGGCAGAACCTTTGGGGGCTGGCTCATCGCGGAATTTTCGTCGGGCGGGCGTCGACCCTGGAGCAACTGGGCTCGCTGAGCTACTTCTGGCCCCGGTTCCTCGGCGTCCCTGCCCGGGAAATCACCTTCACCGCGCTCGCCGATCGCGCAATCAACGTCAACACGTTCACTTCGCGGCGCCTGGAAGGCTTTGCCCAAATGTCGCAGAAGCTCACCAGGTCCAGCACCGTGCTCGGCACGCTGAGCCTTCGCCGGGTAAGCGTCTCGAACGTGAAAATCGATCCGGCGCTCATCCCTCTGCTGTCGTCGCCCACGCGGGTGGGTATGGTTTCAGGCGCTTACATTTTCGACCGCCGCGACAATCCGATCGACGCGGTCAGGGGCATGTTCAACACGCTCGATGCGGGCGTTGCCCCCACGTTCCTGGGATCTCAGGTCACGTTTTCGCGCCTGTTCGCCTCCAACTCCACCTTCCATCCGTTCAGGAAAAACCTGGTGTTCGCGCGGCGCATCCAATTCGGCTGGCTGGCGCCCTTCCGCGTTGAGCCCGGCATTCCCAGCGACCAGGCCATTCCGCTGCCCGAAAGATTCTACGCCGGAGGCGCGGCCTCCCACCGCGGCTTCCCGGAAAATCAGGCCGGCCCGCGCGACCTGGTCACCGGGTTCCCCATCGGAGGCAACGCCGTTCTGATTCACAACACGGAGCTGCGCTTTCCGCTGCTAGGAAACAACATCCGCGGCGTGCTCTTCCATGACATGGGCAACGTCTACTCCACCGTCAGGGACATCTCATTCCGCTTTCACCAGAGAAACGACCAGGACTTCAACTACATGGTGCACGCGGTCGGCTTCGGCATACGGTATCGCACGCCCGTCGGGCCTTTCCGCGCGGATTTCGCCTACAACATCAACCCGCCGGCGTTCATCGGATTGGAAGGCACCACCCAGGAGCTGCTGGCGGGCACTGCGGAAACAGTCAGGAAACGGATCAGCCGGTTCCAGTTCTTCATTTCCATCGGGCAGGCGTTCTGATGGGTGGAGCCGCCGCAGTTCTGTTCGCTGTGCTCGCGGTGCAAACGGTGCTGCTTGACCGCATCGCGGCCACCGCCGACAGTGAAGTGATCACCCTCGGCCAGGTGCTCGATGAAATTCGTATAGCCGCCTTTCTGAATCGCGAGGCGCCGGACTTCAGCCCTTCTTCCAAGCGGCGGGCCGCCGAGCGGCTTGTCGACCAGGCCCTCATCCGCCGTGAAATGCGCATCAGCCGGTTTTCCGAACCCGCTCCCGGCGAAGCCGAAAAAATGCTGGCCGACATCAAGCGCCAACGCTTCCCCACGGAAGAGGCGTTTCAAAAGGCGCTTGAGGAGTACGGGATCACCGAATCGTACCTGCTTGCGTATTTGAACCGGCAGCTCGCTACGCTTCGCTTCACGGACTACCGTTTTCACCCGCTGGCCAACGGCGGGCAGACGGGTTCGCAGGCGGCCGTAGTCGACGAGCAGATGGAAGCGTGGCTGAAACAGGCCCGCGCGAGCGCGCAAATCCGCTTTTTCGAGGAGGCTTTTCGATGAGCCGTGCGCAGAAGATTGCCGTCATCGCCGCTGCTGCAATTCTCGCCGCGATCTTGTTTGTCTTTGTTGCCGTGATCGTCGTGGTGAGTACGCCGTGGTTCCGCAATTTCGCTCGCGACCGCGTCGTCGCCGGGATCGGGGAAGCCACCGGCGGACGCGCCGAACTCGGTGAATTTGCCTTGTTCCCGGCACGCCTCGGCGCCCAGCTCGCCAACTTTGTGCTGCACGGAACCGAGCCGCCCGGCGCGCCGCCGCTGTTTCGCGCCAAGAGCATTGAAATCGAACTGAAGGCGGGGGCGGCGCTCCTCCGAGAGCTCGCAATTCAGTCGCTAGTCGTCGAGCAGCCCCAGATCCACATACTCGTCGAGCCGGACGGCTCCAACAATCTGCCCGAATCCGGCGTTCGGACCGGGCGTCCCCCGCTCGAAACCATAATGAACATGGCGATCGGGCGGTTCGAGGCGTCCGGCGGCCTGCTGTCCGTTGCCGACCGGCGGACACCGCTCGATGTGCGCGGCGAAAACCTCAGCGCCCGGCTCACCTATCACTCCGCCGGGCCGCGCTACACCGGCGGAATTACCGCCGCGCCCGTCCATCTCGCCACCGGCGGCAATCCGACCCTGCCGGTAAACGTAGACATTCCACTCGAAGTCACGCGCGAAGCGCTCACCATTACGAACGCCCGCTTCGATGCGCCGGACTCGCACCTCGAAGCCTCAGCCAGGCTCACCGACCTCCGCGCGCCACACGGCGCCGTCCGGCTCAACGGGCGGCTCGCGCTCCCGGAACTCGCGCGTTCCTTCATGCCCCGGATGGCGGCGAGAACGCGAGGAACGCCGCCGCTGGGCGTGAACGCGACGGCGTCACTTGACGGCAACCAGGCCCGCTTTGAAGTGCTCCGCCTGGTGATGGGCCGTTCGTCCCTCAACGCAGCCGGCGCACTGACCAACTTGCAGGCATTCACAGGCACGTTCCATTTCAGCGGCGATTTCGCGATGGCCGAGCTAAGAAACCTGCTGAACCTTCCACAGTTGGGCACGGGGACGGTACACGTGACCGGCACCGCGACCACTGGCCCGCGCGGGCTGGAGGTGAGGGCCAAGTTCAGCGCCGGCAACGTCGCGCTGAACGCCGGCGGGGTGCGTCTCACCGGCGTCAATGTTTCGAGCGATGTGCGCGTTTTCGGTGGCAACGTGTCGCTCACCAACATCCGCATCTCCGCCCTTGGCGGCAGTTTCACGGGCAGTGCGGAGATCGTCAACCGCAAGCGGTTCGTCGTGGAAGGCGAGCTGGCCGGCGTCAGCCTGCGCGAAGCGGCCGCGGCTTACGGGCTCGCGCAACACGCCTGGAGTGGCGCGGTGTCCGGCCCTCTGCGCCTGGAGGGCCCCTTGGCGAGTCCAATCGCGGACCAGTTGGTTGCACAGGCTAAGCTGAGCATCGCGCCGCAAGGCGGTGGCATCCCGGTCTCCGGCAACATCGTTGCGGCCTACAACGGCCCGGCGGGCAGGTTTTCCTTCGGCAATTCATTCCTGGCGCTGCCCGCGACGCGCGTCGATTTTTCCGGCGAGATTGGGTACCGGCTGAGCATCCGCGCGGTCTCGCGCGATCTCAACGACCTTTTGCCCATCCTGACACTTATCTCCCCCGCCGCGCCGCGAACACTCCCGGTTGAACTCGCCGCCGGAGGCGAGGCGGTCTTCGACGGCACGATCGCCGGAAGCCTCGCGGACCCCCGCATCGAGGGCCGCATCTCGCTCACCAGCTTCACCGTCAATGGGCGGAAATTCGACCGGCTCACAGCCGGTATCGAGGCGGCCTCCACAGGGGCGGCTGTTCGCGGCGCAGTTCTCAGTCAAGAGCGCCTTGAAGCGAAGCTGGACGCCTCGATCGGCCTGGTGAACTGGAAGCCGCAGCCGTCGAGCCCCGTTTCCGCCTCCGCATCGCTAAGCAACGCCCCGGTGGAATCGCTGCTCGCGGCCGCGGGCCGTTCCGCGCTGCCGGTGAGCGGCACGGTCGCGGCGAACGCGGAAGTCTCGGGCACATACGGCAGCCCGCGGGCCGGCCTCAATTTCGCCATCCGGGACGGCGCCGCCTGGGGCGAACCGTTTGAAGCCGTTCAGGCGAGACTCTCCTACACCGGCGGCGTGCTTCAACTGACTTCGGCCGAAGTGACCGGACCCTATGGCCGCCTGGCGGCGAGCGCCACCTTCCGCCATCGCCCCGGAGATTTTAGAACCGGGCAACTCGAATTCCGTATCAACACCAACCCGCTTCAACTGGCCTCTATCTGTGCCGTCAGTACGCGCCGGCCGGGACTCTCGGGCGTGGTTGAGATAACGGCCGCCGGAGCGGGCACCTTGCAAATGGGCGCGCCGCTGCCGTTCCTGCTCTCACGCCTGGACGCGCAGCTCGCGGCCCGCTCCCTCGCGCTCGATAACCGCCTCGCCGGGAGCCTGCTCGTTTCCGCGCAGACGCGCGGCTCCGACCTCACCTTTGATTTGCGATCCGATATCGCCGGCGCCGCCGTCCGCGGAAGGGGCGCGTGGCATTTGGCCGGCGACTATCCCATTCAGGCGAACTTCACGTTTTCTCCCATAGAGCTTGGCACGATCGCGCGGCTGGCGTCCGTTCAGTTGGGCGGCATCGCGCAAAACGTTTCGGGGCTGATCGCCGGGAGCCTGAGCGTCTCCGGCCCCGCCGTCCGGCCTCGTGATCTGTCTGGAAAGCTTGTCTTGAGCCGCCTCGAACTCAGATCGCTGGTGCAGCCCGCGGCCGGCGCGCAGCCTTGGATTTTGCGCAACGACGGCACGATCACGGCCACGCTGTCCCAATCCGAGTTCCGTTTGCTGCGCGCGCGCCTCTCCGGCCCTTCAACCTCGCTCGCGCTTTCCGGCGCGATGTTTCTGAACCAGGGGAACGCCCTCGATTTTCAGGCCTCCGGCCGCATCGGGCTGGAGCTTCTGAATATGTTCAACCCGGACATCTCTTCCTCCGGCGCGGCGCTCCTGGATGCCGCCGTTCGGGGCACCCTATCCAAGCCGGACGTAAATGGAAAGCTGCTACTCCAAAACGCCTCGCTCACTGTCGCCGATTTTCCAAACAGCATTTCAAACGCCAACGGCACGATTCTTTTCAGCGGCACGCAAGCCGTGATTGAGAACATAACGGGAGAGACCGGCGGCGGCGCGGTCTCGCTCAGCGGCCTTGTACACTACGGCGGGCCGGTCACCGACTTCCGCCTTCAGGCGACCGCGCGGGAGGTGCGCATCGATTACCCCAGGCAGGTTTCCACCAAAGTGAACGCGAAACTGGCGCTCGTCGGAACCACCGATAGCAGCGTGCTTTCCGGCAACGTAAGCGTCCTCGAAGTCGTGCTGCGCCTGGAAACCGATCTCGGCGCGCTGCTTGCGCCCGGCGCTCCGCGGCCCGCCCCGCCCGCGGTACAGACCGGCCTGCTCGGCGGCATGCGCCTGGACGTGCGCATCGACACCGTGCCCGGCGTCCAGTTCTTCTCCGCGCTCACTCAGGACCTCCAGGCCGAGGGCAACCTGCACGTGCGCGGCACACCCAGCCAGCCCGGCATGCTCGGCCGCATCACCCTCACCCAGGGCGAAATCCTGTTCTTCGGCAACAGGTACACGGTGAGCCGCGGCGCCATTTCGTTCTTCAATCCGCAGCGGATCGAACCCATCGTGGACGTGGCCCTCGAAACAAGGGCCCGGGGCGTCAACGTCACCGTACTGGTTTCGGGGCCGGCGGACCGCCTCAAGCTGTCCTACTCATCGGACCCGCCGCTGCTGTTTTCCGACGTCGTCGGGCTGCTCGCGACGGGCCAGACGCTCAGCAGCGATCCGCTGGTAGCAGCCAGGCAGCAGTCCGCTGCGCCCCAACCGAGCTTCCAGCAACTCGGCGCTTCGGCGGTGCTGAGCCAGGCCATTGCGAACCCGGTCGCCGGGCGCCTCCAGCGCCTGTTCGGAATCTCTCAACTGACGATCAACCCCCAGGTGATCGGGACCGCCGTCACTCCGGAGACTCAAATCACCCTGGAGCAGCAGATCTCGACGAACTTCACCTTCACTTACGTCCAGACCCTGACGAACGCCAACCCGCAGACCATCCGCGCCGAATGGGCAATCAACCCCCGCTGGTCCGCCGTCGGAATCCGCCAGCAGGACGGCCGCTTCGGCATGGATTTGTTTTACAAGAAAAGCTTCCGGTGAACGCCGGGCGGGAACAGAGCCGCAACTAAAGCCGGTTGATCAGGCTGGCGACGTACCCTGCGCCGAAGCCGTTGTCGATATTGACCACGGCGACATTGCTGGCGCAACTGTTCAGCATGGCGAGTAGCGCGGCGAGCCCCTGGAAACTCGCGCCGTAGCCGACCGAAGTGGGCACGGCGATCACCGGGCAGGACACCAGGCCTCCGACCACGCTTGGCAGCGCCCCCTCCATGCCGGCGCAGACGATTACCACGCGCGCCTGCATCAGCCGCTCGCGGTTGTTCATCAGTCGGTGAATGCCGGCCACGCCGATGTCGTAGATTACCTCGACCTCGTTGCCCATCACCTCGGCCGTCACCTGCGCCTCCTCGGCAACCGGAATGTCGCTGGTGCCGGCGGAGATGACGGCAATGCGGCCCTTCCCGTGAATGGTCTTGTCGCACCAGACGCGCAGGGCGCCGGAGAGCGGGAAATACTCGACATCGGGTGCAACCTCGCGCACGCGCGCGGCGGTGGCGGCATCAGCGCGCGTGATCAGGATGTTCGGCGCTTGTTTGAGCAGCCGGCCGGCGATCCCCGCCACCTGCTCCGGCGTCTTTCCCTTCGCGAAGATGACTTCCGGCATGCCGTGGCGCAGCGCGCGGTGATGATCGACCTTGGCGAAACCGAGATCCTCGAACGGCAGGTGCCGGATTCTCTCCATCGCCGTATCGATATCCATCGTGCCGGAGCGGACCGCTTCAAGCAGCGCCTTCATTTTTTCCTGAATCATATAAAAGACCTTTGGGACTAAAACTTCAGGGTATCGCCCACCCGCAAACCGTACTTGGCCGCCATGCCCCCCGCGAGTTCGAGCACGTACTGCGCTTCGAAATTCCCGCCGTAGAGCGGGCAATCGCTGGCCTTGGAGCTGGTGCAGGGCGGCGTGTTCGCCGAGATCTCAACGATGCGGCGCCCGCGGTCCAGCCAGATAATGTCGAGCGGGATGCGGACCTGGTACATCCAATACCTGTAATTGTCCGGGCGCGCGTGGAAGAACAGCATGCCGCGGTCGGGCGCGAGCGAGTCGCGGAACATCATCCCGCGCATTAGATCCATATCCTTCAACATCATTTCCGCGCGCACGCTCTTTCCGTTCGGGAATGTGACAATCGTCGTCTGGTACTCGTCAAGAGTAACGGCTTTAGGGCCGCAGCCCGATAGCGCGAGCGCGAGCGCGAAACAGGCGGCGGGTAGTGTCCAACGCACCATGAAATAGAATGATAACAGGCATGGCATCGATATTTAGCCGGCTCCGGCTGACGCTCGAGATGATCAAGTTCGAACACTCGATTTTCGCACTGCCGTTTGCCGCGACCGGAGCGCTGCTTGCCATACGCGAATCCGGCTATGCGCCGCCGGAACTGGCCTGGAAGCTGAGCTGGATCGTGGTGGCGATGGTGGCCGCGCGCTCGGCGGCGATGGCGTTCAACCGTGTCATTGACGCCGGGATCGACGCGAAAAACCCGCGCACGCGCTCGCGCCACATCCCAACGGGCCTTGTATCGACGACCTTCGCCTGGAGCTTCGTGGCGCTCTCCTCGCTGGTTTTCCTGCTGGCCGCCCGCGCGCTGAATCCGCTCTGCTTCCGGCTGGCGCCCCTGGCGCTGGCGATTGTCTTCTTCTACTCGTTCACCAAGCGGTTCACGACGGCGTCGCACCTGGTGCTCGGCCTGTGTCTTGGCATCGCCCCCGCCGCGGCGTGGATTGCCATGCGCGGCTCGCTCGATCCGCGCATCCTGTGGCTCACCGCGGCGGTGATGCTGTGGACGGCGGGCTTCGACATCATCTACTCCTGCCAGGATTACGAGTTTGACGTCAGCGAGGGGCTGTTCAGCTATCCCAGCCGCTTCGGAATCGCGGCATCGCTCTGGATTTCGCGCGGATTTCACGCGGCGATGCTGGGGTGCCTGGTTGCGCTCGAACGCGCCTTCGATCTCGGCGCTCTGAGCGTTGCCGGCATCGCCGCCGTCGCCGCCCTGCTCATCTACGAACACCGCCTGGTGAAAGCGAACGATCTGTCGCGCGTGAACGCGGCCTTTTTTACCGTGAACGGCTACGTCAGCGTGCTATTCTTTCTTTTTTGGGCGGCCGATATCCTTCTGCTCCGCGCTGGGACCTGAATGAAGATTACGTTTGAAGACCCGAAGCTTGAACCCATTTGCGAAAAGGTGACGGCGGGCGCGCGGCTCAGCGCCGAAGACGGAATCACACTTTACCGCTCGCACGATATCCTCGCCGTAGGCTGGATGGCAAACCTCGTCCGCGAGCGGATGCACGGCAACGTCACCTACTTCAACGTAAACCGGCATATCAACCCCACCGATGTCTGCGTGGCCAGTTGCCGTCTCTGCGCGTTCGGAAAAAGGGCGAAAGACCCGCGCGCCTACACGATGTCGCTTGAGCAGGTCTGGGAGACCGCGGGGCGCGGCTGGACGGAAGACGTCACCGAATTCCACATTGTCGGCGGACTGCACCCGGAACTCACGCTCGACTGGTATTGCGAGATGCTTCGCGGGCTGAAGCAGCGCTTCCCCAAGGTCCACCTGAAAGCGCTCACGATGGTCGAAATCGCCTACCTTGCGCGCCGGACAAAAATCTCCTACAGCGAAACGATCCAGCGGCTGATCAATGCCGGCGTGGAGTCCCTGCCGGGCGGCGGCGCGGAGATCTTCGCGGAGCGCGTGCGCCGCGTGATCTGCGATCACAAGATCGACGGCGAGGAGTGGATCGAAGTGGCGCGCACGGCGCACCGGCTCGGGCTGCACTCGAACTGCACGATGCTCTACGGCCACATCGAAAACGAGGAAGACCGGGTGGACCACCTGTTGAAACTGCGTGCGTTGCAGGACGAAACCGGTGGGCTCGTGGCGTTCATCCCGCTGGCCTTCCATCCCGCTAACACGCCGCTGCAACACATCCCGCCCACAACGGGATTCGATGACATACGCAACATCGCCGTGGCGCGCCTCATGCTGGACAACGTGCCGCACATCAAGGCGTACTGGGTGATGATGACGCCGCGCATCGCGCAGATCGCCCAGCGGTTCGGCGCCGACGACATCGACGGCACGGTGGTGGAGGAGAAAATCTACCACGACGCGGGCGCAACCACCAGCCAGTCGCTGCGGCGCAGCGAACTGCTGCGGCTGATCCGCGAGGCGGGGCGCGAGCCCGTCGAGCGCGATACGCTTTACCGCCCGGTCACCCGGACCGGCGCAGCGTTCACCATCCAGGTGTAGGCCGTTCCAATCACGCTTAGCGCGGGGTGATCAGGCCGCCGAGCTTATCCTCCTCGGAAACGGCACGTTGGGGGAACCGCTTGGAGTACGCCTCGTGGTACTTCAACCCCGAACCGGTGTTGCAGATCACGATGCGCTCGCCGGCGGTAAGAACGCCGTTGGCCAGAAGCTTCCGCAGCGCCGCGACGCAGGCCGCGCCTTCCGGCGACGGGAAAATGCCTTCGAGAGCGGCAAGCTCCACGCCGGCGTCGAGCATCTCGGCGTCGCTTACCGCCAGCGCCGTCCCGCCGCTCTCGCGCAGCGCCCGCAGGATCAGGAAATCCCCCGCCGGTTTGGGCACGCGGATCCCGCCCGCCAGTGTCGCGGCGTTCTCGAAAAACTCGCAGTGCTGTGCTCCTGCTTCAAACGCGCGCACCACCGGGCAGCAGCCTTCCGCCTGCACCGCGACGAGCTTCGGCCGCCGGCTGGAGATCCAGCCGAGCGCTTCCATTTCCGAAAAAGCCTTCCACATGCCGATCACCCCGGCGCCGCTGCCGGTAGGGTAGAGGATGGCGTCCGGCAGGCGCCAGTCCATCTGCTCGGCGATCTCGTAGCCGATCGTCTTGCTGCCTTCGACGCGGTACGGCTCACAAAGCGCGCTCATGTCGAACCAGCCCTCGGGCGTCCCGCCGCCGGCCTGCGTCACCCGCGCTCCGGCGGCCCTGCACGCGACGAAATCCGGCTGCCGCGCCTCGCCGGTCAAAAAGACTTGCGCCTCGATGCCCGCCGCGGCCGCGTACGCCGCCAGCGCGCTCGCCGCGTTCCCCCCGGACCTAACCGCCGCCTTGCCAATACCGAGCTCGACTGCCATCGAAACCGCGCAGGAAAAGCCGCGCGCCTTGATCGAGCCCGTCGGGTTCTGCCCCTCGTCCTTGATCCAAAGCTGCGGCGCGCCCAGGCGCTGGCCGAGACGGCGGGCGCTTACCAGCGGCGTCATGCCCTCGCCAAGAGACGCGATCGCTTGCAGCGTCCGCACGGGCAGCACCGGAGCGTAGCGCCACATGCTCGGCGGGCCGTTCTTGATCCACTCGCGACTCCAGCTCCGACGGGCAAGATCCAGGTCATAGCGCGCCAGCAGCGGGCCGCCGCACTCGCATACATTGCGCGGCTGCCGCGGGTCCCATCGCCGCTCGCAGACACTGCATCCCAACTCGGTCAAAGTGGTCATAGCGTGATGCCTATCATAGCAGCGAGTCCGGTGATCTGTGGCATGATATGTCAATGCTCAGAACGCCTCTCCTGCTGCTCGGCGCGGCGGTGTTCGCCCTTGGCCAGAATCCTGGCTCGCAGCCTCTCGACGAGGCCTACACCGCGAAGATCCGCGAGTACACCACCGAGAAATTTTTCCTTACCGAACTGGTAGACCATCTGCCGGCCTCCGAACAGGTACCCACGCCCGCAAAGCACCTGGGCTATGTAATCGGCACGCCGGAAAAACTGACTTACTCCAAAGATATTTACAGTTACATGCGGGCGCTCGAAAAAGCTACGCCGCGGGTCAAGGTTTTTTCGATGGGGAGGACGGAGGAAGACCGTGAGATGATCCTCGTAGCGGTCTCCGACGAGGCCAACATCGCCCGGCTGGCGCGGTACAAGGAGATCACCGCCAGGCTCGCCGATCCGCGCGGGCTGCCGGATGCGGAAGCGAAGCGGCTGATCGCCGAGGGGCTCCCCATGTACTGGGCCACCGGCAGCATACACTCCAGCGAGACCGGATCGCCTGAAATGCTCATGGAACTGGCCTACCGTTTGGCGGTCGAGGACTCCCCTTTCATTCAGAACATCCGCAAGAACCTCATCGTTCTGATCACCCCGCTCATTGAAGTTGACGGCCACGACAAGCAGGTGGACATCTACAATTACCGCAAGGCGAATCCCGGGAAGGCCGCGCCGAACCTGATCTACTGGGGCAGATACGTCGCGCACGACAACAACCGCGACGGCATGGCGCTATCGCTGGCCTTAAGCCGAAATTTGATGAAGTCCTTTCTGGAATGGCATCCGACGGTGCTGCACGACCTGCACGAATCGGTGCCGTTCCTGTACATCTCCACCGGCCTCGGCCCGTACAACGCCTGGCTCGATCCCATCGTGATCAACGAGTGGCAGGAACTGGCCTACCACGAGGTCAACGAAATGACCAAGCGCGGCGTGCCCGGCGTATGGACGCACGGCTTTTACGACGGCTGGGCCGCCAATTACATGTTTTACGTTGCGAACGGGCACAACGCGATCGGCCGCTTTTACGAAACTTTCGGCGGGCGCGGCGCGGACACGCTCGAGCGCACAGTGCCCGCGGCGCAGACCACCCGCGCATGGTACCGTCCCAATCCGCCGCTGCCGAAAGTGAAATGGTCCATTCGCAACAACATCAACTTGCAGCAGAGCGCCATCCTGTTCGGCATGAACATGGTGGCGTCGGGCCGGCAGCGGTTCCTCGAGAATTTTTATCTGAAGAGCAAGCGCTCGGTGGCGAAAGCGACCGCCGAGGGGCCGGCGGCGTGGGTGATCCCGGGCGACGATCCTCGGCCGGGCGAGTGCGCCGCGCTGGTAAACCTGCTCAAATTGCAGGGCGTGGAAGTTCACAGGGCGGACAAGCCCATCGAGGTCGCGGTCAAGGAAGGCAAGGACGAAAAGAAACTGAGCTTTCCCGCGGGCAGCTATGTGATCCGCATGGATCAGCCCTACAGCCGCATGGCCGACATGTTGCTCGACACGCAGTATTACAACCCGGCGGATACGCAGCCGTACGACGACACCGGCTGGTCTCTCGGCGCGCTGCGCAACGTGCGGACCGTGCGGGTCGCCGATACCTCCATCCTGAAGGCGCCGATGTCGTTGGTCAACGGGACGGCGAAAGCGCCCGGCGGGATCCGCGGCCCGGCCTCTCCCGCCGCTTATCTCATCAACCACAACGCCGATAATACGCTGGCGGCGCTGCGTTTCCGCCTCAAGGACGTGCAGATCGAAGCCGCCGAAGAGCCGCTCAAGGCCGCCGGGCGGGAGTTCGCCCCCGGTTCGTTCATCATCAGAACCCAGGGCAACCCGGCGGACCTGCGCGGAAAAATCGAGGCGGCCGCAAGCGGGCTGGGCGTGACGGTGTATGCGGTGGATGCGCTTCCGAAGGTAAGATCGCACGAACTTGCCGTGCCGCGCATCGCGCTTGTTCACACGTGGATCAGCACGCAGAACGAGGGCTGGGTGCGGCTGGCGCTCGACGGCCTCGGCATCCCCTACTCCTACATCTCGGACCAGAAGCTCCGGACGATTCCCGACCTGCGCGCGCATTACGACGTGATCCTGTTCGGGCCGGTCGGCGGGTCCGCGCAGAGAATCGTCAACGGGCTGCCTGTGCGCGGCGACCCGATTCCGTGGAAGCAATCCGCGCTGACGCCGAATCTCGGGACCTCGCCGGATGAAACCGACGACATGCGCGGCGGCATGGGACTGAAAGGACTTCTGAACGTGAAGAGGTTCGTCGAGGCGGGCGGCTTGTTCATCACCATCGGGAACAACGCGTCGATTCCCATCGAATATGGCCTGATCGATTCCGTTTCCATCGTGCAGACACGCGACTTGCAGGCGCACGGCGGCGTATACAACACCGTGGTCGCGGACGCCAAGAGCCCTATCGCCTATGGGTACGGCAGCCGCCTGGCGGTGTACTTCAACCAGTCCCCCGTGTTCCAGGTGAGCACCACCGGCGGCCTGGTGCGGGCTCCTGGCGCCGGTTCGCAGACTCCACGTCCGAGCGGGCGCGGCAGCGCCGCGGACCCGGACATCCCCCAGGGCCGGCCCTACGTCCCACCCGAGCCGCAGCCGGAGCTAAAGCCGGGCGAGGAGCCGCCAATTCCGGAGGAATACCTGGAGCCGGTCCGTGCCTTGCTGCCTTCTCTTCCGGAGCAGCCGCGCGTGGTTCTTCGCTTCGCGGAGGAGAAAGACCTGCTTGTGGCCGGCATGCTGGCCGGAGCCAGAGAGCTGGCGAACCGCCCGGCAGTGATCGACGTGCCGCTCGGCAAAGGGCATATCGTGCTGTTCGCCAACAACCCGATGTGGCGGCAGCAGACGCAGGGCAGCTTCTTCCTGGTGTTCAACGCGATGCTGAACTACAACAATCTGAACGCCGGCCGGAACTGAGGGCGACCGTTCCTGTAGGGATTGGCCTTACTGCTTCTCCAGAACAAGCTTCTGGTTGTTTTCCCACCTGTCGGTCTCGAAGCGCCGCACAATGGTCAGGACTTTGCCGTCCCCGGAAACCGTCCACTTGTCCGTCATGGTGAATGCCGTATCGCCGAACTGCCCCTTGGATACAATTACAAGCGTTTCACCGTCATACTGGACGGTGCTCTTTACCTCGGCGGGACCAACCTGATTGACGGACTCCTTGCCGTCGGTGGTGTACTTGCTTTCAACCTCGATTTCGCCGCCCTCGCCGGACTGCTTGATCGCGACGGTAAGATTGGGATCCGCGTGCGTGACCGTCTGCGTCAGGCTGTCCGGCGCGGGCATCTGGCCGAAATCGCTTTTTGATACGTTCAGCTTCCAGTGGCCGCTGAAATTGGGCTTCGCGAGCAGGGACAGTGCCCCGGCGATGAGCATGGTAGTAACTCCAAGCAAACGCCGCGTCACTTTGTACCCTCTACTTCGTGCCCAACTCAGCGGGCCGCAACCGGTTACTGCTTCTCCAGAACAAGCTTCTGGTCGCCTTCACCCATCTCGCTTGCAAAGTGCCGCAGGATGGTCAGAACTTTGCCGTCCTCGGAAACCGTCCACTTGTCCGTCATGGTGAATTCCGAATCGCCGAACTGGCCCTTGGTTACAATGACAAGCGTTTCACCCTCATACTTCAGGGTGCTCTTTACTTCGGCGGGACCGAACCGGTTGACGCACTCCTTTCCGTCAGTGGTGTACTTGTTTTCCATCTCGAAATCGCCGCGCTCACTGGACTGCTTGATCGCAACAGTGAGATCGGGATCCGCATGCGTGATCGTGGAAGTCATGCTGTCCGGCGCGGGCATCTGGCCGAAATCGCTTTTTGATACGTTCAGCTTCCAGGTGCCGGTGAAATTGGGCTTCGCGAACAGGGACAGTGTCCCGAAAATTAGCATCGTGGAAACTACAAGGAAACGCCGCATCATTTTTTCTTGCCCTCCTTAATGGGCCGCTGTCCAGCATACACTAACCGCTACCAGTTTGTGAGCGAGCCGTCCGGCCGCCGCAACATCGGTATCGGCGCGGCATGCTCCGTAATCTCGGCGATCATCTGGAGCCTCGAGGGATCGAACGTTACCCCCAGCCCCGGCCTCCGGTTGGGCCAGAGCTTCCCATTGCGGAAATCGAGACACTGAGGCAGGTGCGGCATCTCCGCGGGCCCTGCGCCGACCATTTCCATCGCAACCGGACCTGAAAACACGCTGCACGCATGTACGAGCGCCGCCGTGGAGACCGGCCCGGTGAAGTGCGGCACCAGCCCCACATAGTGGGTCTCGCACATCGCGGCAATCTTCATAAATTCCGTGATACCGCCGCAGTTCGGAATGCTGACGCGCGAGTATTCGATCAGGTGCTGCTCCACCAGTTCGTTGACGTCCCAGCGGTCGCCGAACTGCTCGCCGACCGCAATCGGAACTTTCACCAGCGGGCGCAGCGTGCGGTACACGCCCGGGTTCTCCGACCGGACGAGGTCTTCACAGAAGAAAGGCTCCAGGTCCTCAATCAGCGAGCTGAGGCGGACCGCGTCCGGCAGATCCAGGCGCGTGTGGTAGTCGATCGCCCAGTCGCCGTCCTTGCCGATGGCCTCCCGTATGGCCTTGCAGTTTTCGGCCGTTCTGCGCACGATCTGACGCGAGTCGAATCCCTCGCGTTCGGAACCGGCGACCGAGATGCGATAAGCGCGGAAGCCCGCCTCAATGCAGGCGCGCGCCGTCTCCGCCGCGCTTCCCTTGCGCGGGAAGGAAGTGGAGTAGCACTCGACGTGGTCGCGCGCCAGGCCGCCGAGCAGCTCGTACACCGGCACGTTCAGCGCCTTGCCCTTGATGTCCCAGAGCGCGACGTCGAGCGCGCCCAGAGCGTGCAGCTTTTCGCGCCCGGCCGGGTAGAAGAAGCCGCGGTACATGAGCTGCCACAGGCGGTCGGTGCGCCACGGGTCCTCACCGATCAGCATCGCGGCGCACTGCTCGACGGCCTCCTTCGTGCCGCCTTCGCCGATACCCGTGATGCCGGCGTCGGTTTCGACAGTGACCACGTGGCTTGCCTGGTTGAAAATGGGGCGCGAGTTCGGGTCGCGGTAATACCGGATCCTGGTGATCTTCATCTTCGCGGGCGCCGCGGGTGCGGCCGAAAGCGCGGCGGAGCCAAACGCGGGAACAGCAGCGACAGAACGGAAGAAAGACCGGCGATTCATACGGGGCACAATATCACGCTTGCACCGTCAATGGAATGCCCTGGGTCTCCGCGCTGATACCGGCATGCTAACCTTTGGATCATGAAGAACGCGGACGTCGTTGCGCGCATGCGCCGCGATTGGGATGCGCGGGCGGCGGAGAATGCCAAGTATTACGTGGCATGCCAGAAATGCGATCAGCCCGACTCGGAGTTCTACAGCGGAGCGCCGGAGATTATCGCCAGGGTCCGCCGCGATTACGTGTTCTTGCCGGCGCCCCCGTCGGAATCCCGCTTTTTGGAAATCGGATGCGGGCTGGGCAGGCTCATGTTCTCACTGGCCGCCAACTGCCGCGAGATACACGGCGTCGATATCTCGCCCGAAATGATCGCGATCGCCAGGGACAAGCTGCGCGGCATTCCCAACGCTCGCTTTACCGTAGCGGAAAACAGCGACCTGAGCGCGTACCCGGACTCGTACTTTGAACTCGCGTACTCCTATGCCGTGTTCCAGCACATTCCGGACCGGGCTGTGATCTTCCGCTATCTCGATGAGACTCTGCGCGCGCTCAGGCCGGGCGGCGTCTTCATCGGCCATTTCAACGGCGCCCCGCCGGCCGAAAGCCGCTGCGATACGTGGGTCGGCTGCTGGGTTCGCAGCGATGAGTTGTATGCATACGCAAGAGACAAGGGTTGGCGGGTCGTCTGCCGCGAGGGCGCCGATTCCCCCTACCTCTGGCTAACAATGAAGAAACCCGATGCGAGCACACCGCCGGGCGGCCCGGTTTCAGCCCGCATCGTTTCGGTTGCCGCTGCCGGCGGCGGGCGCACTCTCGTCGCGGGCGGTCCTATGGGCTTCGCCACCCTGTATGCCACCGGAATCCCCGCCGAGTGCTGCTGCCTGACCCGGCTATCCGCGTCCATCGGATCCACGCCCGCGCCGCCCTGCTATCTCGGGCCCGCAGGCGCCGGTCAGCCGAGGCAGATCAACATCCAGGTGCTCGAAGAGACGCCGGCCGGCGAACACGATCTCGTGCTGCATTTCGACGGCCGGCCCGTTTCCGAGCCGGTCCGTGTAAGTGTTGTGCCGCGCCCTCCCGTGGCTCCGCGACTCGTAGCGGTCACGGACGGCCGCAACATCCTCACCCGCAACATCATTACCTCCGGCATCATGCAGTTAAGTCTGGAGGAGTGCCGCGACATCGGCAGCCTCGGGATTACCATCGCCGGCCGCCCCGTCGCGCACTCGCCCGCGTTCTGCGTCAACCCTCTGTCGCGCTTCTACCACGTCAATGTGCCGGCGCCGGAGGGCGTTTTTGGCAAACAGACACTCCAGGTTTCGGTCGACGGGCATCAGCTTCCGCCCGTCGAAATCGAAATCGTGCCCGCCGGCTCATGAGAACGCCCACCCTGCCCGCCCTCTTCCTGCTTGCCTGCGCGCCCCTGGCGCTGTGCCAGGACTCACCCGAGTGGAAACAGGTGGCGACGCCGCTCCATTTCAACTACCGGGCCGATGCAAAGCAGGTGTTCGGAAAACACTCGAATCTCTTCTATCTTCCGGGCACGTTCGCCCCCGGGGAGAGCATGGACGACCAGTTGGGCTGCCGCAACAACGAAGCGCCGCGGCCGCACGGCGGAACTCCGCCGCCGTTCTGGTACGCGGACGGCGCCAGGCTGGAGGGCCCGCGTCAGATCACCACCCCTGCCGTCGGCGCTGTTTATAGCACCGCCGGCAGCGAACGGATGCGCGGCCTGGCGTTTCGCGGTTCGTGGTATCCGGAGCTTTCCGCCCCCGGCGCTTTGAGCGCTGTCTTCTACAGCAATAACCACTGCTATATGGGCACGCTCGAGTACGGATTCCAGCGGGATTACTCCTGGTCCTCCCCCGCCTATGTGGGCTTCTACTACCAGAAATATGCGAACTGCCGGAAGGACGGCGCCTTTGTCTGCCACGCTACGGACGACAACTCGCGCGCTTCCATTGTCGAGGAGTGCGCCGCCGGCATTAATCTGCCGGACGATATCGACTTCAAAAACCCTGATAAGTGGTATCAGGCCTATGTCTTCTGGGACACGGCCGCGAGGAAGCACAAGTTTAAAGTCGAGGTCGTGGATGCCAAGACCGGCCATCGCGACTGGGAGTGTATCGTCGATCCTTCGGCCGCGGATCCATTCGCCGGCGACAGCCGTTGTCACCGCAAGGTAGACGGGCGCATCAACTATTCGCAGAACTCCTGCGATGCCTCGTTCCCGATCTCGTCGCTTTACTCCGCCGCCGGGTCCGTCACGCTTGCGGTGACCACGAACAACTCGCGGTTTCCCGAGCACACCCCAGCTCTGAGGGTGGACGAACTCCGGATCGGCCACTGACCGTAGCGAGCGCGCCTCTCCGGCTACGAGGCTCGCGTCTTGCGGCCCCGGCCGGCCCCTCCCGCGGAACCCGCCGTTTGCACCGCCCCGACCAGCCCGGCCGCGTACAGGCGCTCATCCACCCGGGCCAGCTTCACGGAGCGCGGCAGCAGCGGCGTATGCGGGATCGTGGAGAGGTAGTCGGAAATCACCCACAGGTCTTCCTCCGCTGTCATCCAGTGGATTCCATCGAACCGCGCCAGGTTCACCGGCCGCGAGTAGCGCCGCAGCGTCTTCTCCGCCGAGAGATTGTAGTAGTGCTCGAAATAGGACATGACCAGCTCGCGCAGCGTTCGGTAAACCGGCTCGCGGAAACGCAGACCCGCGTAGTTCGATTTCGCTATCCCGCCCCAGTGGCCGCGCTGCCTGAAAATGGCCAGCACGTGATCGTCGTCGCGAACCGCCTCCAGGTCAAGCAGCAGCGGCGGATAGCCTTGCGCGCGCAGGGCGGCGGCGGCGAACAGCGCGCCCTCCAGGCAGTGGGCCACCCGGTCGCGCAGAACGCGCCGCGGCGACCGGCAGGTCGTCCCGTCCGGCTCCTTGTTATAAGCGATCTCGACATCCAGAAAACGCTGGATCTTTTCCGGAGTCTTCAGGCTGCGCAGGACGCTCCATTCCCGGGCGAGGAATCCGTTTACGCTCATGCTTTTTCGATCAGAATACCTTATCTGCAGGGGCGGGCCGGGACGCCGCTGGCCGCCCCCTCCCTTCCCTACCCTTACGCCCGCGCGATATCCACCAAATCGCTGAACAGGCCGTAAGCCGTCTGCTCGACGCCGGGATTGATCGAAACCGTTCCCACCGTGCCCATCAGGTCGGTGTGGAGAAGCAGCAGGTTCGAAGTGCCCGGAACCGCAGCCAGCAGGTCTGTGGCATCCAGCACGACGGAGCGCACGCGAATCCGCACTCCCTTGGGCGTGCGTTTGGCCTGGCTCACCACGCGCACCGTCTTTCCCTGGGCGGCGAGCGCCTGAACCCGCTCCACCGTCAGCCGACCGATGCCGCGCGGCTCCACCGACTGCGGCGTCACCCTTGCATCCATGAATACGTTTGCCAGCGCGCAGGCCTTCGCGGCGGAGTCCCAGCCGTCGATATCGTAGGAAACATCCGTCTCGGCAATTCCCAGCCGCTGAGCTTCACGGATGCCGTCCTCCATCGAAAAGCCCTTGCTCATGGTCTCGACGATGATCTTCGTGGTGGAGTTGAGCACCCCGGTAAAGCCCAAAATCTCGCAGCCCGGCAGATTGCTGCGCACCATGTTGAAGACCGGCGCGCCGTCCATCACGGTGGATTCGCAGCAGAGAGCCACACCTGCGGCCCGCGCTTCGGCATCGAGCGCGTGCCAGGCGTGCGCGATCGGCCCTTTGTTGGCCGTAATGACGTGCATGCCCCGGGCGATGGCCGCCCGTATGTGCGAGATCGCGGGTTCACCCGTTGCCGGGTTGAGCGGAGTGATTTCAATCGCGACCTCGGCCTTCACCGCGTCCAGAAACGCTTCGACGGATGGCGCGGCGGGCCCGAAGGTGGGCTCGGCAGGCAATCCTTCGCGGCAAATGGCCGTGCCGTGGCGCGCGGTATGGATCCCGCATATGCGGAATGGGAATTGGGCCCGCTTGGCCTCCAGCAGCCGGGCGAACGCGCGCCCCACTCTCCCGAATCCGATCAGCGCGAGATCCATCCGTACAGTCTGCCACGCTCCAGGAGTTTTTCGTCAAAACTCCAGCTTCTCAATCTGCGCTTTCAACTCCTCTTCGAGCGCCGCTTTTTTCTTCCGCAGCTCGCTCAGGCGGTTGCGCAGCCCGGCGAGCTGCGTTTCCTGCGCCTCGAGCTGGCGCGCGTACTTCTGTACCAGGTCCTGCTGGCCGCTGACCCGGTTCAGGCTCGATATGTTCTGCCGCAACCGCTCCTGGTCCTGAACCACGTCGTTGAACTGCCGCTCGGTGCGGGCGATCTCGCCGTCAACGGCCGCGATGGCGCGCTTCTGGTCCGCGATGCGCGCCAGCGCTTTCCGCGCCGCATCGCTGAGCGCGGTGTTCTCGACATAGGTCATGAGGACGTCGGGCGTAGCGTCCACCAGCATCAACGTTGTCTGGTAGACGCGCTCCTCGGTGACCGGAAACTTCTCCGTGGCCCCGGGCGCCAGCTTCACTTCGAAACGCCACGCCGAAGCCGTGGTTTCGGCCGGCTGCATGTTTACCAGGCTGTACTGCGGCCGCATCGGATGCTCGATCACCAGCGTCTTGGCCTTCTGGTCCACGTTGCGGATCGTGTAGGTGGTGGCTTCGCGCGCCGCCCACCGGGTGGTCAGCACGCCGCGGCGAAGTTGGGCTTCGCGGACCCTCTGGCTTCCGGAACCAGGCAGAGTCGTGATGCGCGTCCCCAGGTCCACAGCGTAGCTGATCAGGCGCTTATCCCCGCCTTTCAGGGTTTCCATCAGCGCCTCGCCGGCATAGGCGTTGCCGTCGTAGACCGTGATGGGCCCGCCATCCAGCGTCTTGCCGGTGGAGTTGGTGATCTCGGCCGCGTTCCGCGGGTTGACGCCGTCGCCCGAATAGATGAGCAGCTTGCGCGCGGAAAGCTTCTGCTGGAGAAACGGCGCCATGGCGGATTCGTCCTTGCGGACGGTCACCGGCGTCGGAAAACTGTACTCGAACAACTCGCCGAGTTCGCGAGCCTGCGCGCCCTCGATGGAACTGGTGACGGGCCGCGGCGCGGCTTCGGGTTGCGCTGCGAAAAACCTGGCCCTGGGCGCTTCCAATCGCATCTCCCTGGGCGGGCCCGCGGCTGCATCCGCTTTCTCCGCGATGGCGCCCTCGTGGATCTTGGGCGCCGCGGCCTGATCTTCCGGCAGTTCGGCCTCCCGCCGCTGGACATAGCGCGGCTCGTACAGCCGGCTGATGAACGACACGGGGCGGCCTGAAACCAGCGACAGGCGCACCTTCGTCCAGTCCTCGCCCGTCGTGTTGTCCACAATGGCCCAGCCTTCAAGCACCGGCTCCCCGCTGTCGGGAAACACCAGCCGGTAGCTCGATTTCCAGACCGGCGTCGGGATCACGTAGGCAACCGACACGCGCCGCGCCTTAGCGTCCGTCGAATCGATGTATACGCTCCGCTTCTCCTGGGAGCGCCCGGCCACCAGACTGCCCAGGTACTCCTTGAGTTGCAGTTGAAGCGCGGGATCGGTGAAGCGCACCGCGGTGACGGCGGAGAGGTCGTAGGTGCGGATTTCGCCCGTGTCGAGCAGCAGCGTGATCTGCTCGCGCGGCGGTTCTTTTTCCAGCCCCTGCACCTCCCGCGCGCTCAGGATGGTTCCCTCCGCCTTGCCGGCGCCCATGATCATCTCGATCCGCGCCCCCTTGAGTTGATCGAGCAGCGCGCTGAGCGGGCGCCCCGGCCCGAGCTGGAACGGAAACCCGGAAAGCTTGCGCGCCAGCGGCTCGCTGGAATCGTACCGCAGGCCGCTTATCCTGCCGCCGCCCGCCTCCACCACAGTGAGCGACTTCAAAACATCGTTCATATCGCCGGCTTTGAAATCGAGCCGCGCCGATTCGCCCGGGGCCAGATCGCCTTCGCGCACAAAATAGCCGAGCCCGTTCTTGTAAAGAACCACTTCTTTCACGGGCAGGTCGGCCGCGGCGGCGCTCCCAGCCACCAGGGCGCCCAGCAGAATGGTTCGAATCATAGCTGTCCTCCGTTTGCTGAATGCCGCGGCCGGCGATTCCCTTTCACTCGCCCATTACTTTGATGATCAGGCGCTTGGAGCGCTGGCCGTCGAACTCGGCGTAATAGATCTGCTGCCACGGGCCGAGGTCCAGTCTGCCGGCAGTCACCGGGACGACCACTTGGTGATGCACCAGCAGGCTTTTCAAATGCGAATCACCGTTCGTTTCGCCTGTGCGGTGGTGGCGGTAATCGCGGCGGAAGGGCGCCAGTTTTTCGAGCCACTCGTCGATGTCGGCGATGAGGCCGTCTTCGGCGTCGTTCACCCAGACGCCCGCGGTGATGTGCATGGCCGATACCAGGATCATCCCCTCCTTGATCCCGCTCTTGCGGAGGGCGCCCTCGACCTCGGGCGTAATATTGATGTATTCGCGGTGCTTTTCGGTCTTAAAAGTCAGATATTCGGTGTGAAATCGCATCATTCGCGATGATATAGCATCCCGCAGAAAGTTGGACGGCGCAGTCGCGGGGGTTTCAGATACACTTGTAGTCGCTTGACACCGCATTCGGGGGCGAGTCAGACTTTTAGTTTACGAGACCTTGCAAGCGCAAATAGCGCGCATAGCCGGTGGACGGAGGTATACATCACCGGAACGGAGCTCCTTTGAGACACCTCCTCACTTCCGCGTTGTTGCTTTTCTCCGCAGCGGGTTTCTCCCAAGCACGGCCGGCCGCAGCCCCGCCGCCGCAGGAACAGCCCTCCGGGGCCGCCCCGCTGCCGACGCTGAGCCCGCAGGACATGCCCGCGCCCGTGGAACGTGAGCGATCTCCGGACTACCAGGGCCCCGCGATCCTGAGCCGCGGAGGCGCCGCCACCGTCGGCAGGGAAGAACTGTTCACGCTGCGGCCCTACGTCTCGATCAACGGCATCTACGACACCGGTCTTTCCACGCTTTCAGTGGATTCCACCGGGGAAATTCCTTTTAGTGACGGGTATGGCGCCGAGGCGCGCGTCGGCGTTGCCGGCAGCCACAGTTGGAGAAACACGCTGCTCGATCTGGACTACCGCGGCTCCTTTCGCCACTACACGCAAAAGACCTATTACGACGGAATCGATAACAGCCTGAACGTGGCTGTGCGCCATCACAAAAGCCGCAAGTTCATATTCGAACTCGGGCAAACCGCGGCCAGGTATTCGCGTTCCTTTTTCCTGCCCGCCGGGTTCGGAATGCCATACAACCCTCTGGGTACCAGCCTGACGGGCAACGAGTTGTTCGATACGCCGACAACTGTGCTGATGAGCACCGGACGCACCATTTATCAGAAGTCCGCCCGGCTCGCTTTCGGCGGACAGGGAACGGGATTCCTCGTGCGGCGGCGTTCCGAAGCGCTGGCGGGCGCAACCGGTTTCGGGGCCATTGGCGACATCACCTACCGGCTGAGCCGCTTCCAGACCATCGGCGTGGACTACAGCTTCAACAGGTTCGACTACACCGGGATGTTCGGCTCTTCGGACATCCACGGCATTGCCTTCAACTATGCCGCGCGGCTCTCCAAGCGGTGGGAGATGGCGCTCCGGATCGGAGGTTACCGGGTCGAGTCCGAGCGGCTCACGCGCGTCGCCCTCGATCCTGTGCTGGCGAAGATTTTCGGACAGACGACCGGAATCGACATTTTTCACGGTGTCGGCTACTCGCCGCTCGCCGAAATCCGCCTCACCCGCGGGTTCCGGCGCGGTTCGTGGACGGTGGCCTACGGCCGGGCGGTGGTGCCGGGCAATGGCGTCTACCTCACGTCAAATTACGATAGCGCAAGCGCCGGGTTCACGTATAATGGATGGCGAAGGGTGAGCATCCAGGGAGGAGCCGCATACTCCAGCTACTCGAGCCTCTCCCAGACCCTCGGCAAGTACGAAAATTACACGGCGGGCGGGGGTGCGAGCATCAAACTGAACAAGTTTTTTTCTTTGATTACTCGCGTGGATGGAAGACGGTACAACATCTCGGAATCCTACAGCAAAACGGCGTACCGCGCGACAATGGGTCTGGCCTGGAGCCCCGGAGACTATCCGCTGTCTATCTGGTGAGACATGACAATGCAGGGCGAGCCGGGCCGAATCCTTCTCGTGGACGATGAGCTGTCATTACTCATCGTGCTGGACCAGTACCTGAGCCGCCTGGGCTACAAGGTTTCCGCTTGCCGCAGCGGGCAGGAGGCCTGGGAATTGTTCGAGAGCCAGCCGTCGGCCTACTCGCTGGTAATGGCCGATATTGTCATGCCGGAGATGTCCGGGCAGGAGATGCTCGTCCGGATGCTGGAATTGAATCCGGATATCTGCATTCTGATCTGCAGCGGGTATCCGTTCGACGTGTCGAGCCTGCCGGCGACAGCCCACCAGCAGGTCGGTTTCCTTCAGAAGCCCTTCACGCCCAAGATGCTGGCCGAAGCGATCGAACAGCTCCTCAAAGCCCAGAGTGAATCCAGGCGGCCGTAGAGCCCCTCATTGAAACCTACTCTCCGTCCAAGAGGGCCGATTCCACGCGCTCGGCAAAGTTCTCTTCCGATTCCGACCAGAGCTTCCTGCCCTCCAGCGGCAGGGCTTCCTTGAGTTCTTCGATAAGGCGCAGTATCCCGCGGATGTTCGAGTGAATCGCGCGGGCGCTGTCCGGCAGGTGCGGCTGCGGAAGGTAGTGGGATTCCGGCCCGAAGTCGACGCGCAGGTGGTCGCCTTCGTCATTCTCGAACTGCGGCCCGTAACAGGTCAGCGACACGGGCGCAGGCCCCAGTTTCCATGTGTCGCTGTACTTCCACAGCTCCCACCAGCCGTCAACGATGTAAGCGCAGTCGGGGTTTTCGAATTCGCGGCACATCGCGATGACGGCATCGACATCGGTTTCACCCGCGAAGGCGTGCTCCAGCACGGGCGGCTCTTTAAGCTCCAGCGCGTAGACTTTCAACGCGCTGATGCCCGGGCGCAGCTTTGAGAACGGAAAAGTCCCCAGCATCTGCTGGAAATGGCGCAGCATGGTATCCGGCGTGAAGCCGCGCAGCCAAAGAGAAAGATAGAGGTGGTCGGGCACTCCACCTCATTGTAACCTGCGCGGTCAGCGTATTCGCTCGGTCAACGTGATCGGCTCTTCCAGGCGGAAGGTCAAACGGGTTTCCACGGGCAGTTCGCTCGGCTTGCCGCGCGTTGCGGCGACGGTTCCGGCCCCCGCTGCGCCGCCCACGCCCGCGCCGATGGCCGCGCCTTTTCCGCCGCCCGCGATAGCGCCGATCGCCGCGCCGAGGGCCGCGCCCACGCCCACCTTCTTGATGTCGTCACCGCGCGAAGTAGGACCTTCCTTCACGAACCGCTCGGTAACAAGCGCAACGTCCTGGCCGTCGGAGGTGTGCAGGTTTGTGAGGGCCAGCGACAGCACGGCAACGCCTTTGACCCGACCGGCACGCTCCACTTCAACCACTTTGCCCCTGACGCGGGCGCCCCGCTCGGCGATGGCCAGACCGTCCACCACGAGCGGCTGGTCAAGCGTCGCGGCAAAGGCATCGCCCTGCTGGTTCTTCTCGGATGACAGGGTCTCGGCGAGCCTCACCGTAATCAGAGTGCCAGCGGGAATCGTCACCGTCTGCGGCACGCGGGCGGGCGGAGGCGCCGTCTCTGTTCGCGGGGGCGGATTCAGGGCGACCCGCTCCTGAGCGGGTTCGGGGCTGGGCGGTGGCGAAGGCGGAACCGGTGCGGCGACCTGGGGAGCGGGCGCCGGCGGCGGTGTCGCCACCGGCGGCCGGCTCTCAGCCAGGGTCTCCGGCGCTTTGCTCTGCTCCCTCCGGGCCGGCGATGGCTTGCGCTCGCGCACCGCAACGGGCGCAGCGGGCTCGGGCTGGGGTAAAGCGGCCGGCTCTGCGGCGGCCGGCGCCTGCGGTTCCGCCGCGCTCTGCGCTTCCACGGCAGCAGTCGCGGGGGCCGCCTCCTGGCCACGGTAGATCTTGTACAGCAACCCGGCGCAGATGATCAGCGCCGCCAGAATTCCTACCTGCAAGGCTCTCATTCTCGGTCTCCTTCCTTCTAAACGCATGCCGGAGTGAACGCGTTACCACCACGTTTCTTCGCCTCGCCAGCCTGCGCCCGTTACAATGATAAAGAATGCCGAACTTCCCGGAAACGCTTAAGATCGGCGCAGTGCGGATTGCTCCCGCCACGGTTTTGGCGCCCATGGCGGGCGTGACCGACACCGTATTCCGCCGCTTCATCCGCGACCTGGGGGGCTGCGGCCTGCTGATGACCGAGTTCGCCAGCTCCCACGGCGTACTCGCCCGGAATCCGAAGCGGACCATGCGATACCTCGCCTTCGAGCCCGGCGAGCATCCCATCAGCGCTCAACTGTTCGGATCGGACCCCGAGATTATGGCCGGCGCCGCGCGCATCTGCGAGGAACTGGGCTTCGACACCGTGGACATCAATCTGGGCTGCCCGGTGAACAAAGTGGTGCGGTGCAATGGCGGGTCGGGACTCCTCCGCGATCTTCCACTCGTCGAGCGCCTGTTCAGCGCCGTTCGCCGCGCGGTTTCCATCCCGCTCACCGTAAAGTGCCGCGCCGGCTGGAATGACCGCGAACTCGTGCACCTGCAACTGGCCCGCATTGCCGAGGATTGCGGCGTGGACGCGCTGGCTCTTCACCCGCGCACCCGCGAGCAGGGCTACGCCGGCAAAGCGGACTGGAGCCGCATCGCCGAGGTCAAGGCCGCGGTGAAAATCCCGGTGATCGGCAACGGCGACATCGTGACGCCCGAAGACGCCGTCCGCATGGTTGCCGAGACGGGATGCGACGGAATCATGGTGGGCCGCGCCGCCGCTTCTAATCCCTGGATCTTCCGGCAGATCTCGCAGTACCTCGCTTCGGGAACCTACGATCTGCCGTCGGAAGACGACCGCTACCAGATGATCCGGCGGTATTACTCGATGCTGCTGGACAGCGGCGACGCGGAGGTTACCGGAAAGATGAAGCAGTTCGCGAGCTACTTCACCCACGGCGTCCGCAACGGAGCGCGGCTGCGCGCCCAGATTTACCAGACGCAGGACCCGCGCCGGATTATGGACCTGGTAGACGAGTTTTTCAGATGCGAACTGGCAGACACGGCTGCGTAGAGGCGGTGCTGCCCGCAGGGTTGTCCAGACTGCGTTTCCGCTTTGGGCGCTGCCCGCAAGTCATATGAAGAAAGTGCAACTCATCACGGACGGAGCGTGCCTCGGCAACCCCGGCCCCGGCGGCTGGGCAGCCATCCTCCGCTACAACCAGCACCGCAGGGAACTGTTCGGCTCCTCGCCCCACACCACCAACAATCGCATGGAAATGGCCGCCGCCATCGAGGGCCTGCGCGCTCTCAAGGAAAGCTGCGAGGTCGAGATCGTCACCGATTCCGAATATCTGAAAAAGGGAATCACAGAATGGATCCACGGCTGGAAGCGGCGCGGCTGGGTCACTGCCGAGAAGAAACCGGTGCTGAACCGCGAGCTGTGGCAGAAGCTCGACGATCTCGCCTCGCGGCACAAAACCACCTGGGTCTGGACGAAAGGCCACGCCTCGCACGAGGACAACAACCGCGCAGACGAGCTCGCCGCCACCGCCGCCCGGCAACAGATCTTCAGCAAGGGATACACGCCCGACCCGGAAATGCCGGACTACAAAATCAACAACGGCGGAGCGGGCGCGGCGGCGGAGGGCAGCCGTCTAAGATGGTAATTATGTTTCGAGTTGTCTTTTTGAGCCTGGTGGCGGCGTCGGCCGCTTTTTCCCAGGGTCTGTCCGTCGGTTTGAAGGCGGGCTATCCGTTCAAGGATGTGTTCAACAACCGTTCAACGCCGGCTGCGCTGATCAGCCCGGCCAGCGGCCGGTACACGATCGGGCCGGTCGTGGAGCTGCACCTGCCGTTCCGCACCAGCATCGAGTTCGACATGCTTTACCGGCCGGGCGAGTTCCGGCGCCAGCCGCTCCCCAGCGGACCGCTCTCGAAAGTCACCGCCGGCGAGTGGCGGTTCCCGCTGCTGTTCAAATACCGGTTTTCGGAGGGCTTCGTGACCCCCTTCCTGGGAGGCGGTGTGTCCTGGCAGCACCTCTCCGGCGTGGACGAGCCTGAACTCACCACCGAGACGAAGAGCGGCTCCGTTGTCGCCGCCGGCCTGGAGGGGCGCCTCCCCATCATCCGTGTTTCCGCCGAGCTGCGTTACACGCGGTGGGGCGCGGCCACCCTCGGCAACGTCATCACCGGGCTGAAACAGACGAATCTCAATCAGGTCGACGCGCTCGTAGGCATTACATTTTGAGACTCGCACTATTCGGCGGTACCTTCGATCCCATACACAATGCGCACCTCGAAGTGGCGCGCGAGGCGGCCCGGCGGTTCGGGCTGTCTCGCGTGCTGTTCGTTCCCGCCGCGCAGCCTCCCCACAAGAGCGGCGCGACCTCGGCCGGCTACGAGGACCGCTATGCCATGGTTTCGCTTGCCTGCCAGGATGAGCCGCTTTTCGAGGTGTCGCGCCTGGAAGCAGACCACCAAAGAAGCTATTCCATCCGCACCATCGAGAAGCTGAAGGCGATGCTGCCGCCCGGAGACGAGCTGTTTTACCTCATCGGCGCCGACGCTTTTGCCGAGATCCGGTCCTGGCACCGTTGGCAGGACGTGATCCGGGAAGTGGAGTTTATCGTGGCGGCGCGCCCTGGGCACGACTATTCGGCGCCGCCGGGAGCGCGAGTCCACCGGCTGGACACCCTGGCGCTGCCGGTTTCCTCGTCGGAAATCCGCGCGAAACTGGCGGCAGGTCAGTCACCGCCGGAGGTTCCGCCCCGTGTACTGGAATACATCCGCGAAAAAGGTCTTTATCAGGCTTCCGGCAAAAGATCGGCCTGAAATCGCCTGATTTCCGGCCGGCTCTGCGCGAAGAAGCGGCCCCGCACCATTACCGCATTTGCGGGTATCAAAAATTTCTTTTGCGTCCTGCGCGGTGCCTTTCGTATCTGGAACGAGTAGGTCCCAAACACCGGCTTAGTATTGAGATAATTAACAAAATCTCGTACAAAACGGCACGATTCGCGTAAAGATAGACCCAGGGTACTAGTAGTACCCCTAAGAGTTTCGGACCGACAAAAGTACTTGAGAAAACCCAACATATGTGGGTATAACAGAAGAGTACCGTCCAGTTCTGATAGGACTTCCGTGTGGAAAACGTGGAACGGAGCGGCGATTGCACAACATGAGGGGGCTGCCGCCAACCGGCGGCGGGGATGAGGCAAAAAGAATGCATCCACTGACGGTAGGGTTAGTAATCGCGAATGAAGATATAAGGAACGAAGTCCGAGGATACCTCCGGGCAGCCGGAATGCGGATCCTTCTGGATCAGGAGTTCTCGATTGAGACGCTCCAGCTCAAGCGGCTGGACCTCGACCTCATTCTTATGGACATCAGTCCCGGACCCGAGCCGCTCGAGGAAACGATCCGGCGGGTCAAGATGGTGTCCCCCGCGTCAATGGTTGCTGTCGTCCACTCTTCGCCCGATCCCGAACTCATCCTCAGCGCGATGCGGGCCGGCGCCGACGAGTTCGTGCTCCCGCCGTTCGAGGAGAAGCTCACCGCGGCGCTCCAGCGCATTGCCGCGCGGATTGCGAAGCGGGAAGCGGCCACCCGCCCGGCAGGCAAGGTGGTCGGCATCGTCTCCGCGAAGGGCGGCTGCGGGGCCAGCACTGTGGCATGCCACGTGGCTTCCGAATTCCAGCGCACAACGCAGCACGACATTCTCCTGGCGGATCTCGATCTCGAGTCCGGGCTTGTCGGTTTCCTGATGAAAACGACGACCCAGTACTCGATGCTCGACGCCGTGAAGAACGTCCACCGGCTCGATTACAGCTTCTGGAAGGGGCTCGTCTCGAACACGCGTCCCCGCCTGGACGTGATGCCCGGCCCGAACGGGCTGACGATTTCCGATCCCTGGGACCCGGCTGCCCTCCGGAATGTCTTTCGCCTGATTCGCTCCATGTACGGGTGGGTGATCGCGGATCTTGGGCGGACGCTGAACCCAATCGTACTGACCGTGCTGGACGACCTCGACGAGGTGTTCCTGGTGGCCACGCCGAGCGTCGCGGCTCTGTATCAGGCCAAGCTCTTCATCACCCGTATCACCGACGTCGGTTTTCCGCGCAACCAGTTGCGGCTGATCATGAATCGCGTGCCCAAGCGGTGTGATCTCAGCCCGGAAGACGTGCAGCGCTCCCTGGGCCTGCCGGTCCACGCTGTACTTCCCGAGCGTCCCGAGCTGGACGACGCCTACGCCGCGGGCAAATTGCTCGGTGGGAATTCGGACCTCGGCAGGGCCTTCACCGAGCTGGCCCTGAAAATGGCCGGCATGCGGGAGGAAAAAACCCGAAGCTGGCCCTCATTTTTCGGCACGAAGAAAGAGCCCAGCTTCCTGGGCGCCTGAAGCAGTACCTGCCCCGCCTTTGCGGGTAAACTCGAAAGAAGTTATAGTACCACGCGCCACCCCTATTACTATTTTCCAATGAATTCCTTAGAAAGCCTGTGCGATCGGGGGGGCAGGGTATAAGATAGATAGTAACTGCTCTCATGTCGCACAGGCACCCAGTCACGGTAGGACTTGCCATCGCCGACGGCGATCTGCGGGCCGAAGTGCGGGCCGCGCTGCAGCTTCCCGATGTACGGATCGTTCTGGAACAGAACGCGCCCATCGACACGGTGACGCTGAAGCGGCTGAATCTTGACCTGGTTCTCATCGACGCGGTTCCCGCCGGCACATCGCTCGAAAACGAGCTGAGACGCCTCAAGACGGCGTCGCCGGAAACGCTGGTTGCCGTCGTGGATCGCTTTCCGGACGCCGAACTGATGCTGACGGCGATGAGGGCGGGAACGGACGATTTCATAGCCTCACCGATCGAGAAAGGCGTCCGCTCGGCGCTCGACCGGGTGGCAGCCCATAGCGCGCAGCGCGGAGAGTCGAGCCGGACGCCGGGCAAAGTGGTGGGCGTCGTAGCCGCAAAAGGGGGCTGCGGCGCTACAACCGTTGCCTGCCACCTGGCCTCCGAATTCCAGCGCGTGACGCAGCACGACATTCTGCTGGCGGACATGGACCTGGAGTCCGGCCTGGTCGCCTTCGTAATGCAGGCCAAGACCCAGTACGGGCTGATGGACGCGCTCAGGAACGCGTACCGCCTCGACCCCAGCCTGTGGCAAAAAATGGTCTGGAACGCCAGGCCGCGCCTGGACGTGATGCCCTGCCAGGCAGGTCTCCTGCCTTCAGACTCCGAGATGCCGCAGTTCCGGGAGGTGTTCCGGATGATCCGGTCCATGTATGGCTGGGTGATCGCGGACCTCGGCCGGCCGCTGGCGCCCATCACGCTGGCGCTGCTGGAGGACTTGGACGAATTGTTCCTGGTCGCCACCCCCTCCATCATGGCGCTGTACCAGGCGAAGCAGTTCGTCAAGGAGACCACGGCGCTCGGCTATCCGCGCCAGAGATTGCACCTGATCCTCAACCGCGTTCCCAAGCGGTGCGAGATCTCCACTTCCGACGTGGAGAGTTCCCTTGGTCTGCAGGTCTACGCCGAACTCCCCGAGCACGTCGAACTGGAAACCGCCTACATGGCGGGCAAACTGCTCAATCCCGAATCGGAATTGGGCAAGCAGTTTACAGACCTCGCCTTGCGCGCGGCCGGCGTGCGCGTCGAAAAGTCCAGGGGGTGGGGCTCGCTGTTTGGGGCGAAGGTCCCCGCTCCGGGCTTCCTGCGAAGCTGATTCCCTTACGGGAAGCGGGCGGTACAATCACAGATCATGGTCCGGCATTTTGGTCTGATCCTGTCTCTCTCGCTTACCCTCGTGCTTGCTGCCGGCAAGAAGCCGGTTACCCTCGAGGACCTCTCTTCGCAGCCCGCGCCGTCCGCACCGGGCGCGCCCATCTGGGCCCCTGACGGCAAAAGCTTCGTCTACACCGAAGGAGGCAAGCTCTGGCTCTACGACGCGCCGTCGCGCAGCAAGACGGAACTGGTTTCGACCAGCGTCTTCACCGCCGCCGCGACCAAAGGCACGGCGCCCGAGCGTTTCGGGTTTCAGAACCGGCGCGTGCGCGAGCAGTTTGTGCAGTGGTCGCCGAGCGGCCGCGAACTGCTCATCGCCGCCGGCGATCTTTTCCTTTACCGCATCGCCGCGCGCGGGTGGACGCAGTTGACGGCCACGCCCGAACCCGAGCACGACGCGAAGCTTTCACCCGACGGCAAGCTGGTCTCGTTCCGTCGCGGGCACGACCTTTACGTGCTCGATCTCACGGCGCGCAAAGAGACCCGGCTCACGACAGACGGCTCCGACACCATTCTCAACGGCGAACTGGACTGGGTCTATCCCGAGGAACTGGAACTCGGAACGGCGCACTGGTGGTCGCCCGACTCCAAATCGATCGCCTACCTCCAGTTCGACGTCAGCCGCGAGCCGCTTTACCCGCAGGCCGACCTGGCGCGCCCGCGCGCGCTGCTGGAGCCGCAGCGCTACCCGCGCGCGGGCGATCCGAACGCGGACGTGCACCTGGGAGTTGTGGCGGCCTCGGGCGGCCGTACCAAGTGGATGGACCTCGGCGAAACGCGGGATGCGCTCCTCGCGCGCGTCTACTGGCTGCCGGACGCGCAGGGCATCATGGCCATTCAGCTCAACCGCGTTCAGACCGAACTGGAGGTACTGATCGCGAACCCTAAGACCGGAGAGTCGCGGGTAATCCTTCGGGAATCCGACAAGGACTGGGTGAACCTGCGGGGCGACCCCGTCTTTTTGAGAGCCGGCCGGGAATTCCTATGGCAGAGCGAGCGCGACGGCTTCAATCACCTTTACCGGTACTCGATCGAAGGCAAGCTGCTCGGCCGGTTGACGCAAGGGAACTGGGAAGTGACACAGGTAGCGGGCGTGGATGAGGCGGCTGGACAGGTGTATTACGTCTCTTCGGAGGAGGGGCCGCTCGAACGGCAGTTCTACCGCGTGGGTCTGTCCGGCGGGGAGCGCGCCAGGCTGAGCAAGGGAGCGGGCACGCACGCCATCGACATGTCCCCAGCCTGCGAGTATTACGTGGACACCTTCTCGAACCTCGCCACTCCGCCGCGCCGCACGCTGCACACGAAAGACGGGACCGAGTGGGCGGTGCTCAGCGAGCCGGACCGCAGGCAACTCGAGGAGTACGACATCCTGCCCAGCGAAATCGTCGAGGTGAAAGCGGCTGACGGCACGCTGCTCTACGCGCGGATGATCAAACCCGCGGGCTTCGATCCGGCGAAGAAGTACCCCGTGATCGTGAATGTCTACGGCGGGCCCGGCGCCCAGTCGGTGCGCAATAGCTGGCCGGGCGGCGTCTCGCTGAACCAGGTGTTCGCGCATCGCGGCTACGTCGTCTGGGAGCTCGATAACCGCGGCACGTTCGGGCGCGGGCACAGGTTTGAAGCGGCGGTCTCGCGCAATCTCGGCTCCCTGGAAGTGAAGGACCAGAAGGACGGCATCCGCCACCTGCTATCGCTCGGGTTCGCCGACCCGAAGCGCATCGGCATACGCGGCTGGAGTTACGGCGGATACATGACGATCCGCTCGCTGCTGCTCGCGCCCGACGTGTTCGCCTGCGGGGTGGCCGGCGCCGCGGTGACGGACTGGCACAACTACGACACCATCTACACGGAACGCTACATGGGACTGCCGTCGGCAAACCCCGAGGGCTACAAGCGCAGTTCCAACGTGCTGGCGGCGGACAAGCTCAAAGGCAAGCTTCTGATCGCGCACAATCTCGAGGACGACAACGTCCTCTTCCAGAATGCCGTTCAGATGGTGGATGCGCTCCAGCGCGCCGGCAAGGAATTCGAGCTGATGATCTACCCCAACAAGAGCCACGGGCTGGTGCGGGGGCGCAGCCATTTTGACGCGCTGACGGTTTCGTTCTTCGAACGCTGTCTGAAGTAGAGTTGCGGCGTCCTGAGAAGTCTACTGGTTCTCGATCAACGTCGAAAGCTCTTCCCACTCTCCCATCAGCGCTTCGAGATCGGCGCGGCGGTTCGAAAGAAGGTTCGTTAGCCGGATGGTCTCGTCCGCGCTTTCAAAATGGCTGAGGGCGGTCTCATAGTCTCTGATTTCGGCCTCGACGCGCGCAATCTCCTCTTCGATCTCCTCGCAGCGCTCCTTCATCTTTTGCAGACGAATGGGGTTGAGGCGTTTGGCACGGCCGTTTTGCGGGTGCGCCGGCGAGGGCGTTGCGGCCGCCTGCGGCTCCTCATTCTCCGCGGCCTGTTCCGGCGCAGGCGGCGCGCTTCCCTGCTTCCGCCAGAGATAGTCCTCGTAATTGCCCGGATAGATCGTCACGAGCCCGTCTCCGATCTCGAAAACGCGCGTGGCGAGCTTGTCGATGAAGTAACGGTCGTGGGATACGAACACCAGCGTTCCCGTGTAGCTCTGGAGCGCGGATAGCAGAATGTCCTTGGCGCGCATGTCCAGGTGGTTTGTGGGCTCGTCCAGCAGCAGGAAGTTCGACGGTTTCAGCAGCAGGCGGGCCAGCGCGAAGCGGTTCCGCTCGCCGCCCGAGAGCACGCCGATTTTCTTGAACACGTCGTCGCCGGAGAACAGGAAGCAGCCCAGCAGGTTGCGCAGCTCCACCAGCGGCGTGGACGGAGTCACCGAAGACAGCTCGTCGAGCAGGCGCGCATCGGGGTCGAGTTCCTTGTACTGGTCCTGGGCGAAATAGTCCACTTGCACGTTGTGGCCCAGCTCGAACGTGCCCGCGCTCACCGGCTCCACACCGGCCAGAATCTTGATCAGCGTGGACTTGCCTGCCCCGTTCACCCCGACCAGCGCGACGCGGTCGCCGCGCTCGATGATGAAATCGACGTTCTCGAAGACGCGCCGCTCGCCGTAGCTCTTGGCGACACCCTTGAATTCCGCCACAATGCGCCCGCTCGCCTTCGGCTGCGGGAAGGAAAAGTGGATCGTTTTCTCCTCCGGGGGAATCTCGATCCGCTCGATGCGCTCCAGCTCTTTAATCCGGCTCTGGACCTGCTTCGCCTTGGTCGCCTGGTACCGGAAACGGTTGATAAAGGTTTCGAGCTGGCGGATGCGGTCCTGCTGGTTCTTGTAGGCGGCTTCGAGCTGCGCCCGGCGCGCCTCGCGCTGCGTCACGAAGCTTTCGTAGTTCCCCGTGTAGAAATGGAGCGTGTTGTTCCACAGCTCGACGACTTTCCGCACCGTGACATCGAGGAAGTAGCGGTCGTGCGAGACGAGCACGTAGGCGTAGGGATAGGAGGCCAGGTAGCTCTCCAGCCAGTTGCGCGCTTCGAGATCCAGGTGGTTCGTGGGCTCGTCGAGCAGCAGCAGATTGGGTTTTTCCAGCAGCAGCTTGGCGAGCGCGATTCTCATCTGCCAGCCGCCGGAGAATTCCTCGGTGCGGCGGCGCCAGTCGTCGGGGCTGAAGCCCAGGCCGCCGAGCACGGCGCCCACCTGCGCTTCGATAGCGAAGCCGTCGCGCGCGCGAAACTCGCTCTCCAGGCGATGGAAGCGCTCGGCCACCTGTCTGTACTCTTCGCTCTCCGGCGCGAGTTCGCTCATTCGACGCGTGAGCTGTTCCAGTTCCTGCTCCATCGAGCGCAGGTCCGCGAACACCGAGAGGCATTCGGCGAAGACGCTGCGGCCGGAGAGCGAAAGCCCGTCCTGGGGAAGATAGCCGGCGGTGAGGCCGCGCGTTCCGGTGAGAGACCCCTCATCGAGGGTTTCCATGCCGGCCAGAATTTTGAGCAGGGTGCTCTTGCCCGTGCCGTTGGCCCCGACAAGGGCAACGCGGTCGTCCGGCGTGATGAGCCAGTCAACGCCCTGGAAAAGAAGTTTGTGTCCGAAGCGCTTGCCCGCGCCGGCCAGTTGCAGCATAGTTCAAACAGGGGTCAGCCTGATATGTTCTATTTTCTCTGAAACGCACCGGCCGAATCCGGCCTTACCCCTTGTAGCAGAAGAAATCGAGCGCTTTGGCGATGTAGTTTTTCATTTCGGTGCGCTTCACCACCGCATCGAGCATGCCGTTCTTCAGCAGGAACTCGCTGGTCTGAAAACCTTCCGGCAATTTTTGCCGGATGGTCTGCTCGATGACGCGCGGCCCGGCGAAGCCGATGAGCGCGCCCGGTTCGGCGATGTTCAAATCGCCCAGCATGGCGAAACTCGCGGTGACGCCGCCGGTCGTCGGATCGGTAAGCACGCTGATGAACGGTACGCCCGATTCGTCCAGGTACATGAGCGCGGCGGAAATCTTGGCCATCTGAACCAGGCTGACCACGCCCTCCTGCATCCGCGCGCCGCCCGACGCCGATACCACGATCAGCGGCATGTGGTTGGAGATGGAGCGCTCGACCGCGCGGGTGATCTTCTCCCCCACAACGGCTCCCATGCTCCCGCCGATGAATTTCAGCTCCAGAACGCAAATGTTAACCGGCCGGCCGGCCAGTTTCCCTGTCGCGGATATCACGGCATCCTTCAGCGAGGTGGCCGCCCGCATCTCGTTGAGCCTCACGGCGTAGGGCTTGGAATCCACGAACCCGAGCGGGTCGGTCGAAATCAGATCGGCGTCGTGCGTCTCCCATTCGCCGTCGAAGAGCAGCCGCAGCCGCGTCATCGCGTCAATGCGAAAATGGCGCCCGCACTTGGGGCACACGTTCAAGTTCTCTTCGAGCGCCTTTTTCCAGATGATCTGGCGGCAGGAATCGCACTTGAACCACAGACCCTCGGTGCGAACCTTGCGTTCCCCTTCCTCGGGCTTCTTCTCTCCCGATTTCTGTCGCGTGAACCACGGCATCAGTAGTCGATCCCTCGCTGGGCCAAAATTCCTTTGTGGAACGGATGCTTGATTTCCTTGATCTCGCTGACCAGGTCCGCCGCCTCGATCAGCCGCGGATGCGCGTTGCGCCCGGTGCAGATCACGTGCAGCCGCTCGGGCCTCGCCGCCAGATCGGCGAGCACGCGGTCGATGGAAAGCATGCCGTAATGAATGGCGTAGTTGACCTCGTCCAGAATCAGCATGTCATACGTATCGGAGCGCATCGCCTCGACGACCGCGTTCCAGGCTTCCTCCACCAGCCGCACATCCTCCGGATCGGGCTTTTCCGTTCCCACTTTCACAAAACCGCGCCCCATCGGCCGGATCTCGAACGCCCCGCCCAGCATGGGCGCGCTGTCGAGTTCCCCATAGTGCCACGAACCCTTAATGAACTGAATCATAAGGGTTTTGAATCCCTGGCCGGCGGCGCGCAAGGCCACTCCCATGGCCGCGGTTGTCTTCCCTTTTCCGTTGCCGGTAAAGACCATCAGCAGCCCGCGTCGAGAGCCCACCGTCTTAAATTAGCACAGCGGCTTGCGCTACTTACGGTTGGGGGAGGGCGGCGTTTCGGCCTTGGGTGCGGCGGCTTCCGCCCCCGCCGGAAATGCGAGATCGTATTGCTGAACGATCCGGCCGGTGATGTTGACCACCCCGGACGCCCACACCACCGGAGTGACCGCGTCCCTGACGTCCATCACCAGCACGAACTTGTTCTTTTCGGCGAAATCGGCGATGATTTTGCGCATCCGCCCGCCGATGCCGTCATAGGTCGCCCGCTCCCGCTGCTGCGCCTCCCATCGCAGGTCTTCCAAACGGCGCTGGAAGCGCTTGGATTTCGCCTCGAGGTCGCGGCTGATATCCTCTCTCGCGCGGCCGTTCAGCTCCGCGCCACCATTGATCAGGCGCTTCTGCAACGCGTCGATTTCGGCCTGTTCCTTCCTGAGTTCGGCCTGCCGCCCGGCCACCATCGCGTTCAACTCCGCGATTGCCTTCTTCCCCTCTTTGGTGCTCGCGATGGCCTCCTGCAGCCGGATCACCGCGACCCGATGCGGGGAGGCCACGGGCTGGGCGGAAAATGCGGGCAGCACCTGAAACGCGCACACCAGAGCCGTAGAGGCGAGTCGCATCCGGACCCCCCAGTGCTTTTGCTGATACTCCCATCGTACCCCGGCCGGTGTGGGAAGGGGCAGGCGGATCCGGCTTACTTTTCGGCTGCGCGGGCCTGTTTCCAGATGCTCAGATACGGCGCAAGTCCCTCCATCATCGACGCGAACTGCTCGAGGGTCAGCGATTGCGCCCCATCGCTGACGGCCTTATCCGGGCAGGGGTGGACCTCCACCAGAAGGCCGTCGGCGCCTACGGCCACCGCCGCGCGCGAGAGCGGCGGAACGAGGCTGCGCTTCCCGGTAGCGTGGCTCGGGTCCACGACCACGGGCAGGTGCGTCATTTCGTGCAATACCGCCACCGCCGTCAGGTCACAGGTGTTCCGCGTCGCCGTTTCGAACGTGCGGATGCCGCGCTCGCAGAGGATGACGCTCGGGTTTCCGGCCGCCACGATGTATTCGGCTGACATCAGCAACTCCCTGAGCGTGGAACTCATGCCGCGCTTCAGCAGGACCGGGCGCTTCACCCGGCCCAACGCCTTAAGCAGCGCGAAATTCTGCATATTGCGGGCGCCGATCTGAAGGATGTCGGCGTATTCGGCGACCAGGTCCACGTCGCGGTCGCTCATCACCTCGGTGATGATTGCCAGGCCTGTGGCTTCCTTCGCTTTGCGAAGCAGCTTGAGGCCCTCGATTTCCAAACCCTGGAAGTCGTAGGGCGAAGTGCGAGGCTTGAATGCGCCGCCGCGCAGGATGCGGCCCCCAAGGCGCGCCACCGCTTCGGCCGTCTGCATGATCTGCTGCTCGGATTCCACCGAGCAGGGCCCCGCCATCACGACGAAATCCGTCCCTCCGATCTCCAGCCCGTTAACCCGTAGCCGGCTCCGTTCGCTCTTGAACTCGCGGCTCACAAACTTGTACGGCGCCGAAATCCGCATGGCGTTTTCCACGCCGGGCATCCCCTGCAGGGACTCCAGGCACGCCGTCACGTCGCCGACTCCCACAGCCCCGATCACAACCCGCTCCTCTCCCTGAATGGTGTGGACCCTGTAACCGAACTCCCGGATCCGCTCGCAAACGCTCTCGATTTCTTCGCGGGTCGCATGCAGCCTCATCGAGATGATCATGTGCTTCTCCTTGGCGCCATAAAAAAAACCCACTCTTTCGAGTGGGTTGGTTTTTTCTCAAAAAATCGGGCCGCTCACCAACGCCACTCACCCGGAGTGGGTAAAGTAGTACCAAAATCGAAAGCTAAACGATTTTGCGCCGGTGAACAGCATGAATGGAAATCGCCAGTATACCATGCTGCTTAAGCGTTGTGAACCGGTTTGAGCGCCGGTGCTTCTGTAAACTTTACATCTTGTAACGCCCAAGGTCCTCGTCATTGAGGCCCTCGAGCCAGCGGCGAAGCTCCTCGTTGTTGACTTTCTCGGAAACCGAGGCCATCTTCGACGATTTCAACACCGATTCTTCGACGTAAATCGGGCAGTCGAGACGAAGCGCGAGCGCGAGGGCGTCGCTCGGCCGCGAATCGACGCTGATGATCTCACCGTCCCGCTCCAGCCAGATCACGGCGTAGAAAGTGTCGTCCTTGAGCTCGCTCACCACTACCTTCTTCATCCCGGCGTTCAGGCCGAGCAGCAGCGTCTTGATCAGATCGTGCGTCATCGGCCGCGGCGTCGAGACTTTTTCGATTTCCAAGGCGATGGCATTGGCCTCGTACACTCCCACCCAGATCGGCAGGATCGAGTTGCCGTTCACGTCCTTCAAAATGACGATCGGCATGTTTGTGACCGGATCCATCATGAGGCCGCGGATTTTCATCTCGACTTCCATAGATTCCCCCTAGTCTCCACTATACGCCGTATCCAGCCAGCGAATTGGGACCGGCCCGGGTCACGCGCACGCGCATGTACTCTCCAATCACCGAGTGGCCATTGGATTGTTCCAGCGTGAAGTTCAGCACGCGATTCTCCGGCGTGCGGCCGATCCACTGCCCCGTCGCATGATTGTACCCCTCCACCAGCACTTCCTGCGTGGAGCCGACGAGTTGCTCGTGCAGCCGGATCTGGATGGCGCGTTGCTTTTCCTGTACAATTGCCAGCCGGCGGCCCTTCTCTTCCTCGGGAACGTGCCCGTCCAGCGCAAGCGCCGGCGTGTTCGGACGCGGCGAATACTTGAAGCTGAAAATGGCGTCGTACTGCACCTCATCGAGCAGAGAGAGCGTCTGCTCGAAATCCTCCTCGGTCTCCCCGGGAAAGCCCACGATGATGTCCGTGGTGATCGCCACTTTCCGGGGCGACGCCTTCAGCCACGCGATCCGCTCGAGGTATTCCTCCCGCGTATACTGCCGCTGCATGCGCTCCAGCACGCGGGTGGAGCCGGATTGCACCGGAAGGTGGACGTGGTTCGCCAGCACGGGATTCGCGTCGATCGCATCTACAATCTCCTTGACAAAGTCCCGCGGATGCGAGGTTGTGAACCGCACGCGCCGGATGCCCTCCACTTCGGCGACCCGCGCGAGCAGCGTCGCGAAATCCCAGCCGCGGGGCGACGGATCGCGGTAGCTGTTCACGTTCTGCCCGAGCAACTGAATTTCGGTATAGCCGTGCCCGGCCAGCCGCCGCGCTTCCTCCAGCACGCTCTCGCTCGCGCGGCTGCGCTCCGGCCCCCGCGTGAACGGAACCACGCAGTAGGCGCACGACTTGTCGCAACCCTCGATGATTGTGATGTAGGCGCGGTGCGGGTTGTCCCGGCGGGTGAATGGTGTTTCGAAGGTTTCCTGCGTATCGCGATCGAGCCCGGTGACCCGCCGCGCGCCCGCTTCGAGCTGCACCAGCATCTCCGGCAGCTTCGTGTAGCTCGCCGACCCGCAGACCAGGCTCACGTGCGGCGCCTTGTCGAAGATCCTTTCTCCTTCCTGCTGCGCCACGCACCCGAGTACGGCGAAGGTCTTGCCCTTCCCCGCCTCCCGCTTGAACTGCTGCAACCGGCTAAAGACTTTCTGCTCGGCCTTGTCGCGGATGCTGCACGTGTTGTACAGCACCAAGTCGGCCTGCTCGGGCTTCGGGACGCGCGTGTACCCCTGCGCAAGCAGCGTGCCCACAACCTTCTCCGAGTCATGGACATTCATCTGGCAGCCGAAGGTCTCTATGTAGAACGTCTTCATGGAGGCCAATTAAACCCATTATAAACTGCGGCTCCCGGCCCCTACGGACTAGCCGTGCAGCGCCCCGTCAGGCAGGGCTCTCCGAGGCGGCTTTCGTTGCGCTCCCCGGCCTGGCTGCGGCGGGCGCTTCGAGGGCGGCATAACCGCACGCGATGATGGCGAGGAACATCGCCAGCACCTCGCTATCCCCCAGGTTCACTTCCGCCAGACCTTCCACCAGCAGCGCGAGCACGACGGCGCTGCCCCCGTGCAGCAGGACGCGGCGGTCGTCCCGGCCGGGCGGCAGCTTCAGCAGGCCTCGCCGGAAGTCATACAGAATCTTGCCCATCAGCCACAGGAAGCAGAGCAGCACCGGAATGCCGCGCTCGGCGGCGTAGTGCAAATACACATTGTGCAGATGAATGTAGGAGCCTTCCGGGAGCGGCCGCGGGATGTCCTCCGGAACGTAGTCGTCGAACTTGAGCCTGGGCACCTCGGGGCCGAGACCGAGCAGCGGATGCTGCCGGATCATCTCGAGACCCGTGCGCGCAGTCACGACGCGGAACTGGTTCGAATCCAGCTCGCCGGGGCGCACAATGGACTTTACGCGCATCCGGAGCGATTCCGGAGCGGCGAAAAATCCGGCAACCAGAAGGACCGGCACGAGAAGCAGGAACCGGCGCCGCCAGAACCAGATCAGATACAGCACGCCCGCTACGGTGGCGATCCACACCGCCCGGGTCTGGGCCAGCACAATCCCGGCTGCGATGAGCGCCGAGCAAACCAGCAGCCACACCCAGGTCCGGCGCCGCATGTCCCTGGCGAAAAACAGATAGGAAAGCGCCACGAGCAGCGCAAGCATTCCAAGCGCGGAAAACGTGAACCAGTGGCTCATGAAGCCGGTAATCCGTTCTCCGACATAAAAACTGTAGAAATCGCTGCCGGCTGCCCGCGCCTGCCTTACCTTTTCCGCGAACTGAACGATGCCGAGCCCGGCGCTGCCGGCCGCAATTCCCGCCCACGCCAACACCAGAAAGCGAATGTTCTCCATCGCCCGCAGGAGGGAAAACACCACCAGCAACTGGCAGTAGACGTAAATCTTTCGCACCTGCGGCAAACCGGCCGCGGGATCCTCGGAAAACGCCACGGCGATCAGCGTTCCCATCAGAAACAATCCCAGGGGAAGCCAGATCGGCGGCAGCCGGAGTTTTTCGCGGGAGAGCAGCAGCGCCAGCAGCGCCATCCCAAGCAGAATCTGCGAGGGCGCTATGCCAAGGATCACGACCGCGGACGAGCCCAGGGTCAACCCGATCGCCGCCCGCAACATGAGGCTATCCGAGGGTTTCATCGCGCTTAGAGTCTACACGAAAGGGGACGGGGTGTGGATGCACCTGGAGCCGGAGCGTATCAGGACAGCCTACCGGTGGCCGAAATACATCAGCCAGCCCAGACCGAAGAGCACGGCGACGAAACAGGCAAAGCAGTACAGGCCGTACCTCAGGCGCTCGCGATCCGTCCTCTTGGTGACGACCCCGAGCACGATCGAAGTGAACAGCGAAAACAGCAGCGCGGCCTCGAAATGAGAGAGATTCACCTTAGGCATCAGTCCTTCTTTCCGACCGCGATTTCGTACGCGTCCACCATGGCCAATACGTTCAGCAGGCCCGCGGTGACGAGAAATTTGGTGCCGTAGTCATACACCGCGCCCGCCATGTCCGGCTGCGAGTAGCCAAGCCAGGTCGCCAGCAGGTACGGGATGCCGGACAGCAGATTGCAGAGAAAACCACCGTAGTAAATGAGTATCGTGAGCAGGTCCCCGCTCTGCGGTTTCAGGAAATGGCCGCGCATCATCAACCCGAGCAGGAACATCAGAAGAACCGAGGCGAACAGCAGTCCGGCTCGCCCATAGCGTTTGAGCAGGAAGTGACCCCCGCCCGGAATGAACCATGCCAGAGCCACCGCCGGACCCCATTGACGGAGGGGCTGCATCGGCTCCTTCTTCTGCTTGGAACTCATGGCGAAATTACTATCTTAGCATCGGAAAGTAAGCCGCCCGCCGCTTACCCCGGCAGCATCTTCGTGATGTCGTTGTACAGGACGAAAACCATCACCGCCATCAGGAAGACAAACCCCAGTTTGAACACGGCTTCCTTAACCCGCAGGCTGAGGTCGCGGCGCATCAGCATCTCGACCAGCAGCATCAGGATGACACCGCCGTCCAGAATAGGAATCGGCAGAAGATTGAAAACTGCGAGGTTGAGGCTCACCACAGCCATCAACCCGAAGAAGGCGGTAGCGCCCTCGCGCGCCGCATCGCCCGAGAGCCTGGCGATTCCGATCGGCCCTTCCAGCGACTTCGGCGACAGCCGCTGCTCCACCATTCCCCGCAGGAACTGATAGATCAGCGTGGCGCTCTTCATGTTCTGCGAAATGGATTCGCGCAGCGCGTCGGGAAACGCGAGCTGCGTCATCACCATGTGCGGCTGCGGGAGCACGCCGATCATCCACCGCGGAGCGGTGCCCGGAGGATCCTGCCATTTCACCGGCTGTATCGTTACCGTGTGCTCGGTGCCCTCTCGCAGATACTCGATCGCCACCGGCCGTCCGCCCGCGCTGTTGATAATTTCGTGCAGGCGCTGGAGCGACCGAAGCGGCTTTCCATCCACTTTCAGAATGATGTCGCCCACCTTCAGGCCCGCTTTTTCCGCCGGCATTCCTCGCGAGACGCTCGCCACCTCCACCTGCCCCTGCGCGTACCAGCCCGCGGAACCGACACCCGTCCGCTCGTCAAGAACCGGCGTCACCACCGTCCAGAACTCGTCTCCATGACGCGAGATCCTGACGTTGAGCTGCTGCCTGGCGCTGGCGACTTCACGGATCACGATGTCTTCCCACGTGGGGTTGTGCTTGCCGTCGAGGGTGATAATGCGGTCGCCCTCGCGAATGCCGGCCTTGGCCGCCGGCGAATTCGGCGTCACGTAGCCGATCGTGCCCTCCTGCGACGGGTCCGGCGGTTTCGGGTATTTCACCATGAACAGTCCTGTGAGCAGCCCGACCGCCAGCACGACATTCATCGCCGGCCCGGCGAATGCGATGATCAAGCGCTGCCATCGCGGCTTGGCCAGAAAGGCGCGCGGATCGTCAATAGTCTCATCGCCCGGCTGTTCGCCCGCCATCTTCACGTAGCCGCCGAACAGAATGGCCGAAAACCGGAAATCGGTCTCGCCTTTTCTGAAACCGAACAGCCGGGGGCCGAATCCGAAGCTGAAAACCTCGATCCTTACATTGAAAAAGCGCGCGGCCCAGTAATGCCCCAGTTCGTGGACCAGGATCATCACCCCGATCAGAACCAGCAGCCAGATTATGTTTTGAGCTGCTTCCATATAATCTCTCAAACCGCCCCGACCGGCCGGGCCGTATTCGCTGTCCTCGATCTGTTCACAATTTCCATCGCGACTGCGCGCGATTCCTCGTCGATCTGGAGAACTTCTTCCACCGAACGCGCCTGCCTGACCGGCACGCGCGCCAGCGTCTCCTCTACGACATCGGCAATGCCCGTGAACGGCACGTTCCCGCGCAGAAAAGCCTCCACTGCAACCTCATCGGCCGCGTTCAGCGTGCAGGGGGCGGATCCCCCCGTTTCCTGCGCCTGGTAGGCCAACGCCAGCAGCCGGAATTTCTCCATGTCCGGCGGCTCGAACTCCCATAGCCGCGCCTGCCGCCAGTCCAGGCGCGGAACCGGAGCGGCTTCCCTGGCCGGATAGGTGAGCGCGTACTGGATGGGCATCCGCATGTCGGTCGCCGAGATCTGCGCGAGCACGCTCCCATCGCTGTACTCTACCATGGCGTGCAGCGAGGATTGGGGATGGACCACAATTTCGACCTCTGACGGCGACACACCGAAAAGCCAGCAGGCTTCAATCACTTCGAAGCCCTTATTCATCATCGTAGCGGAGTCGATGGTGATCCGCTTGCCCATTTTCCAGGTTGGATGATTCAGTGCCTGCTCCGGCGTCACTTTGTCCAGCAGTTCTTTCGGCGTCTTCCGAAACGGCCCGCCGGAAGCCGTCAGGATGATTCGCGCCACCTCCGAACGGCGTCCTCCGCGCAGGCATTGGTGGACTCCGTTGTGCTCGCTGTCTACCGGAATCAGCTCGGTGCCGGCCGCGCGCGCCGCTTCCGTCACCAGCTTCCCGCTCGCCACCAGAACCTCCTTGTTCGCCAGCCCCACGGTCTTGCCCAGCCGGACAGCTTCGTACGTAGCCTCCAGGCCCGCTACTCCGACAATCGCCGACATCACGAAATCGACTTCCGCGGCCGTAGCGGCACCCACCCTCGCCCGCGGGCCGAACTCCAGTTGCGGCCACGCCGATTTCGCCATCCCGGTTTCAACGAGCTTCTCTATTAGATGCTCGCGATCCGCCTCCGTCGCCACGACCGCAACCTGGGGCCTGAACTCCGCCACCTGTTGCGCCAGCAATTCGGCGTTCCGGCCGGCTACCAGCGCGAACACTTCAAAATCGTCGCGCCGGCTGCGGAGTACGTCGAGGGTGCTGCATCCGATGGAACCCGTGGAACCGAGGACGGTTAGTTTTCTCATGAGCGAACGTTAGCAACTTTTATCAGTATAAATCCGAATCGGAGTTCACCTCAGAACGTTGATTTCGGTTTTCAGGATTCCTGACTGTTGCATTTTTAACCACTTTCGCGGGGCTTAGGAGGGTTTTTCTTTGTGGGGCGCCGGGGAGGATTGCTTCAGGGGTCTTTTATTTAGAGGTTAGTCTCGCTTTGGTGGGAGTTGCCTCCCCGGCTTGTTTCCAATAATAGAAGATCTCAGGCCAGAATGCAACTATTTTTTGTAGATTTTTGTCGCCGCCTCACTTCAACTCCCGCCCAACTTTCCAAGACCTTGATGGAAGAGCAGAAATCCTCATCTCCATAGCCGGCTGCGATCGCCGCCTGGTACATTTGCTGAGTGATAGCGGTGAGCGGAAGCGGCACTCCCTGCTGCTTTCCGGATTCGAGTGCCAGCCCCACGTCCTTGTGCATCCACCGCACCGAGAAATTCGTCTCAAAGTTGCGGTCGAGCACGTAGGGAGCTTTGAAGGCGATTAAGCCGGAGCGTGCGGCGCTGTTATTCAAAATCTCCAGCATCAGCTCGGGGTCGACTCCCGCCTTCGTGCTCAGCACCATGCCTTCGTTAAATGCCTGCAAAAGATTCGAAAGAATCAGGTTCTGGGTGAGCTTGGCATTCAGCCCCATGCCCTGCTCCCCGCAGTAGTAGAACTGCTTGCCCATCGCCTCGAAGTATGGCCGCACGCGCTCGAACACTTCCTTGTCCCCGCCGATCATGAAGGTGAGCGTGCCGTTTTCGGCCCCGGGTTTGGAACCCGTGCAGGGCGCGTCGAGAAAATGTACGCCTTTGGCCGCCAGTTCACGGGCTATTTTCCGGCTGGAGGCGACCGACACGGTGCTCGTATCCACGATCACCGAGCCGCTTCGCGCCCCTTCAATCAGCCCCTCTGCGCCCAGAATCACCTGTTCGGACATGGCCGTGTCGCCGACGCACAGAAAAGAACACTCGGCGAACTCGGCCACCTCGCGCGGCGTCCGGCAGAACACACCCTTTTCCGCTTCGGCCAGTTGCTGCGCCTTTCGCTCCGTATGCGACCAGAGCGCGACGCAGTGCCCGGCGCGCATCAGATTGCGCGCCATCGGATACCCCATGATTCCCAGTCCAAGAAAGCCCAGTTGTGCCAAGCAGTTCCTCCGAAAGACAGTATAGCCTCTCTGCTTACAGCCTCTTGAACGGCAAAAGGCCGGAGAAGGGCATCGCTGCTCCTTCTCCGGCCTCCGGAGAACCGACACACAACAACAATAGCGGACTCACCCGCCCTTTCACGGGCCCCAACGACTCTGGCCTAACAGTCTAGGGGCGTTCGGGCCGTTTTCACTATCCCGTCTAGCCTGTATTTTTTTGTGTGCGGCTTAAGGCAGCCGGTCTCAGGAGTTCAAAAGGGATCGGACTGCTTCGACGAGTTGCTCAGGGGCGAAGGGCTTGCTCAGGATCGGCATTCCAGCCGTGAATTCCGTGCCTCCGACTCCGGAAAGCCCGAGCACTTTCAGCCCGGGATACCGCTTCGAGAGTTCGTTGAGTTCCGGCGCCTGCCCGTCAATCAGCAGAACGTCGATCCCGCTCCGGTGCTGCTCGTAGAGCCGGATGGCGCTCTCGGCGGTTCGGGCCTGAAGAACCGTAAAGCCCGCCCTCTGGAGAATTTCCTTGAGCAACTGCCGCACGGCGGGCTCCCGTTCGATAACCATTACCGTTGCCGTCATTTGCAGAGGCATTCTCGATATCCAAACCGGCCGCGCAGGCACGCCCATAAGAATTGCCACATGCGCCTCACTTCCCGCCCAGTAACAAAGCCCCAGGTTACGGCTGCCGGAGTGGACCGGGTCCGGCATACTCAACCGGGCTCGGCCTCCCCCGCAGGAAGCCGGCGCGGAGGGCCGCAACCTGGGTCCGCAAAGGAGATTCCGTATGGTTAGTGAATCAAGGGCGCGAATCGTTACAGAATTCGAAAAAAATTTTCTTCGCTTCAAAAGACCGGCGTTCGGGCGAACACCTGAAACGGCGCCCAGTAGTAGGGCTTACGATATGCGCCTCCGGCGGCGAGCATCTGCAATTTGGCAGCCCGGAGGGCGACCGCCGGGGAGCGCCCCGCGGAAAGCTCGGCGTACAGTTGCTGCATCAGCAGGTTGGTGGAACGGTCGCTGACTTCCCACAGCCCGGCGATGACGTTGCGCGCACCGGCCTGCAAGAACGCCCAGGCGAACCCAACTAACCCTTCGCCTGAATACACGCGGCTGCCGGCGCTGCGGCAGGCGGAAATTGTCACCAGGTCCGCCCGAAGCGGCACGCCGATGACATCCCGCGCGTAGAGCTTATACACCTCGCCCTTGGGGGACAGGATCACGGCCGAATCGAGCGGGCTTTCGCGGTTGGCGGTTGCGTGCGCCGCGAAGTGTATGAACGAAAACCGCCCGGGGTCCGCTTCCCGGTAAGCGGCGGGAGTCGCCGATGGGCCTGTGAACACCGCGGTCCGGGAGGGGGCGAACGTGCGCCGCACGCTCTCCACTTCGTTTTCGACTTCCGGCAGAGGGGGAAAATCCCCCTCCGGGGGGATTGGATCCCCGATCAGCAGAAGGGAAGCCGGGCGCTGCCCGCCGCCGCGGCGAGGTGAAACCAGAGCCAGTGACGGCGCAAGGGCAACAGCAGCGTCCTCCACCCAGTAGCGCGAAAAGTCCGGGCCCACCGGCAGGGCTTCCAGGTTCACCAGGTGAAGACAGCCGTCGGGAACCAGAACCACGCGCCTGGCCCCCGGCGCGGCCTTGGCGATTGGGGCTAGCAGGGTCTCCGAAAGGCGGCGCGCCGCGGCATTCCCCGTCGCGAGCGGGTCCTGCTGGCCCATGATCGCGCCCAGATAGGATTCCACCAGCCGGCGCAACTCCCGTTCGCCCGGCAGCGAAAAACTGTGGAGCTTTTGAGGCGTCACGACCCACAGAATCGAGCGCTCCGGGGCCAGCCATACGGACACGAATACCGCATCGAGCCGGGCCGCCAACTCGCGGTAGCGCTCCCTTGGAACCGAGTAATCGTTCTTTAGCGTCCCGAGTTTCTGGGCGAGCACGCGGGCCCGGGAGGACTCGGCGACATCCAGCGCGCGCTCGACCTGGCCGCGGTCCATCAGAAAAGCCACGTAATCCCGATAAAACACGCTGGAAGCCGAATGGAAGCTAAGCTTCCACTCGTCGCGCGCGAGCCTGGAGCGGGTGCGCTCGAGCGACTCGAGCGCCGTCCGGTACCTGTTCTCCGCCTCTTCCCACCTCCGGCGCCCTGCGGCGGCACGGGCCAGCCCGGCATGCGCCTGCCAGACCGCCGCCTCATTCGCAACCGCGGACGCGGCGCCCAGGGCCCGCCGGTATGCCTCTTCGGCCCTCTCGAGGTCCCCTTCCGCTTCGGCTATCCTGCCAGTTCCAACCCAGGCCAAACCGCCAAGGTCTTTGATCGCGGCCTCGCGGTCCAGCGCGAGGGCCGCCTCGTTGTATTGCCGCGCGGCCGCCAGGTCTTTGGCCCCGAGCGAAGCCTTCGTGAGCCCGTTGAGCGCCAACACCTCGGTGTAGACTTCGTTTCGCTGCCGCGCCAGATCGAGCGCTTTCTTGAAATTGGCGGCAGCCTTATCGAACTCACCCAGGTCCAGGTACACGTCGCCGAGAGATGAGAGCCAGATCTGGCGTCCTAAGTTGTCCCCCACCTCGGCCGCCAGAGCTTCGGCCCGGGTTTGCAGCGCGATCGCCCGGTCCAGATCGCCCAGGTGAAAGTAACAGCGGCCCAGGTTTCCCAGCGTCGTGGCTGAGAACTTCTTGGCCCCGATCTTATCCGAAAGGGCTCCGGACTGCTCGAACCAGGGGATCGCCTCGTCGAACCGGAACCGGTGCATGGCCTGGAATCCGAGATTGCCCAGGGCGGCGGCCCTGAGGTAATCGTCCTGAAGACGGGCGGCAATTTGGAGGGCCGTGCGATAGGCCCGTTCGGCGCCGTCCAGGTCGCCCATTCTGGTTAACGCCGAGCCCCTGCGAAGCTCGATTTCTGCCTCCAGTATGGACACGCCGCCGGGCGGGAGCAGCGCGTGGGCCTGATCCAGAAGCCGCTTCGCTTCCGCGTACTCGGCAAATAGGAACTTGGCAAAGCCGCGATTCACCAGCCGCGCGGCGGCGAGCTCGCGGAATTCGGGGCGGTCCGGCGGGGCGGGTTCCAGCCACGACCAACCCTCCCGGGTTCGCCCCTGGGCGAGCAAAATCTCACCTTTGAGGATCCGGAAGCGCCAATACGGCAGAGAATCGGGCTTCCGGCCCCACTCGGCGCAGCCTTTTTCGGCGCGGGCAAGCGCCTCGGCAAGGTTTCCCAGCCGGAGTTGCCTGCGGGCCTCACTCAGCTCGGCATCTACCGATTCCGGTCTGCGGCAGCCCGGCGCCGCCGCCAGCCAGCAAAGCAGCAGCGCCGTGCCGGCTGCCAGACGCCTGCCGGTGCTCATGGATAGGATTGGCCGTTCGCGCCGCCGTCGCCGAATTCGATATCGCCCGCCTGCGGGCTTCCCAGCCGCAGCCGCAGCATGGTCAACCGCTGCGTACCGGGTCCGGTCTGCCATTCGGCGAAGTAGATGCGGCCGAAGTTGGGCTGCCTGCGATGGGGCTCTCCGTCCTCGTCCGGCGTGAGATGCTTGTTGCGTCCCAGCACCCACGTGATCTTGCCCTGTTTCTGCTTGAGTTCCCTGTGGGCCTCCTTAAATTTCTTATAGTCGGAAGCTTCGCGGGCCATTGCGTCGTCCACCTGGACTTCAAATGGCTCCCCGCCGATGGTGAGATTGACGAACCTGCTTCCGGCGGCGTCGATTTCCACCCGATCGGTGTCGTCGTGATAGTGAAGCATTAGCTTCGCGGTGATCTCGTCCGCCTTGAGCACGTTCCCAACGTTGATGTCGCGCACCGTGGTTACAAGTACGGTTCTATGAAGGTTTTTGGAAATCTCCAGGCCCTCGATGGAAGTCTCCGCAGAGCCGTAGGACAGAAGAAATTCACCTGAAACCGGGTCGGTCAGGCTGAATGGTCCCGCCTGGGAAACCACCTTTCCCCCGTTGGGAGGAAGGACGCAAACACCGGCCGGCTCGAGTTCGCAATTAATCGGGCGGGTAATCCGGCCGGCTACAGCGACCCCGTAGGCGTTGTAAATAAATCTGGGCATGATGTCACCTCACTCAGTCGAGTTGCATTTTGAAGCCGAAGCGGCCGACTTCCGAGGGGGATGTGCGCCCGCTGCAACGTAAAACAAGCGTATAAGCTCCTGACTGGAGGTGGGAAACGGGAATGAGGATGTTGATGGGGGCTCCGGGAGAAGGGGGCGCCGGCGCGGCGATCGAGAAACCGCCGTCCTCCAAGGCTTCCGCCCGGATATCGCACACGTAGGCTCCGCATTCGGCGCCCGGCGGGATATCGAGCGAGAGACCCACGAACTGCGCCTCCTTCGGCACGGCAATCACCTGCTCATTGCCGCGTTCCACCGGCCTGAGAAAGTACGCCGCGTAAGCCCGGGGTTCGGCCATTCGCTGCAACTCCCTCCGCAGCCTCGGAATTCGCACCAGTTCCTGGTAGCCGACGATCGCCACCAGGACGGCTGCCGCCGCCATCGCCCAGGCCGGACGCAGCCAGCCGGTCCGCACCGCCCGCCGGCCGCCGTAGTAACCGGCCTCCGCCAGGACAGCGCGGGCGTTGGCTGCAAAAGCGGCTCCTGCTTCAACTTCCGCCGCGCACTCGGGGCATTCGAAGTAATGCTCCTCGAACGCGCTCCGTTCGGCGGGCGACAGATCGTTGAGCAGATACCTGTCGGCGGCCTGACGTTCAACAGCCTCCCGGTGGTTCATTTCACATCACTCATACGTTACAGTGAAACTCCGGCCGATTTCGTTTCATGTTTTGGCCGATTTTTCACAATATAAGGTCATTTTTTGCCGGAAGCTCGCCTTGGCCCGATGTACCAGGACTCTCAGGTAATCGGGGCTAATTCGCATTTCCCGGCAGACCTCCGCCTTTTGCTTCTCCTCCAGAAATAATTGCCGTAATGCCGTGCGTTCCTTGGAAGACAGCTCCGCAAGCACGCTCTCCACCAGTTTCTTGCGTTCCGCAGTGATCAGGTCGCGTTCCAATTCCATGCGCTCATCCGCCGGCTCGGGCACCTCCTCGGCCGCAAAGCCGCGATACCTCTCTTCCATGCGGCGGTACTCCCACAGCACATGATTCGATGTCGCGCAGACAAAGGCGCCGAGGCTGGCCGGCTGAGTAATTCCCTCCGACCGGACAGCAAGCAAAACCCGCAGGAGCGTCTCCTGCCTCACGTCCTGCAACATCTGCCATGAGCGCACGCTGTTAAGCAGCTTGAGCCGAAGTATGTTTCCAAAATACCTGCTGAAGTGACTCTCGGTTTCGGCATCGCCCTCTTTTAACCGCTTCAGATACTCCGCGTCGAACCGAACCTGCTCGGCAGTATCTCCCATTTCGAACCGCTGTAGTATATCGGCTGTAGGCTTCACGCGCAACAGACTACGGGAACTTTGATTCCAGAACTCTCTTGTGCGAGCACGCTTGACGCCGCACTCCCCTGTTCTGTTAAAAAAGATTCAGGTTCCTGCAGCAACTCTGGGACTGGATGGCAGAAACCATTTTCCAGGAGGGTCCATGATCGCCAAGGAAACTTGCGAAAACGGTGGTGCGCCGGGTGCGTTCCGCCTGGATGTCCGGTTGCACGAACTACTCACAAAAACCCCTCAGAGGCCGGCCCCGCAGACCGGAGACAATCAATTAACACTTCCCGAGCCTGTTTTTCCGCAATTTCCGGAAAAACTGGCCGAAACGCATCCTGACGACGTGGAACAACCCGATGTGCATCGGCGCCGCTGGACCGCCCCGCTCATCATGCGCTGTTTTCGGGGCTGGCTGACCCCCTACGTCCGTTCGCGAGTGCTTCCCGGCGATTTCCATCCGATCATCGCTTACCTGTTCACAGAGTGGAAGTGCAACCTGGATTGCCATTACTGCTGGGCGTTCGACAACAGCGTGAAGGGGATGACCGAGGCCACGGCGCGGCGCTCGATCGACTGGCTGCGCGACACCGGATGCGGCGTGCTGGCGCTCATGGGCGGCGAACCGCTGCTCAGGCCGCAATTCGTGCACAAAGTTGTGTATTACGGGGCAAAGAAAGGCTTCTGGGTGTACGTTCCCACCAATGGGCGGCTGTTGCGTCCCGAGATAGTCGACCGCCTGGGCGACGCGGGAGTCGCCAGCGTGAATTTCGCCGTCGACACCGTGGATGAAAAGCCCGGGCTTCCGAAGGCCCTGAATCCGATCCGGCGGAACTTCGAATACCTGGTGCAGAGGCAATACCGCTACGGTTATTCGGTCTTCTTCAACATGAATATCTGCCGGACGAATCTGGAGGACATCAAGCAGCTTACCGAGATCGCCCACGAGCACGGGATCGCCACCGACTATCACATCAACGAATCGCCGAGGCTCGAGCAGAGTCACTTCAAGCACATGAACGGGAACAGCACCTTCATCACCCCCGAGGACTGGCCCCGAGTGGATGATCTGATCGACTGGATCATAGACAAGAACCGTCAGGGCTACAAAATGGTGAACTCCGTTGCCCGCCTTAACGAGATGAAGGAGTTCATGCGCGGCAAGGTGCAGTCATGGAACTGTCGCGCGGGACAGAACTCGCTCATTGTGCGCGTCGACGGGACTCTGGCGCCGTGCTTCCCGATGTACTCGGCCACCTATGACTGGGGCGTGGCGGGAAGCCATAAGTTCGAGACCGGACAACTGAACGAGATGAAGCAATCCTGCCAGCCGCATTGTTTCTCGACGCTGAACCACAACCTTGCTTACTGTTACAACGACGGGCGCGCGATCAAATGGGTGCTGCGGCAGGCGCTGAGGGGTTTTCAGGGAGTAACCGGCAGTTTTCAGGACTAAGGGGCTTTCGGGCCGCTATACTCCGATATGGAGAAAACAGCGGCTCATGTCCGTACTGGATTTGTTCAGGCTTGATGGAAAGACCGCGCTGGTGACCGGCTGCAAGCGCGGCATCGGAAGGGCGATGGCGGTCGCGCTGGCCGAGGCGGGCGCGGATATCGTCGGGGTCAGCCGGACTCTGGAGTGTTCCGGGAGCGAAGTCGAGAAGGAGGTGCGCGCGCTGGGCCGAAGGTTCACGGGCTACGCGTGCGACTTCGCGGACCGGAAGGCCGTTTACAAGCTCGCGGCACGCGTGCTGGCGGAAATCCCCACCATCGACATTCTGGTGAATAACGCCGGCACGACTCTGCGCAAGCCGGCGGCGGAGCACCCCGACGAATATTGGGATGTGGTGATCGAGACAAACCTCAATGCGCAGTTCGTGCTGACCCGCGAATTGGGCAGGCGGATGCTCGAGCGGGGCGCTGGCAAAATCATCTTCACGGCCTCCCTGCTTTCGTTTCAAGGCGGCATTTACGTTCCGGGCTATGCGGCGGCCAAGGGCGGCATCGCGCAGCTCACAAAAGCGCTCTCAAACGAATGGGCGCCGAAGGGTGTGCAGGTGAACGCCATCGCGCCCGGCTACATAGCGACGGATCTCACGGAGCCGCTGCGCGACGACCCGGTGCGAAACCCGGACATCCTGGCGCGCATACCGGCCGGCCGGTGGGGCGAGCCGGCGGATATGGCCGGAGCGGTTGTTTTCCTGGCCTCCCGCGCCTCGGATTACGTTACCGGAACGGTGCTCACGGTCGACGGCGGCTGGATGGCGCGGTAGCGACATATAATTCCACCGATGGCCGAACAGCACAAACTTTTCCACATACTCAAGAGATTTCAGTCCTTACCCGTCTGGCTGGTTTGCCTGTTCCTCTTTCTGTTTCTATTTACTTATCGCGTTGTATTGGCCTTTGAATTTAAGCGCGATTTGACAAGCGACCACTGCGAAGTGGAGAACGTGGCCGTAACGCTCGCCCGCGACGGGGTATTCGGAACCCCCTATAAAGTTCCGACCGGCCCCACGAGCCACGTGGCGCCGGCTTATGCCGGCCTGCTGGGCCTCATTTACAAGACGCTCGGCACAGGCGCGCCAGGGGAGGCCGCCAGACAGTTGCTCTGTTGCGGGGTGACATCTCTACAGTACGGATTGCTGCCGCTCCTCTCCGTGGTGGCGGGCCTGGGGCTTTGGACCGGCGTCATCGCCGGACTCGCCGGCGGGCTTTTGATCACGCATTTCTGGATCGAGACCAAGTGCACGTTCGGCGAGCCGTATCACAGCCTGATTCTGATTCTGCTTTGCGCGTCCACTCTGAAGTTGTGGAAGCGCAGTGAAATCTCGACCGGGCAGTCCGTGGCGCTGGGACTCGGGTGGGGAGTCGCGTTTCTGTTTGCGCCGAACCTCCTGACCGTGTTCTGCGGGTTGATTTGCCTCGAATTTGTGCTGTTCGCCCGGGGCCAGCGCCGGCGGCGCCTTCTCCACTTCGGCCTCGTGGCGGCCACGATCGCGGCCGTGCTAGCGCCGTGGACGATTCGCAATTACCGCCAGTTTCACAGATGGATCTTCGTACGGGGCAACTTCGGACTGGAGCTGGCGGTTGCGAACACCGAGTCCAGCGCCTTGACCGTGATGGAAAACGTCAAACGGCCCAGTAAAATCCATCCTAATCAGAACGACGTGGCGGCTCGCGAACTGAGAGACATCGGCGAGACCGCTTACTTCGCGCGGATGACCCGGCTGGCCATGACGTGGATTTCCGAGCACCCCGCCGAATTCGCGCACCGGACCGCGGTTCGCTGTTTATACTTCTGGTTTCCTCCCCCACTGGAAGGCAACCGTCCGCTGTTCCGCGCCGCCATAGTCTGGGCCATTACCCTGTTGGGATTCGCAGGGCTGATCCTGATGCGTAAACGAGGCCCGATTTTCTGGTTCATTTGCGTGCTGTGGCTGACGTTTCCGGCCGTCTATTACATCGTGCTCTTCGATCCGCGCTACCGCTACCCGATTGACTGGAGCATTCTGTTTTGCGCTGCCTACGCGCTGGCGCGCCGGATTCCGGCCCTCCGCGCCGCGCCCCGCGCGCCTGCGAGGTGAACGAAGACGTTTGAGACGCTCCGGCTATCCGTAACGGCCTTCGATGTAATCGGCCGTGCGCGGGTCTTTGGGGGTGAGGAAGAGGTCTTCCGTCCGCGTGTGCTCGACCAGCTCGCCCATCAGCATGAACGCGCACTCGTCGCTCACGCGGCGCGCCTGCGCCATGTTGTGGGTGACGATCACCACGGTGTAGCGACCGGCCAGCGCCAGCATCAGTTCCTCGATGGCGAGCGTCGCCTCGCTGTCCAGGGCGGAGCACGGCTCGTCCATCAGAATGATCTCGGGCTTGAGCGGCAGCAGCCTCGCGATGCAGAGTTTCTGCTGCTGATCGAGTTGCAGCGTGGTGGCGCGGACATGCAGGCGGTCCTTCAGCTCGTCCCAGAGAAACACGTCGCGGAGCGCCTTTTCCACGACCTCATCCAGAATGGATTTTCTCCACTTTAAGAACGGGCTGTGAATGCGGAGGCCGAAGACGATGTTTTCGTACACGGAGATCGGCAGCGGGTTGGGCCGCTGGAACACCATTCCCACGGCCTTGCGCAGCTCGATCAGGGAAACATCGGGCGCGTAGATATTCTGCCCCAGAATTTTGATTTCGCCGGACGTCCTCACGTACCCGTAGCGCTCGTTGATGCGGTTGAAGCAGCGCAGCAGCGTGGTCTTCCCGCAGCCCGAGGGGCCGATCAGCGCGGTGATCTCGCCGCGCCGCACGCGAAAGCTGACGTTCCTCAACGCCTGGAAATCCCCGTACCAGAGATTGAGGCCGTTCGTCTCGATGCTGTGTGCGGCGCCTGCGCTCATCCGAAGACCCCGTTCACATACTCGTAGGTCTTCCGGCTGCGGGGGGAGTCGGAGAAGATCACCTCGGTGTCGCCGATTTCCTCAAGCTGCCCGTTGAACAGGAACGCGATGCGGTCCGCAAGCCGGCGCGCCTGTTGGACCAGGTTCGTGACCAGGATGATCGTCATACGCGACCGCAGTTCCTTCAACACCTCTTCAATGCGCATGGTGGTGACCGGGTCGATGGCGATGGAGAACTCGTCGAGGCAGAGGATTTCCGGATCGTGCGAGAGCGCCCGCGCAATGGTGAGCCGCTGCTGCTGCCCTCCGGAAAGCTTGGTGCCGAGCGTGTCCAGGCGGTCCTTCACTTCGTCCCAGAGCGCCGCCTGGCGAAGGCAGCTCTCGACGCGCTTTTCGAGCTGGCGGCGGTCCCGGATGCCGGCCATGCGCGGGGCGAACGCAACGTTGTCGAAAATCGTCATCGGCAGCCCGACCGGCAGCGGCGCCACCATGCCGATCTTCCGCCGCAGGGCGTAAACGTCCTTAATCTGCCGGACGTCTTCGCCGTCCACCTTCACCGTGCCGGTGACGACCGCGCCCGGAATGCTGTCGATCGTGCGGTTGATCGCCTTGAGCAGACTGGTCTTGCCGGACTGCGAAGGCCCGATGATGCCGAGCACCTCGTTGCGGCGCACATCCAGGGTGACGCCCCGAAGGACCTCACGCCGCCCGTAACGGACGTGCAGATCTTTGATTTCGATCATTACATCCGTGGTCACCATTTCTTTCGGGCGCGAAGGCGTGTACGTACGATGATCGAGAGGGCGTTCACCATCAGGACGGTTCCGAGCAGTACGAGAGCCGTGCCGAAGGGCAGCGCGTGCGGCACGCCCGGCACCTGGGTGGAGATGGTGAACAGGTGCATGGAAAGCGCCATGCACTGGTCAAAGGGTCCGTAGGCGAACAGATCCCCTTCCTGAATCGCCTTGTAGAACACGGCTCCGGTGAACATGATGGGCGCGGTCTCGCCGGCCGCGTGCGACACTTCCAGGATCAGGCCGGTGAGGATGCCGTTGATCGAGTTCGGCAGCACCACGTGGCGGATGGTCTGCCAGCGCGTGGCGCCCACGTTCCAGCAGGCTTCGCGGAAGGCCATCGGCACGGCCGCCAGCGCCTGTTTGGTGCTGGCGATGATGACCGGCAGCGTCATGATCGCCAGGGTCAGCGAGGCCGCCAGGATCGACTTCCCCAGCCCGGCGAACAGCACGAACGCGCCCAGGCCAAACAGCGCGTGCACGATGCTCGGCACGCCGGCCAGGTTCACCACGGCCAGGTTCACCACCCGCGTGAACCAGTTATCCGTCGCATATTCGTTCAGGAAGACCGCCGCCAGCACGCCGATGGGGGTGGAAATCGCCAGCGACATCAGCACCAGGTAGCAGGTCCCGAGCAGCGGCGACCAGATGCCCCCGGACCGCATTCCGTGCGTCGGATTCGTGAAGATGAAATCCAGCGAAAGAATCGGAAGCGCCTGGACGAAGATGTAGCCTACAATCAGCAACAGCGGCGCCACCAGCAACACCGTCATGAAGCCGAAGACCGCCCTGGCGATGGCTTCGCTTCGGTGCTTCCTTCGCGTCAATGGAGTGGTCTGGAACACGAGCTAACGTCTGCCGGCGCCTGCCTCATCTGCCTCGTATACCGCGCACGACGAGGTCGGCGGTCAGGTTAATTACGAATGTAATCGAGAACAACAGGATACCAATGATGAAGAGCGCCTGGTAATGTTCGGAGTGCACCGGCGCCTCTCCCAACTCCGCGGCGATGGTCGCCGTCAGGGTCCTCACCGAATCCATCACACTACTGGGAATGTGTACCGAGTGCCCGGTGGCCATGAGGACGGCCATCGTTTCGCCGACCGCCCGGCCCACGCCGAGCAGGCCCGCCGCCAGCAGCCCGTTTTTCGCCGCCGGCAGCAGCACGCGATAGATCAACTGCCACTTCGTCGCGCCGAGCGCCAGCGCCGCCTCGCGGTAGGTGTCGGGCACTGCCTTCAGCGCGTCCTCGCTGATCGAGACGATGATGGGCGAACTCATCAGGGCCACGATGATGCCGCCATTCAGAACGTTCAGCCCGATCGGGGCGTCGAACAGCTTCATAATGAGCGGGTTCATCACCGTCAGCCCGATGAAGCCCCAGACCACCGACGGGATGGCCGCCAGCAGCTCGATGATGACCTTCAGAATCTCTCTCACGCGGGTTCCGCAAAACTCGGAGATGAAGATGGCCGCCCCGATGCCGAACGGAACCGCGATCGACATCGCCAGCAGACTGACGCTCGCCGTGCCGGCGATCAGCGCCAGCGCGCCGTACCGCACGTTGGTCCTCGATGTGGGATACCACTCGATACTGCCGAAAAATTCCCGGGGATCGAAGCCGCCGAACAGAAATCCGGCGCCCTCGCGGAATACGAAAAAGAAAATGCCGAGCACGAACAGAATGGCGCTGACGCCGCACAGACGGATGAGCGCCTCCATCGCGGCTTCGGCGACCACTTCCCACCCTTTACGCTTCTTATGCATCTGGATGCCGGTCTCCGCTCCGCGCGCTCAGGAGTGAGGCGCCGTTCGCAGGGGCACGTAACCGGTTTCCTCGACGATTTTCTGGCCCGCGTCGGAAAGAACCCAGTCCAGGTACTTTTTCGTCTCGCCGGACGGTTCGCCGATCACGTACAGCAGCAGCGGACGTGCAATGGGGTAGTTATGGCTAAGGGTGTTTTCCACGGTGGGCGGGAACGCCTTTTCCCCCGCCTTTTTGGCTACTCGCAGCGCCTTGACGCCCGGGGTGGCGTATCCCATGCCGCTGTAGCCGATTGCGCCCGGCGTGTTGGATATCAGCTCGACACAGTCCTTGGAGCCGTGCATATCGCGGGAACCAAGCTTGAAGTCCCGCCCGCCAAGGACGGCGTCGCGGAAGTAAACATACGTCCCCGAATTCGATTGCCGGCTTACGCGCACGATCTCGTCCCGCGCGCCGGGGATCTTTACGCCAAGCTGCGACCATCTTTCAATCTTGCCGCCTTCGCCGTAAATCTCGGCCAACTGTTCCAGCGTGATTTCCTCGAGCGGGTTGTCCTTATGAACATAGACGGCGAGCGCGTCGTAGCCTGCCAGAAACTCGCGCGGCTCCTTCCCGGTGCTTTTCTTCGCCCGCTCGATTTCCTGCGGTTCAATCACGCGGCTGCAATTGGCGATATCGACCGTGCCGGCGATGAGCGCCGCGATGCCGGTTCCGGACCCGCCTCCCGACACCTCCACCGAAACCGAGGGGGCGACGCGGGCGTATTCCTCGGCCCAGGCCTGGGCGAGGTTGACCATGGTGTCCGAACCGGTGTTCTGAATGATCGTCTTTTTTTGAACCTCCTTGCGTCGGGAACAGCCCGTTATGAAAAGCGAAAGGATGATAACGGCAGTGATGACGGGTTTCAGCATAGATTCAGGATCTGCTTCGACATCGAGACTCCTAGCCGGATGGCGCCTGCCCGTCTCCGAGGATGGCATGAACCAGGTCGCGGACATGCTGGGTCAACCACTGGTATGCCCGTTCATACTCGGCGCGGATCTCCTCGGGAGACCCCTGCGCCTTGGAGGGATTGGGCACCGCCCACTGCAAGCCAAGGACCTTGGTCGGCCGCTGCGGAAAGGCCTTCTCCGCATCCTTCGAAAGCGCCACCATAATGTGAAAGCTTTCCGAGCGGAGCACGTCGCCAACCGAGCGGGACGGCCGGTTTGAAATGTCGAATCCTTTCTCCGCAAGAAACCAGACCGTGCGGGGATCGACGGCGCCCCCAACCAGACCCGCGCTGCTGAAGGTGAACCGCTCGGCCTTCAGGGCTTTGGCTGCAACTTCAGCCATCCGGCTCAGGCAATCGTTCGTGTCATCGACGAACAGCACGTGAAAGCCTTCCCGGGGCAGGTGCCGGCGGTACTCGCCCGTGGCGAAGTAGAGCGCCTCCTCGCAGATGTTTGTGGCCTGGTCCGAGACACGCTCGAAGCGGCGTGCCACCGTCATCAGCGGCGACAGCGCCTCGAGCGGCAGGCGCCCTTCCTCGCGCCACTCTACCAGCTTGTCGCTCAGGTCGTCACGAACCTGGTTGACCCGCGGCTCGACGCTCATGGTGGCGCGAGCCAGTTCCGGGTTTTTGTCGACAAAGGCGTGAACCGCGTTGTGCAGCATCGGGATCGCCAGGTTCGCGATCTCGTGAAAACTGTCCTTGGGGATCTCGTACGGCAGGTGGCTCATCAAGAGGATCTGCCGGGCGATGCTTTCGGCGTAATCGCCGACGCGCTCGAGCTGCCCGGCCACCTTGCTGGCCGAGTACACGAACCGCAAATTGCCGGCGGCCGGCTGGTGCCGGATTATGAACTCCACGCACAGCCGGTCCAGTTCGGTTTCGAGCGCATCCACGTCCTGATCCCGGAGGATCACTGAGTAGGCAAGTTGGCGGTCCCGCGTCAGAAAGGCCTTGAAGGCACGCGTCAACGCCCGCTCGTCCAGCGCGGCCATCGCCAGCAGCTTCGAACGGATGACGTCGATGTCGCGTTGCAAAAACGCTTCCAAATGGGGTGTGGAAGAAGATTCCAAATCCTGAGTCCCTTTAACGACCGCGTAAGGCGGTCTGAGCAAGCATTATACGGTATTTTGACGGCCCGCCGTCCCGGCGCTTTGAAGGCAAAGGAGAAATTTGCGGTTCGGAGAGAATCCCGTGGTGGTACACTGACAACTCAGGAAATGAGCGGAGCGCAGGAGTACGGGTTCGAGAAGTCCCTGCTGCTCGTATGCCTGCTCTTGCTCGCGCAGTGGACCGGCTTCGCCGTGGTGCTCTGCGTCTCCGGGCCGGACCACGTCCGGACCGAAGTCTTCGATGCGCGCGGCACTTCCCCACTTCCGCTGGAAACCGAAGCGATCTTCAACGCCGACGGGAGGTGTATCGGCTGCACGGACATGCCGGTGCAAACCGCCTACGGCTGGGATACTTGCCGCCGGCAGTCGGGCGGCGATGTTCTCGCCATGCTGCCTGTTGGATCGCCGAACGGCCTCGTCTGCCCTGCGGCGTCCGAAGCGGCTTTCGATGAGGGCCGCTCCCTTCTGACATCCAGCCGGTTCGTCGCCCCCGTCCCTCTGCGCTGCTAGCGCTTTCTTTTGTCTCTCGATTGAGGCGCCGTTCATGCAGGCGCCGTTCCAGGTTTAAGTGAACCCGACAAGGGAGGGATTATGCAAGGCTTTACGCCCGCGATCAGGGCGGCGTGCTGCGCGGCGCTATTTGCACTGGCGTCCTTTCCGCAAAGCCCGGCCGGTGAAGCCAGCGCGGATTCGCTCGCACAACTGGTGGAGCTCGCTCTCAGGCGCAACCCGAATCTGCTAGCCGCCCGGCAGCGTCTGGCCGAGGCGCAGGGATTGCTGCGGCAGGCAGGAATACGGCCCAACCCGTCGATTAACGTTGCCTTTGCAAGCGGCGCCCCTCTGGGTAGCCACGGCGAACGGCTGTTCGAGGCCGGATACTCGCACGTCTTCGAACTCGGCGGCAAGCGCGCGCACCGCGTCGAGGTTGCGAGCATCCAGGCTGCCGCCGCCAAGTTGGAAATTGCGAACCTGGAACGGCAGCTCCGGGCGGACGTGAAGTCGCGCTACATCGAGGCGCTTGCGGCGATGAGGAACCTGGGAAATGCCCAGCGGCTCCTGGAATTGAACCGCAAGAGCTATGACCTCGCCACCGCCCGCGCGCGCGAAGGAGAGGGCGCGCCTCTCGAACAGGGACTGCTCCAAGTTGAGGTCAACCGCATCGATTCCGACAGGCTGTTGTTTGAAAGCCAGGTCGAGCGCGCTGTCATGGAACTCAAGCTGCTGGCCGGAATGGACCAGGAGGGCACACTCAGAATTGTGGAACCCCTGAGGCCGCCTGCAATCTCCGTCAGTCTTGAACGCGTGCTGGAGCAGGCGCTTGCGCAGCGGCCGGACATCCAGGCCGCGCGGCTCGAAGAGCGGCTCGCAGAGGCCGAGCTCGGCCTGGCGCGGGCAGAGGCATCGCCCGATCTGGTTGCCACGGGACGGTACCTCCAAACGCAGGGGCAATTCGACCAGTTCGGGTTCGCACGGCCGGGAGGGCCGCTGGCGCCGCTGCGCGACACCGATAACCTGCTTTCGGCGGGAATCACAATTTCCCTGCCGATACGGAATCGGAATCAGGGCAACATCGAGGCCGCTGTCGCCCGCAGCCGCGCGGCGCGCCTCCGGCGGGAAGCTCTGGAGCGGTCGGTCCGCCAGGAGGTGCTGGCGGCGGTGAACCGCTACCAGGCCGCACAGCGGGTGCTCGGCATTTTCGAGCGGGGCGTCGTCCAGCAGTCGCAGGAGAATCTGCGTATCGTCCGCAGCGCGTACGACCTTGGAGAATTGCGCCTGCTTGACGTAATCGACGAGCAGCGGAAATTGCTCGAAACACAGCGGGCGTATACCGACCTGCTGCGGGACGCAAACATCGCGGTTGCCGAGTTGGAGCGCGCCGTGGGCGCGCCGCTTGAGTGAGGTGCTGACGTGAAAGCCGGAGGTTCCGTTCTGATTGCCGTTGTAATCGCCGCCGTTGGGATCGGGTTTTATGCGGGCCGGAAGACGGCCCAGCCGCCCGCGGCAACCCGCGAAGCCGGAGAAGCTCATTCCGGCGAGCACGCGGAAGCCGGCGGCGAGTTAACGCTTACCCCCGAGGCGCAACGCAGGTTCGATGTGCAGTTTGCCGCCGCCCAGGTGCGCTCCCTCGGCCAAACAATCCAGGCCACCGGCAGCGTGCAGGCCAACGGCTCGAGAGTGGCGCAAATCCGTGCGATCGCCCGCGGGCGTATCGACAGCGTCTACGTCCGGCTGGGGGACCGGGTCCGGGCGGGCCAGCGGCTCTTGGTATACGACAACGTCGACCTCGGCGATGCCATCGGGCAGTACCTCTCCGCCCTCGCCGACCTGCAGAAGGCGACGGCGGAAGCGGAGGTGTCGAAGCGCGCCCTGGAGCGTGCCCGCAACCTCGTGGATCTGGGCGCCATCGCCAGGGCGGAATACCAGCGCCGGGAAGCGGAACACAAGTACGCCCTTGCGACCATCGAGAGCCGCAGGGCGGAGGCCGCCAAAATCGAGGAAAAGCTGCATCGCTTCGGGATGACCGATGCGGAAATCGTAAAACTCGACCCCCGCGCGGGTCTGGAATACCACCGCGAGCGGTCGCACAGCACGCTCGCCGCCCCCTTTAGCGGCGTCATCACACAGCTTCGCGCAGCACCGGGAGAGACGATCGGGCCCGAAAGCGAAGTCATGACGATCGCCGACCTCTCGACGGTTTGGGTTCTGGCCGACCTGTACGAGAAGGACATCCACGCCGTTCGCGAGGGACAGCAAGCAGAGGTAATCGTGCCGTCCTATCCGGACCGGGTTTTCACCGGCGTCATCTCTTACGTCAGCGACGTTCTCGATACCAACACCCGGACGGCCAAGGTGCGCGTCGAAGTTCCGAACCCGCAAGACCTGCTGAAGCTTGAAATGTTTGCGACCGTTCGGATTCCTGCGCCGGCGTCCCGTTCCGCCGTTGCGATTCCCGCCGCCGCGGTGCAGAACGTCGATGGGACCGCCGTTGCGTTCGTAAAAACAGCCGGCGGCCGTTTCGAAAAGCGGATGCTGAAGCTGGGGCAGAGCTCCGGCGACTGGGTGGAGATCCTCGAGGGAATCCAGGCGGGCGAAGTTGTCATTACCGAGGGCTCGTTCCTGCTGAAGTCTGAAGCCAAAAAGGGCGAATTGGGGCACCATCACGAGGAGTAGCGCCGGATGATCGAACGGATTGTCAACTTCAGCATCGAGTGGCGCGTGCTGGTGGTGCTCGTTGCCGCCGCGATTGCCGGCTTCGGGCTGTACTCGGCGGCGAACCTGCCCATCGACGCGGTCCCGGACATCACGAGCAACCAGGTCCAGATCAACGCGGTGGCGCCCTCGTTCACCCCGCTCGAAATGGAACAGTACGTCACCTTTCCGATCGAACTCGCCATGGCGGGGCTTCCGGGCATGGAGGATGTCCGCTCGCTCTCGAAGTTCGGCCTGTCGCAGGTGACGGTCACCTTCAAGGACGACGTGGACATCTATTTCGCACGGCAGTTGGTGCTGGAGCGATTGATTGCCGCGGAAAAGGAGCTGCCGGCAGGCATCACACCGGAGATTGCGCCCGTCAGCACCGGGCTGGGGGAGATCTACCAGTTCACCGTCGAGAACGCGCCCGGCGCCGAGCGGAGGCGTTCGCTGATGGAGCTGCGTACCATCCTGGACTGGTTCATCAAGCCGCAGCTTCGAACCGTTCCGGGCGTGATCGAGGTGAACTCGTTTGGAGGCGAGGAGAAGCAATACCAGGTTCTGGTGGACCCGAACAAGCTGGTGAGCTTCGGAATCAGCCTGTCCCAGGTGATCGAGGCGCTTGAGAAGAACAACGCCAACGCCGGGGGCGCCTACATCGAGCACGCCGGAGAGCAGCAGCTTCTGCGCGGCGTCGGGCTGATTCAGAACGAACGCGACATCGAGAACATCGTCGTCGCCTCGCGTCAAGGCACGCCGATTTTTGTTCGCAACATCGGCGAAGTCAGTCTCGGCGCGCAGGTGCGGCAGGGCGCCGCTACTCGCGACGGCAAGGGCGAGACCGTCATGGGCATGGTGATGATGCTCAAGGGCGAAAACAGCCGCGCGGTCGCCGAGCGCGTCGAGCAGAAACTCAAGGAAACGGCGAAAGCGCTGCCGCCGGGCGTCGTAGTGAGCCCGTTCTACAACCGGCGCGACCTGGTCGACCGCACCGTGGCGACCGCGGTGGGAAACCTCATCGAAGGCGGCCTGATTGTCATGGCGGTGCTGTTTCTGTTCCTGCTGCAGTTGAGGGCCGGCCTGATCGTGTCTTCGGCGATCCCGCTATCCATGCTGGTTGCGATCGTCGCCATGAAGTATTTCGGCGTGTCCGCGAACCTGATGAGCCTGGGCGCGATCGACTTCGGTCTGATCGTGGATGCCGCCGTCATCATCATCGAGAATTGCGTCCGGCGGCTTGCGGAGCGCCGCCGTGAACTCGGCCGGCTGTTGAGCCGCGGCGAGCGGATCGAGACGATCCGGACGGCCACGCTGGAAGTCAGGCGCGCCAGCCAGTTCGGCGAGATGATTATCATCGCCGCCTACCTGCCGGTCCTCGCGCTGGTGGGAATCGAAGGCAAGATGTTTCGGCCGATGGCCCTGACGGTTGTGTTCGCGCTCTCCGGAGCGCTGATTCTCAGCATGACCGTCATCCCGGCTCTTGCGGCGCTATTCCTGCGCGAACCCCGAAAGGCCGCCGTGGGCGCCGGCGATAAGCACGAAGGCGAGAATTTCGTTATGCGAAGGCTGGTGCGCTTCTATGACCGGACCCTCAAGCGGGCGATGCACCGGCCGGCGCCGGTATTCGCGGTTGCAGCCATTTTCGTCGCGGCCTGCTTTTTGCTGTTCTTCCGGCTGGGCAGCGACTTCATTCCCGAACTGGACGAGGGAGCGATCGCCATCAATACGGGCCGCCTCCCGAGTGTGTCTCTGCCACAGTCCGTGAAGATGCTCACCGTAATGGAACAGGCCATAAAGGAGCTGCCGGAGGTTGAGACCGTCACCAGCCGCATCGGCCGCCCGGAGATCGCAACCGATCCGATGGGCCCCGAGCACGCGGACACCTACGTCTTTCTGAAGCCCAAAAAGGAATGGGAAACGGCTCGCACGCAAGAGGACATCGTCGAGAAGATTTCCGAAAAGCTGAAGGCTATTCCCGGAATGAGCGTGGCGTTTTCACAACCCATCAAGTTCCGGATGAACGAGCTGATCGAGGGTGTGGGCGCGCGGTCAGATGTCGTGGTCAAAATCTTCGGCGACGACCTCGATCTGATGCGGGAGAAAGCGGAACAGGTCGCGCGCATACTGAGCGGCGTCCCCGGCGCAGCCGACACCCGCGTCCAACAGGTATCCGGGCTGCCCGTGCTTCAGATCAAAATCGATCGCGACAGGATCGCCCGGTATGGCATCAACGTGTCCGACGTTCAGCAATTGATTCAGAGCGCGATTGCGGGATCCAAGGCGACGACTGTTCTCGAGGGCCTCATGCGGTTCGATCTCGTAGTCCGGCTGCCCGAGTGGGCCAGGAAGGACGCCGCCGCGATCGGGAACCTGCTCGTGAGCGCTCCGGGCGGGCAAAGGGTCCCGCTCAGCGAGTTGACGGAGATCGTCAGTGAAGAGGGGCCGGCCGAGATTTCCCGGGAGAACGGGCAGCGCCGCATTTCGGTGGAGGTGAACGCACGCGGCAGGGATTTGGGAAGCTTTGTCGAAGAGGCCCGGCAACGGGTGGCCGCACAGGTGGAGCTGCCGCCGGGGTACGTGATGACCTGGGGCGGAACGTTCCAGAACCTCGAAAGCGGCAGGCTGCGCCTGATGGTGGCGGTTCCGGTGACGTTCATCCTGGTGTTCCTGCTCCTGTTCGCCACCTTCAGGTCCATGGGCCAGGCGGCGCTGATCTTCACGGGCATTCCTTTCGCGGTCACTGGAGGAATTCTCGCGCTCTGGCTGCGCGGGATGCATTTTTCCATGAGCGCGGGCGTCGGGTTCATCGCAGTGTCGGGAGTGGCAGTGCTGAACGGTGTGGTGATGGTGGCCTTCATCAATCAGTTGCGCGAGCGCGGCGCGCCGCTGCGGCAGGCCGTCATGGATGGCGCAATCACCCGCCTCCGCCCCGTGCTGATGACGGCGCTGGTCGCAAGCCTGGGCTTCGTGCCGATGGCCATTTCAACGACCGCCGGCGCGGAAGTGCAGAAACCGCTGGCGACGGTTGTCATCGGCGGCTTGGCGACCTCGACGCTATTGACTTTGGTTCTCCTGCCTCTGATGTACCGCTGGATCGAGGCCAGAAGGACCGAATCCGCGTAAGGTCCTCCAAGGATGCCGGCGCAGCGGAGACGCCGCGCTGTTTTCTGCTACAATTTCGGCAATGCTGGCCGCGGCCCCATCGCAGATGTTCACGCGCCGGGACGTGCGGCGTGTGCTCGGAATTTCCGAACAACAACTTCGGAGCTGGGAGCGGCAGGAGCTGGTGCCGCGCCTCCAGCAGTATGCGTTTTCGGACCTGATCGCGCTGCGCTCGCTGCAAAAACTCCGGAAGAACCGCGTTCCGTCCGAGCGTATCCGGCGCGCCATGAACGCGCTCCGCAAAAAACTTCAAGGAATTTCCGACCCGCTCAGGGAGCTGAAGATCGTCTGCGAAGGCCGGGAAGTTGCGGTGCTCCTGGAAGGCCAGAAGATGGAGGCCGTCTCGGGCCAGCTCCTGCTCGATTTCGACCGCGCGGAGTTGAACAGCCTCCTTGCCTTCCCCCTCGTGCGCCAGCCGGCGCGAAGCCAGGCGGCACGGCAACTGGAAGCGGAGGCATGGTTCGAGAAGGGACTGGCGCTGGAGCAGACCGGCGCGCCCGTGGGGGAAGTGATCGAGGCGTACCAGCGCGCCCTGGAACTCGACCCGCGGTCGGCGGGCGCGCTGGCGAACCTGGGAACCATCTACTACCACATGCGCAAGTGGGAGGACGCCGAGCGCTGCTACCGCCAGGCGCTCGAAATCGATAACGACTACGCCCTGGCACATTTCAACCTCGGCAACCTGCTCGATGAGCTGGGGAAGACAGCGCAGGCGATGGCACACTACCAGGCAGCGCTCCGGGCAGACCCGAATTATGCGGATGCCCATTACAACCTCGCGCTCGCCTATCAGACGTGCGGCGATTTCATGCGCGCCGTCAAGCACTGGAAGACGTATTTGAAACTCGATCCCGGCAGCGCCTGGGCATCGATCGCCAAACGGGAACTCGAAAAGCTTTGCCGGATCACGGTGGTTCAAGGCTCGCGCAACAAGCAGAGTCCCGGCGCGAGCGGCGTATCCTGAATTCTGGCCGGTACTCGGAGTCCGCTGTAAACTGGGTATTGATTCATGAAATTGGGGGTTTTGATTGCATCGCCTCGTATTGGCTTTCCGCTCTTTTTTCGGAATCCTGTTTCACAACGGGCTTTCCGATCAGGTAATTACCAGCCTGGGCTTGATGCGCGTGCCGGAGAGGCCTCCGGCCCCTCCGCCCGACCATATCGACGGCACGGTTCAGATCCTCTCGATTCTCCAGCGTGACTCCCGGCTCATCGATTTCCTCATGGAGGACATCTCAGCCTACGACGACGAGCAGGTGGGGGCGGCCGTGCGCACGCTGCACGATCAGTGCCGCGACTCGCTGAAGCGCTACGTCGAACTCGCTCCGGTGATCGACGGAGTCGAGGGCACGTTCACCAGGATCATCGGCACGCCGCTGGCGCAGAACCCGGCCGCGCTGGTGAAGTTCATCGGCAACGTGCCCGCGGGGATGCCGGAGGGAGGCGTCCTGCGGCACAGGGGCTGGCGCGCGGTTAAGGTGGATGTTCCGGTTCCCTCGCACGGCAATAGGGTGATCGCGCCCGCGGAATTTGAAATCGAATGAGAAGTTGAGCAATGGGGAAACAGTTTGTCATCGGGATTGATTTAGGCACGACGAATTCCGCGCTTGCCTACGCTCCGCTCGCTTCGAATGCGGACCCGCGCGAGCTGCCGGGCGCGAGCCTGTTTTCGATCCCGCAGTTGGTCAACCCGGGCGAAGTGCGCGGCGAGCCGCTGCTGCCGTCCTTTCTGTACCTGCCCGCGCCGGTCGATTTCCCCGAGGGGTCGCTCGCGTTGCCCTGGGATAGCGGCGGGGATTTCATCGTCGGGCTCCTGGCGCAGAAGCGAGGCGTGGAGAACCCAGGGCGGCTGGTCTCGTCGGCGAAATCCTGGTTGAGCCACGCCGGCGTGGACCGCACGGCCCCGATTCTGCCCGTAAACGCGCCGGAGGGCGTAAAAAAGCTTTCGCCGGTGGAGGCGTCCCTGCGCTATCTGGAGCACATGCGCAACGCCTGGAACCACGCCAATCCCGAAGCGCCGCTCGAAGAGCAGCGCGTGCTCGTGACGGTTCCCGCTTCCTTCGACGCCGTGGCGCGCGAGTTGACCCAGCGCGCGGCCGAGCAGGTCGGCTACCGCGACGTCACCGTGCTCGAAGAGCCTCAGGCCGCCTTTTACGCCTGGATCGAACGCCACCCCGACTGGCGCGAGCGCGTCAATGTGGGCGACCTCATCCTGGTGGTGGACATCGGCGGCGGCACCACCGACTTCACGCTCATCACGGTGACCGAGCGCGACGGCGAACTCGCGCTCGAACGCGTCGCCGTGGGCGATCACATTCTGCTGGGCGGGGATAACATCGATCTCGCCCTGGCGCGGTTCGTCGAGCAGGGCCTGGCCGCGAAAAACGTCCGGCTTGACATGCTTCAGCTCCACGCGTTGTGGCAGAACTGCCGCGTGGCCAAGGAAAGACTGCTCGAAGAAGGCTCCGATCTCACCGAGGCGCCGGTGACGGTGCTGGGCAAGGGCGCTGGAGTGGTCGGCGGCACGATCAAGGCGAAACTCCAGCGTTCCGACATCGAGCGCATTTTGATGGACGGGTTTTTCCCGGCGGTATCGAGCGAGGAGATGCCGCAGCGCGCGCGCCGCGTCGGGTTGCAAGAACTCGGGCTGCCCTATGCGCCCGACGCCGGCATCACGCGGCACATGGCGCGCTTCCTGCGGCAGCAGGCTTCTCACGCGCAGAGCGGCTCCGTGCGGCGCGGGCCGAGCGGCCTGGCCTGCCCCACGCACGTGCTGTTCAACGGCGGCGTGATGAAGGCCCGGCTGATCCGCGAGCGGCTGCTCTCCGTCCTGAACGCCTGGCTCAAGGAAGAAGGCATGCCGGAGATCGTGCCGCTGACGGGCGAAGACCTGATGCACGCAGTGGCGCGCGGAGCGGCCTACTACGGCCTGGCGCGCGAGGGGCGCGGCGTACGCATCCGCGGCGGCGTGGCCCGCACTTACTACGTGGGAATCGAGAGCGCCATGCCGGCGGTTCCCGGAATCCCCGCGCCGCTCAAGGCGCTCACCGTCGCGCCGTTCGGAATGGAGGAGGGCACGTCGGCCAGTATTCCCGGCCGCGAGTTCGGGCTGGTTGTCGGCCAGCCCGCGGAGTTCCGCTTCTTCTCCTCCACCGTGCGCAAGGACGACCCCGCCGGCGAAATGATCGAGGACGTCGGCGAGGAACTCGAAGAACTCGCGCCCATGGAGGTCGAACTTCCGGCGGACGGCGGCAGCCCGGGCGAGGTGGTCCCGGTGACGCTGGAAAGCGTGGCCACGGAGACGGGCCAGTTGCAGTTGTGGTGCGTGGCGCGCGACGGCCGGCGCTGGAAACTCGAATTCAATGTGAGGGAGCGTGTGACGGCGGCATGAAGATCGGAATCGACCTGGGGACAACGAATTCCGCGGTCGCCTATATCGACCCCAGCGAAGCCGAGGACACCCAGTTTCCTCCGGTCCGGATTCTTCCAATCCCGCAGCACATCACGCCGGAGCGGGTCGAATCGCTGAAAGTGCTGCCGTCGTTTCTGTATCTCGGTGACGGCGAATATGTCGGCGCATACGCGCGCGATCAGGGAGCGCTGGTGCCGACCCGGCTGGTGCACTCGGTCAAATCTTGGCTATCTAACCCGGAAGTGGACCGCACGGCGAAGATCCTGCCCTGGGATTCGCGGGAGACCGGGCGCATTCTTTCGCCGGTGGAGGTGTCCTCGCGGTTTCTGACGCGCATGCGGGAGGCTTGGGAGCAAGCGCATGGCGGCTCGATGGCCGAGCACGACGTGGTGCTCACCGTTCCCGCGTCCTTCGACGAGGAAGCCAGGGAGCTCACGGTGCAGGCGGCCGCCGAGGCCGGCCTTCCCAAGCTGACGCTGCTCGAGGAGCCCGCGGCCGCGTTCTATGCCTGGATTTCGAACCACCTCGCCGATTCGCGCAAAAACCTGTTTGACGGCCAGGTGGTGCTGGTGTGCGATGTCGGCGGCGGCACGTCCGATTTCACGCTGATCCGCGTTTCCCGCGAAGGAGACCGGGTTGAATTCACGCGCACGGCGGTGGGGCGCCACCTGCTGCTCGGCGGGGATAACCTCGACCTCACGCTGGCCTGGCTGGTGGAGAACAAGCTCGGCACGGCACTCTCGATACGCCAGCGCAACGCGGTGCGCCGGCAGTGTACCGCCGCCAAGGAGCGCCTGCTCTCCGATCCCCATCTGAAGAGCGTGGAAGTGGTGGTGGCCGGAGCGGGCACGGCGCTGGTGGGCGGCGCGCGCAAGACCGAAATCCTGCGCGAGGAAGTTCTCGAACTTACGCTCGAAGGCTTTTTGCCGTTCTGCAATCTTGAAGACAAGCCCAAGGAAGAGAAGCGCAGCCTTTTCCGGGAACTCGGCCTGCCTTACGTTTCCGATCCCGCCATCACGCGCCACCTCGCGGCCTTTCTCACCGGCGCGGCCGAACATGCGCCCTCGGGCATCGATGCGATCTTGTTCAACGGCGGCTTCTTCATCCCGGAGGTGTGCCGCAGCCGCGTGGCGGATGTGGTGGCCCACTGGTACGGACGCCGGCCGCTGGTGTTGGAGAACCGCGATCTCGACCTCGCAGTGGCCGTGGGAGCGGCGTACTATTCCTACGCGCGAACGACGGGGACCGGCGTGCTTGTCCGCGGCGGTTTGCCCCGCACTTACTACATCGGCATCGGCGACCGGCTCGAAGCCGAGCGCGTGCGCGCCGTCTGCCTGGTCCCGCGCGGCACCGAGGAAGGTTCGGAGCTGGAACTGGACATCGAAAACCTCCAGTTGGTGGCGAACAAGCCCGTTTCGTTCCGGCTCTACAGCTCGCTGACCCGGACCGAAGACGAGCTCGGGCAGGTGATCGAATTCGCCCCGGCCGAACTCGACGGCGACTTCCACCTGCACGCGCCGCTGAACGCGGTGATCCGCTTCGGACGGCGCACCGGCGAGCGGCTCATCCCGGTGAAGCTCGGGGCGCGTCTCACCGAGATCGGCACGCTCGAGATCTGGTGCGAGTCCAAGATCAGCGAGCACCGCTGGCGCCTGCAATTCCAGTTGCGCAAGAAAGCGGCGGCCGAGGCGCCGAAGCGCGCAGCGGCTGTCATCAGCGAAGGTGCGCTGGACGAGGCAAAACAAGCCATCCGCACCGTATTCGCGCTGGACGGGGATCGCTCGATTCCCCCGGAGCAGTTGCCCGGAAAACTCGAAGCCGCGCTCGGCCTGGGCAAGAATTCCTGGCCGCTGGGGACCATCCGCCAGCTCGGCGATTTGTTGCTGGAGCTGGCCGACGGCCGCAAACTCGCCCCCGCGTACGAGCAGCGATGGCTGAACCTCACGGGCTTCTGCCTGCGCCCGGGTTTCGGATATCCAGGCGACGATTTCCGCATCGAGCAAGCGCGCCGCGTGTATGCTTCCGGGCTCCAGTTCGGCAACCAGGTGCAGAACGAAATCGAGTGGTGGATTTTCTGGGGTCGCGTGGCCGGCGGGTTGAACCGCAACCAGCAGGTGGACATCTACCAGCGGCTCTCGCCGGTGCTGGCGCCGCGCGGGTCGAAGAAACCCCCGCGCATGAATCCCAGCCTGCTGCGCGAGATGTGGCGCACGGCCTCCAGTTTGGAACTGCTGCCGCTCCAAACCAAGATCGAACTCGGCGACCGGCTGGCATCCCACGCGCGGTCCGGCCAGTTGTCGGATACGGACCTGTGGTGCCTGGCGCGCCTGGGCGCCCGCGAGTTGTTCTACGGCCCGGCGAACCAGGTGGTTCCGCCGGCGTCCGCTGCGAGGTGGGTCGAGGCGCTGCTGCCGTTTGAAAAGGCGGCCGACGCGCTCGTCACCATCGCGCGGCGCACCGGCGATCCCACACGCGACCTCTCCCCGATTCTCTTCGAGCAGGTGAGGCGCGCCGTCGCTGACAAACCGGACGCCGGACGGCTGCTCGCCGTGCTGGAAGGAGAATCGGAACTCGACTCCGGCACCCTCGACCGCATGTTCGGCGAGGAGCTTCCCTCGGGCCTGGTGTTCGCCGAATCCGGCGCGAGTGCGGACTGATGAAGGAAATCGATCTGCTGCGCCGCATCGCGCGCAAGGCCCGCGCCACGGGGAGAGGCCTGATTTTCGGCATCGGAGACGACTGCGCGATCTTCCGCTCCCGCGGCGCGAGTGAAGACCTGCTGTTCACTACCGACATGATGCTGGAAGATGTGCATTTCCGCCGCGGCACGCACCCTCCGGAATGCGTTGGCTGGAAGGCGCTGGCCCGCGGGTTGAGCGACATCGCGGCGATGGGCGGCCAGCCGCGCTTCTGCCTGCTCTCGCTCGCGGCGCCCCGCTGGGCGGACCAGCGTTGGATCGACGCTTTCTATAAGGGCTTTCTCGCCCTGGCGCGAAAGACTTCCACGCCGCTGGCCGGAGGCGACCTGGCGCGGGCCGAACGCATGTCCTGCGACGTCGTGGTCTGCGGCGCCGTCCCGGCTGGAAAAGCTCTGCGGCGCGACGGCGCGCGCCCCGGCGACGGCATCTACGTCACCGGGCCGCTGGGCGGCGCTGCCCTGGGACTGGAAACCCGCAGCGGCGCGGCGTGGAAAAAACACTCCCGGCCCGAGCCGCGGCTCGACTTCGGCCTGAGGCTCCGCGGCCGCGCCTCCGCTGCAATCGATCTCAGCGACGGCCTCTCGCTCGACCTGCACAGGCTGTGCCTGGCCTCGCGCTGCGCCGCCGTTCTCGACGGCCCAATTCCGGTTTTCCCCGGCGCGACGCTCGCGCAGGCGCTTCATGGAGGCGAGGACTACGAACTGCTGTTCACCGCGCGGGCAGCCGTCAAGGGCGCAAGCCGCATCGGCAGCATAACGAAAGGCCGCCCCGGACGGGTGGAGTTTGAAGGCAAGCCGCTCGAGCCTTCCGGCTACGACCATTTCACTCGGGAGCTATAATGGCCTGCGATGCGTCGAATTCTGTTAGCAATACTTACCATCACCATGACCACATCCGCTGCCGTACGTATCGAAAAGATCAACTATAAGGGCTGGGCCAACAGCTACCGGATTTCCAACGGTGAAGTCGAACTGGTTGTCACGTCCGACGTCGGGCCGCGTATCATGCGCTACGCATTCATCGGGGGACAGAACCTCTTTAAGGAATTCACCGATCAACTCGGCAAATCGGGCGAGAAGGAGTACACGATACGCGGCGGTCACCGCCTGTGGGTGGCGCCGGAAACGCTGGAGACGAGCTGGGCGCTGGACAACTCGCCGGTTAACATTGAGATTCGCGGCGCCGAGCTCGTAGCCACCGGGCCGGTCGAGCCGGGCACCGGGCTGCAGAAGCAGATCGTCGTGCGCCTGGCCGATACGGGCACCGGCGTCGAGGTGGTGCACCGTCTGAAGAACACCACTCCCTGGACGCTGGAGTACGCACCGTGGGCCATGACGATGTTCGCCCAGGGCGGCACCGCCATCAGCGGCTTCCCGCCGCGCGGCAAGCACCCCGAGATGCTCTCGGCAACCAACCCGCTCGTGATGTGGGCCTACACGGATCTCTCGGACAAGCGCTGGCGCTTCACCAAGAAGTACTTCGCGCTCCGGAACGATCCCCAGATCCGCGAGCCGCAAAAGATCGGCTCCTTCAACCCGAAGACCTGGGGCGCGTACCTGCTCGGCACAGACATGTTCCTGAAGCAGACGACGGCCGATCCGGCGCGCACCTATCCCGATTTCGGATGCTCCTTCGAGACGTTCACCGATGCCGAGATGCTGGAGATCGAGACGCTCGGCCCGCTTACCAAAATCGAGCCCGGCAAGGCGGCGGAACACACCGAGCGCTGGAGCCTGCACAAGAACGTCCGCATCTCCGAATGGACCGACGCAGAGCTGGACAAGGTCTTCGGCAGCCTGCTCAAGTAAGCGCGCTGCGGTTTGCAGTCTATTGGCGTCGCGGATCCCGAACCGCCCGGTCAACGGGGTCCGCGCTGCCCATCAAGGCGATCTCCCGGCGCAGTCTCTCGTGGCGGGTCATCAGCCGCACGTAGTCGAACTCCTCGGCGGACCGCTTCGCGCTCATGATTTCGACCAGCGCCTGTTTTTCCTGCGCGCTCCAGTTCTCCAGGCCGGGGATCAACGATAGAACAAGGGCCCACTCTTCGGGCAGCGCCTCGCGATCCATTCCCAGGGCACTCGCCACGGCCGCTGCCGCCCCACACCGCGCCGCCGCGGCGTCGCCGCCGAACTCGCGGGCGATCTTGCGGGCGGCGGCGAGGCCCAGGCTGCGCACGATGAAGCGGTCCCAGGTCCGGTCATCGCCGTACAGCATATGTCCGGCGGCAAGCTTGCGCAGCCGCGCGGGCGCCGTCCGGTGGCCGGGATTTTTCGAGATTCTCTTCTCCTCGATCGCCAGCAGCCGCGCGGCCTCCGGTTCGACGGGCCGGAACCCGAGCTTGCGGTAAAACCAGAACGCGCCCGACTGTATGGCCTCCTCGTTGAGGTGGCCCAACTGGTAGGGGTCCACCGAGAAGCACTTCACCGGCATCAACTGGCGCATCAGCTTGAGCAGCCGGGCATAGGTCCACGCGGACTCGCCCTCGCGAAACGTGTAGTAGATGTTGAAGCCGACCTCCATGCGGTCAAACAGCGTCAGGGTTTCCACATAGCCCACCGGCACCTCGTTCCTGACGATCAGGCCGCAGTGGTACGCCCGCAGCGGCAACCTGCGCTCCGGCGGCGCTCCCCAAAGATAGAAGACGACTCCCCTGCCCGCGTCGGCCCGCATCACCCGGCTCGCATCCCCGTAGGTGAAACCGTACAACTCGCGGTAGCGCACGGCGGACGTGGCCAGGGTCTTTGCGATCACCGCCTCGCCCTCCTCAGGACTCAGCGCGGTTACCGCCAGCTCAGGCCCGGCATCGGCGATCGAGACGTCCCTGCGCCGCACTAGCGGCCCGTCCTGGAAGAAAAGCGGCGCTCCGGTTTGAAACCGCGCGCGGGTCCGGGTGACCTCGGAGTCTCCCAGTTCCCAGCGCAGCGGAAGCTCCAACGAATCGTAGCCGGCGGGCGAAAGGCGCTGGAGCAGCCAATCCACGTCCGATTGCCCTTCCTGTTTCGCCGCGCGCAGCCACTCGAGGTACGGCGGGTGCGCCTCAACCGAAGCGTCCTCGAACACCAGTGGAATTAAGGACGGCAGACAGCGCGCCAGCCGTTCGGTGTCGTAGCCTTCCCAGTCCGCTTCGATCCGCCCGGGAAAGGCCGAGGCGAGCTGCCGGGCCGTGTCGTAGCTGAAGACCGCCGAAAAGGCCGTCCCCGCAATGCCCGAGACCTCCGGCTCGTCCAGCCCGTCCATTCCGCGCGTGCGTTCGGCAACAGATTCGAGCGCCAGGTCGGCCGCCCGCACGACCTCGAAATTCGCAGGATACGCGCGAAGGAAAAGAAGAGCCTCATGAAAGCGTATGAGAGAGGCGGCGTCGGGGAAGTGTTCGTTATGGAGGCGGGATATGAGAGCGGCCGTCTTTTTGCCCTCGTCGGGCCCAAACCGGAACCGCGCCTGCTCCAGCTCCGCCAGCATCTGCTCCAGCATGCGGGCTAGTGTACAACAGCGCGGCCGGAGCGGCCTTACAAACGGCAACGGCGGCGAAAATGCCGCCGTTGCCCTTGCACTCCGCCCTACTTGGCGAAACTAACCATGTCAAACCAGGCCGACCCGGAACCCGCGGCCGTTCCCAGAACGATCCGCGCCCTGCGGGCGCCCGCTGGAGCAAACTCGCTGAGGGAGATCTGCTTCCAGCTCGTATTGCCCGATACCTCCGGCAGCTTCGTGCTGCTCAGAACGCGGCCGGAGAGATCCTGCCAGTCGATCCGGACCAGCGACGTCGCGCCAGCCGTTTGGACGAAGCAGCTCAGTGTGTACTTCACGCCCGAGTACACCTCGATGGTCTGCTCGATCGAGCGCTCGGCCGACGCGGCGGTCACCTTGGCCGAGTTCGACCCCTCCAGGAACACGTTGGAATCCAGCGTGCCTCCTGGGCCGCCGAGGCCGTCCCAAGGCTTGGTTCCCGATTCAAACCCGCCGTTCACCGCCAGGCCCGCATTGTAGTTGCCCGGCTGGACCGCAGGGGGATCGCCCGGATCCGTTTTCGGCGGGTCGGATGGAACCGTTCCGGGAGGCAGCTCGCCCTTGAAGAAAACGGCCTGGTCGTACCAGAGCGTTCCCTGCCCCGGCGCCGCCGCAAGCACGATTCGAGCCGTGTAGACCGAGGGCGGAGAGAAATTGCCCGCCGTGATCAGCTTCCAGTTGGTGTTGCCGGACTCCACCGGCAGAACCGTCGACCCGATCACCTGGCCGGAGGAATTCAGCCAGTCGATCCGCGCGGCCGATACCGCCCCGGCCGTCTTCACATAGGCGGCCAGCGTGTAATACACCCCCGAGTAAACCCGGATTTGCTGCGACACGGAACGCTCCGGGCCGATGGCCGCCGCGATCCGGACGGATTTCGTACCCGCCGCGAATGTTGTCGAATCGATTTCCGCGCCGTTGCCGAAACCCGTCCACGGTTCGGTTCCGTTCTCGAATCCGCCGTTCGTCAACATGGTTGCGCTGTTTGCGGGAGGAGGATTCACAGGAGGAGGATTCACGGGAGGAGGATCCGCCGGAGGCGGCGTCGCGGGCGCGTCACCCTTGAAGAAGCTTGCCTGGTCGTACCAGAGCGACCCCGATCCGGCCGCGGCGGCGAGAACGATCCTGGCTGTGTAAGCGCCGGCCGGAGAGAAAGCTCCGCCCGCAATCGCTTTCCAGTCCGTATTGCCCGAAACCGCCGGCAGCGCGGTGGAGCCGATCACCTGGCCTGAAGAGTTCAGCCAGTCGATCCGGGCCGCCGACCGCGCCCCTGCCGTCCGAACCTGAACCGCGAGCGTGTAGTAGACCCCTGAGTACACGCGTGTGTCCTGACGAATCGAGCGCTCCGCGCCGGATTCCGCCGCGATTTTGGCCGATTTGGAACCAGCGGCGGCCACCGAATCGATCGTCGCCGAACCGCCGAAGCCGGTCCAGGACGCAGTCCCGTCCTCGAATCCGCCGTTTGCGATCATGCCCGGGTTGTTGTTGGAGGGGGGCGGATTCGTGCTTCCGCCGGAGCCCGGATCCGTGCCTCCGCCGGAGCCTTGCACCGTTTGCGTCAGAACCGCCGACACGCTGGCGTTGTGGTTTGCGTCTCCGCTGTAGGCGGCGGTGATCGCGTGATTACCAACGGAGAGCGATGCCGTCGAGTACGTGGCGACGCCAGCGTTCAGCCCCACCGTTCCGATCGCCACACCGTTTTCGAGGAACTGCACCGTGCCGGTGGCGGAATTCGGTGTCACGCTTGCCCGCAGAGTGATAGCCTGGCCCACCGCCGACGGATTCGCGCTGCTGGTCAGCGTCGTGGATGTCGCCGTCTTCGAGGGCGGTTGCGTGCTTCCCCCGCCGTCACCGTCCTTCAATGGCAGCCTGATGATGAACACGTCCTGCTTGTTGTTGATGGTGCGGCGCCAGTTTGACGTGAACATGAAATACCGGCCGTCGCCGGAAACGTTGCCGCGCGGCAGATCCCAGAAATCCGTGTTATCAAACAGCGCCCAGGTATGGCCGAAGCGGTAAACCATCGGGTGGTTCGGCTCGGTACTCACTCCGAGAATTTCGTCGTCCCACGGTCCGGGCGGGTTCGGGCTCCAGGACTGGCGCGTCAGCGCGAGTATCACCGGCGCAAACTTGTCGGGGCGCGCGTTGTTCCACGACGTGTGTTCTTCCTTGTACCCGTAGCCGCCGGTGGTCACGTCCGGCGCCATTTTCGTCCAGGCTTCGGGATTGTCCAGCGGCCGCAGAAACCACTGCATGTAGTAACCGGCGAGCCCGTTCCCGTTCGCGCCATAGCCCCAACCCAGCGAGTTGTGGCCCGTGCCGTACGGCCAGAGGTGGCGGAAGGTGTCCTTGGACGTGTCCCAGATCAGCAGGTTGGGGCCCGTCTGCCCGTCCCCCTTGCTCAGGACTACGAACCGGCCGCTCTTGTCGATGTTCACCAGATGCAGGCCGAATCCCGGCGCCTGCCCGTCAAACGTCACCGGCTTGCCGTCCACCGTGGCCCGGTGGGTGTCCAGCAGCTTGTACTGCTTTGTCCTCACGTTGATATAAAGGCAGTAATGATAGGTATCCTGGATGCCGTCGAAATCAAGCGTGAGCCAGTCGTTCGCGCTGATTGAGGTCGAACCCAGGCCCCCGCGGAACGACGGGACGATCTTCGAGACGTCAATCACAGGGGTGTATTGTTTCGTTGCGAAGTTGTACTCGTAGAGGGTGCTGTTGGAGAGGTTCCCCTGCCCGCGCCCGTAAATGAGGTTCGGATCGGTATAGCTGAATGACGGGGCGCCGAGGCTGATCGTGCCCGGGATCCGCGTCGCTCTCATGTTCGCGCCGTCGAATTCATACGCTACCACCGTCATGCCCGAGCAGAGAACGTAGAACTTCGTGCTGTTGGCGTTCCAGCTATTCTGCTGTGCCGCTCCGGGCGTCACGCAACCGGTGTCGGTTGCGCGCAGGATCGGATTGCCGTAGATCGGATCCTTAATGACTGTTCCGGCGGGGCCCATTGGCGGAGTGGGCGGAAGCGGCCGGATAACCAAGTCCGTCGGAGCATCATAAATCACAGATCTACTGGTCACCTGGGCCGGAAGAAGGCTCAGGCAGAGTACGAATATTGGGATTAACTTCTGCATCAATATGCACCTCGTAAAGAGTTCAGGTGAGCCTAGGCGAGAACGCCCAGGGAGAGCCAGGTCTTCACAGGAGGTTCAACCGGTCGATCAGTAGGTTTCGATTCCGAACATGCTCTCAAGATTTGCTCCCCGCCAGCCCTTCGCGTCCGAAGGGATGGAGAGAAGAACCAAACGGGCTGCAATGACGACGCCCGTTGAAGGACTCCGATCCAGGGAGTACTCTCAGGAAATAGTACTAGAATACCTAGGAATCTCTTAGCCCCTAGAAGGGGTTTTTCCACAGGGTTGTTGGTGGGGATAATACCGTCTCAAACGCGGGTATTCTGGCCTGTGCTGGCAGAAAGATTTCCGCAAATGCATGAACCGCAGAAATTTGCGCCAATATCCCCTTACTCGTGGCAGACTATGAAGTTAATTTCAAATCAGCCCGGAGAACTCATTGTGAAAACCCTTGTCGCGGCCGGAGATCTGCTGTGGAACAACAGCCTGGTGGAAGCGGGAATCGCGAGAGACCTTGATGGGCGCCGCCCGCCGCACGCTGTCGTTCATCGCCGTCCGGGCGGCGTCTGGTTCCTCGAATCTCTTCTGCGCTGGGCGTGCGAGGATGTTCAGGTAGAGATATCCGCGCCCGCCCAGAGCGAAGCGGCCGGGCAGGCCTATGCGCTCTGGTCCCTCCAGGACCAGTTTCCGGGGAGTAAAGCCAAGGTCTGGCGCGTCTCGCGGTTTCTCGGCTACACTGCCGCGCCCGCCTGGCCGAACATAGCCGAGGACGCCGCCTCCCCCGACCTGCTCGTTCTCGACGATCTCAACCTGGGCTTCCGCGACGATCCCACCTGCTGGCCCGCCGCGCTTCAGCCCGGCGGCGCGCCCCGCGATATTATTCTCAAAACCACGGCGCCCCTCAGCGCCGGCGCGCTCCGGAGCAAACTTCTGGCCGATTTCGCCGACCGCCTTCACGTCGTGCTGCCGGTTTCGGCCCTGCGGTACCGGCGCGCCTCGATTTCAAAGGCCCTCTCCTGGGACCGTACCATCGAAGAAACGGCGCGGGAGTTCGACACGGGCGTTTCGGCAGCCGACCTCGGCCAGGCCCGCCGCGTCATCGTGCATTTTGGAGCCTCGGGTGTAGCCAGCTTCACGCGCGGCGGCCGCCTCGAGCGCTTCCTGTATCATCCGGAAGACCTGGAAGGGGTCTTCGAATCCAACCGGCCGGGCATGATGCCCGGCGCGACCTCGATTTTTGCGGCCGCTCTGGCCCGCCACGTGGTTGACCCCGCCGGCTGCCCTCTTTACATCGCGCTCGGCCGCGCCCTGGCTACCCGCCGGGCTCAGCACGAAATCGGCGGCGGACCCGCGGAATGCTTTTCCGCCACCGCCGGCGACCACGCGGTCCGCGATGCGCTCCGTCCTCCGGCCGGCGCCCCCGAACCTGCGCGCATTTTCTTCACCTCGCCCGCTCACCGCCTGCTGGACAACATCACGCTGCGCGAGCAACCGGATACCGCCTCTGACCTGCTCAGGGACGTCACCGGCGCCACCTACGAGGATGTTGCCGCGAGGGCGGCCGACGTCGTTCTCCGCGGGCCCGTTGCGGCGCTCGCGCCGGCGCCGCGTGCCGAGTACGGCTGCTTCTTCACGGTTGACCGCCAGGAGATTGAACGGATGAACGCCATCCGGCGACTCCTCGTCTCCTACCGCGAGAACCCAGGCGACCGCCGCCCGCTTTCGATCGCGGTGTTCGGACCGCCGGGCGCGGGCAAGACTTTCGCCATCCGGCAGCTCGCGGCGGCAACGTCCGGAGGCGGGCCGAGTCTGACATTCAATCTCTCCCAGTTCGAGTCGATTGCCGATTTGCGCCGGGCGTTTGAGCGCGTGCGCGACGAATCCGTGCGCGGCGAAATCCCGCTGGTTTTCTGGGACGAATTTGACTGCGCCGACCTGCGGTGGCTCAAGGAATTTCTGGCGCCGATGCAGGATGCCGAGTTCCGCGGCGGCGGGCCGGTTTTCCCCATAGGCAAGGCGGTGTTTGTGTTCGAGGGCGCCACGTCACACTACTTCGAGGCGTTCGACCGCACCAACGCGGCGCGCGACGCTGACAGGTTCCGCTCCGCGAGGGGGCCGGAATTCGTCGGTCATCTGCGTGGTTTCATCAACATCAAAGGGCCCAACCCGACGAACCCTGCAGGCGCCAGCGACGAGCAGGCGCGCGCGGCCGACCTGGCGCATCTCGTCCGCAGGGCCATCGTGCTTCGCACCGTTATCGAGCGGTTCCATCCACAGTTGATCGACCAAAGAACCGGGCTGGCCGCAATCGCCCCGGGCGTCGTCAACGCCTTTCTGCGCGTCAAGAAGTACACTCACGGCGCGCGCTCGCTAGAAGCCATCGTCACGATGAGCAGCCTGGAGCGCGCCGCTTACTTCGGGGTGGCGGAGCTTCCCTCCCCCGACCTCCTCAACCTGCACGTGAGCACGGATTTTCTCGAGCACGCCCGCGACGGCCAGCTCGAGGTCCCGGTCATTGAAGCCCTCGCCTGCGAGAACCACGAACGGTGGCGCAGCGAGCGCGAAGCGCAGGGCTGGAGCTACGGGCCGGTGCGCGATGACGCCGCCAAAAAGCACCCGCTGCTCAGGGCATACGACGAACTCCCCGACCCGGAAAAGGAATGCCGTCGCTTGACCGCCCGGCTTGCCGTCGCCAGGCTGAACGCGGTCGGCTACAAAATTGTGCCGCGCGCGCACGCGGGAGAACAGGCCGAGCAACCGGTGCTCCGCGAAGAGGAACTCGCCCGGCTGATGAGAATGGAGCACGATGTCTGGCTGCGCGAGCGGCTGCTAAAAGGTTTTGAGGGGGCAGCCGAAACCAGCGAAGGGCTCCGCCTGGATCGCCGCGTAATGCGATTTGACGACCTGCCCGTCGCCGACCGCCGCATGGCCCGCAAGTCTGCCGACGCAGTCCTCGAAGCTCTCTGGAAGCACGGCTACACGCTCGTGGCCCGCGGATAGCCGGCGGGGCTGCCGGTTTCAACTGGTTTCCCAGAAGGGCGCGGGCGTGCGCGCTTCGTCCATCAGCTTTATCATTCGGCTGGCGATATCCGGATGCCGCGCGGCGAGGTTGGTTTTCTCGGAAAGGTCCTCGGCCAGATCGTACAGTTCCACCGGCGCGCCCTTTACTCCGCCGTCTTTAGGACGCACGGCTTTCCAGTTGCGCCAGCGCAGCGCCTGCGAAAACCCTCTCTCGTGAAATTCCCAATAGAGCGGCCGGTCCGGGTCCGGCACGGGGCCCTCGCCGAGGAGCGCTTTCAGCACGGAAACGCCGTCCAGGCCATCGGGCGCTTTCTGCCCGGTGAGTTCGGCAAACGTCGGGAGCATGTCCCAAAACGCAAAGACTTCATTGGAAACTCCCGGGCGGATGCGGCCGGGCCAGTGAGCAATGAACGGAACGCGGATGCCGCCTTCGTACATGTCGCGTTTGAAGCCGCGCAGCGGGCCGTTGCTCTTGAAGTGGCGCGCTGCCATCACGCCGGGCCCGTTGTCGCTGGAGAAGATCACCAGCGTGTCGCGTTCGATTCCGTAGCGCTTGAGCCGGTCTACGATCATCCCGACGCTGGCGTCCAGGCGCGTGATCATCGCGGCGATTGTGCGCAGCGTGGGAGGCCAGGGCTTGTCGGCGTAGATTCCCAGGTCGGGCACTTCGAACCGGCCATGCGGAGGTGTAAAGGGGGCGTACAGGAAGAAGGGTCGAGAATGGTGGTCGTCGATGAACTTCAGCGCCCGCTCGGTGATCAGATCGTGCGAATACCGCTGGTTCAGGCCGCTGAGGTTCTGCGGGATGTAGGATTCCCGCTCGTTGTCCCACAGCATGTTCGGGTAGTAGGTATGAGCGTGCACCTGGTGGAGGTATCCGTAGAAGGTGTCGAATCCTTTTCGCGTTGGCAGGGCGTGGAGGTCCGGAGGCGTGCCGAGCCCCCACTTTCCGAACGCGCCGGTGCGATAGCCGGCTCGCTGAAAAATCTGCGCCAGCGTGACTTCGTCTTCGCCCAGCGGCACGTGCGGCTCGGCGTTTCCGCGAACGGTCGCATGGCCGGTATGCCGCCCGGTCATCAGGCAGCAGCGCGACGGCGCGCACACCGTCGAGCCGGAATAGACCTGGGTAAAGCGCAGGCCGTTTTGCGCCAGCGCATCGAGATTCGGCGTCTGGATCTCCTGCTGCCCGTAGCAACCCAGGTCCGCGTAGCCCAGGTCGTCAGCGAGGACAAAGATCACGTTGGGCGGCCGGGAAGGCGGCGACACCGCCAGGGGCGCCGCTGCCACCGCTCGAAGGAGATCACGCCGCGTCATTCCACTCATACCGATTGTTCTTCCTTCCATGTCGTTGAGATCGTAACTACGTTTCCCGATTCGAGGATGCGCACCCTGGCCTCGGCGGTGTGCCGGCCGGGTTCAGCCGGGAAAGTGTAGAGGTAGTATCGGTCGGCCTTGGACTCTTTGAGGTCGGGCTCGACTCGTTTGCCGTCCAGCGTCAGCTCCACGAGTTCCGTGCGGGGCTGGCGCGGAATGCCTGCCCCGGTGTTGTCCTGCCACAGACGCAGCCGCAGCGCGAGGCCTGTCTCCGGCGCCGCCACTTCGAACTTCATTCCGGGCCGCAGCAAGACCAGCGAGGCAGCGGGCCTCCGGGAGCCGCGTCCCGCGCCGTCCCACAGCCGCCGCCAAGCCGAGCGCTGTTCGAGGAATCTGTGCAGCTCCGGCGTGCCTCCGGCGAAGTGCGTTTTCCAGCCGGTGATCGCATCGTGGCGCACCGACATAACCAGGTTGCGGTCCAGCGCCTCCAGCCATCCCTCCCAAGTGGGCTCTCTGGCTACGAACAGCGTGGTGAAGCCGGCAAGCTGATCTCCCCACCACCAGCTCTCGGAGCCGTGTGCGTCCTGCAAGCCTACGAACGGAAGCCGCCTGTACCAGCGGTGCAAAAACGGCTGAGAATGCAGGAAATTCTCGTTGCCGAAGTGGAAGGTGGAGACGGCCGCATAGGTTCCCTTCTCCACTGCCTCGTCGAGAAGAATGCGCGTCAGTTCCTCGTTCTCGAGAAACTGCCAGATCATCCGGCCGCCCCTTTTCCTCAAGTCGGCAATCCGGGTATCGCGCAGTTCGCTCCAGGGGTACGGATGCTTCATTTTCTCCATGCGCTTGCCGGCGCCGTTTTCGAAGGGCGCAACCAGGTCCACCAGGTGCGAGTAACAGCCGTGCCCTTCCACCGCGGCGTAGGTTCCGTACTCCTCGTCGCCGATATGAAACTGGACCGGCACACGCTCGGCGGCGGCCACACGCCGCGCCTCCTCGATCCAGCCGGGCGGCGAATTTTTCGCGGTCCAGATATGGATGTTCAGCGTTTTCACCAACAGCACGGCTTCCCTAGGCGACCCCACGCCCGGCGCTTCCACCTGTATGGAGAAAACGTCCGCGCCCTTGGGAATAGCGCTTCGCGGCGCCCGGGCCGCCGGACGCGCCGGCATTCGCGGTTCGCGCTTCAACAGGCGTAGCGAGTCCAGCGCGTAGAAGGTAGCCAGGGGATTGGGTTCGCCGCCCGGCCTGTCCTGGAACCCGCCTTCGGCGGTCAGCAGCGAGTCGATCCAACGGCCGCACTCTTCGGGCCTCGTGGGCTGTGCGCCGAGCTTGTCGAGAATCTGCAAGGCGCACCAGGTATAGGCGATGTCGTCCACGGCGCCCAACTTCGCGTCCGGCGCATAGGTGAAGCCGCCGCTCGGAAGCTGGCATCCTCGTACCCATTCGGCCAGGCCGGGCGCGGGCGGGAGTTCGACGCCGAGGCACTCGCAGGCCAGCAGGCCCCAGAGCGTATTCATCACGTGCCCCGGGCTGCCATCTTCGGCCGGAGTCGTGTTGAACGTCCCGTTGTTCCGCCGGCGCGCCTGGAAGTAGGCGCGCCAGGCGGCATCCTCCGTTGAGGGAGACAAGCCGAGCAGGTGACGGACGCGCACGGCCATCGCCTGGTGCTGGAAAACGGGATTGCCGCCGAGCTCATACTGCCGGGTGAATTCGGCCGGCTGTTTCCACGTGGACGCCAGCGGGCGGAAGCTGTCGATGGATTCGCCCAACCACGACAGCGTCTGCAGCTGCTCGAAATCCAGCCGCCACAGCGGGCGATCCTTGCGCCGGATCTCCGGAACCGGGTAGTTTTCCCGCACGAAGCGGGCGACGGCAGCGGCCTCCGGCACGGGAAGCCCGAGCAGCCGGTAGCTGCCCACAACACCGAAGGTGGGCGTCGTGTGAGCGATCACGTCGGACGCCCAGCCGTAGCCCCCTTCCGGGCGGCGGTGCGTCTCGAGGAAGGCCGCAATGCGCTTGCGAAGACTTTCGGATAAAGGCGCCGCGACGGCGGATCCCGCCGCCGCGGCAAACAGCGCTAACCACGAGCGTCGTGTTTGCATGGATTGATTGTTCCCGGAAGGACGTCAGAAGTCCAGCCGCGCCCTGGCCCTCCCCTGGGCCAAACGCCGGGTGTATACTGGCCACACCATGAAACGCTGGGGACTCAGGATTTTGGCCGTGCTTGGCGGCCTCATAATTCTGCTTGCTGTGGCCGGTCTGGCCGCACGGTCGCTAATCTCAGACTCGGCGAAGAATGTTCTTGTGTCATCGCTGTCTGAGACGCTCAATGTGCCAGTTACAGTCGAGGCAGCGGAGTTCGATCTGGTTGAGTTCATGAAGCTTCAACCGGCCGTCTCGCTGACCACGATCACTGCCGGCAATCCGCCCGGTTTTCAAGGCAGGCATCTGCTGGAGGCGCGCAGGATGAACGCCCAGGTGCGCCTGCTGCCGCTGTTGAAGAAAAGGATCGAGGTCCGCTCCATCGTGTTCGAGCAGCCGCGCATTCTGGTGGAGAGCAACGCGCAAGGCATCACCAATCTGGAGGCTTTCGTAAAGGGGATCGGATCGAAAGAGCGGCCGGCGGCGGCGCCTGCCAACGGCAGTCAACCCCGCGAGGTGGCGGTCGGCGAGATGCGAGTCGAGGGGGGCGTAATCGTCTATGGCGGCAAACCCCTGGTCGAAGGCCTCAACCTTCGCGTGCGCGATTTCGCGGAGTGCCAAAGCGCGCGCATCGAGCTTGGCGCACGGCTTTTCGGCGGCACTGCCTCGCGGCTGAGCCTGGATGGCAGAGCCGGACCGTTCGCCGCCGACGCGCTCCCGCTGGATGCCACGCTCGCGCTGGATATCGCGCCGGCTGAGATACCGGCCCAGGTGCGCCGCCGGCAGTTCGGCACATTTTTCGGAGCGCCGGGTGCCAAAGCGCGCGCCGGTTTGCAGGGCGCCCTGAAAGGCGATCTGTATGGAACCGTCAGCGGCCCAGCGAAGCTGACGCTTTCGGACGTCATGATCGGGAAGGATGACAAGCACGTTCTGCCTCTCGCCGGCGAGGTTCCGATCACGTTTGCCGCGTCCCGGCTCATGTCGTCTCCGTCGTTCCAGTTGAAGATTGCCAAGGCGAAGCTTCAGCTCGGCACGGGCGAGTGGAGCGGCGACGCCGAGTTCCGCCTCCGCGGGACCGCGTTGAGCGGCAGCAGCCGCGGCTCGATCCGGAACGTGGACATCAACGAGCTGGCCGGAGCCTTCACCAGCGCTGAGGGGAAAATTTACGGAGTCGCGGAAATCCCCACTTACTCGGTGCAGTTCTCCGGCAGCAGCGCCGATCAGATACGCGATTCGGCGGCGGGCTCCGGCAGGCTGACGGTCGCCAAGGGCCGGATCGCGGCGATAGACATGCTTGCCTCGATCCAGCGCGCGCTGAACCAGTCGGGAGAGCAGGCGGCCGGTGAGACGCCATTCACAACACTGGTGAGCGACTTGAATATCGGGCAGCGCCGCCTCGACATCACCGGCATGCAGCTCGACAGCCCCGCCCTGCGGCTCGCCGGCAAGGGCGCGATCGGCTTCGACCAGAGCCTCGACTTCGACCTCGAGGCCCGCGTCACCGGCGCTGCCGCGCGCTTGGTAAGCCAGATAGCGCGGCGCGCTCAGGCAGACGAGGCCGCCGTCCCGGTGAAGGTGACCGGGACGGTGAACTCCCCCCGGGTCCGTCCGGACGTCAGGAAGCTGGCCACCGGCGCCGCCGAAAGCCTTTTCAAGTCGCTTTTGAAAAGGAAGTGAAGTTTTCTTCCCGTAAGTGCGAACGTTGACGCCCGCTCGGGCGTATCTGGTTACATGAGCGCCGGTAGTCTGCTCCGTAATGCAAGGTACGCCATCCGTACGTTCTCGAAATCGCCCGGTTTGACCTGCGTCGCAGTGTTGGCCCTGGCGCTCGGCATAGGCGCGAACACGGCCATATTCAGCGTTGTAAACGCGGTTTTCATTCGCCCGCTGCCCTATGCGGATGCCGGGCGGCTGGTGGAAATCTCCGAAGAGCACCGCAGCGGCGGCCGGATGTCGGTCTCCTATCCGAACTATCTCGACTGGCGTAAACAAGCCGATTTGTTTCAAACATTCGCGGCTCACGCCGTCTACGACGGCACGCTCATGGCGTCCGGAACCACCGAGCGCATTCGGGTAGGCTACACCGGAGCGGACTTCCTGCGCGCGCTCCGCGTCGCCCCGCTGCTCGGGCGCGATTTCCGCGAGGAGGACGACCGGCAGGGCGCAGCGCCCGTCGCCATCCTCACCCACCGCTTGTGGCAGACCCGCTTCGGCTCGGATCCCGCCGTGCTCGGCCGCACGGTCACGATCGACTTGCGCAGCTACACCGTCATCGGCGTCCTTCCGCCCGAGTTCACTTTCTACCGCCCGCTGGACGTGCTGATTCCAATCTCCGACGCTATCGTCCGGGCCGTGCTCTACCTGCGCGAAAACCACAACAGTGTGTGGGTGATCGCCAGGCTGAAGGAGGGGGCTACGCTGGAGCAGGCGCAGTCGCAGATGAGCACCATCGCCGCCCGGCTCGAAAAAACGTATCCCGCTTCCAACACCAATGTTGGCGCCAGGGTGCAAAGCCTTCGCGAGCGTCTGTCGGGCGACTCGCGCCGCACCATCGCAATGCTGCTCGGCTCGGTGTGCCTGGTGCTGCTGATTGCGTGCGTGAATGTCGCCAACCTGCTGCTGGCGCGGGCGGCGGACCGGAAGAAGGAAATGGCGCTGCGGGCCGCGCTGGGCGCTTCGCGGCGGGACATCATGGTGCAGCTCCTCACGGAAAGCGTGCTGCTGGCGGCGGCGGGAGGCGCGCTGGGAATCCTGCTGGCGTGGTGGAGCTTTTCCGGGCTGATCCGCCTGGTGCCCGCTTCGATCGCCGCCGGCGGCCTGAGCATCGATCTCACGGTGCTGGGTTTCACGCTGCTTGTTTCGCTGCTGACGGGTGTGCTGTTCGGGCTGGTCCCAGCAATGGACGGCTGGCGCGTCAACCCCAGCGAAGCTCTGCGCGACGGCACACGCACGACCGGCGCCGCATCCCGCGGCCGCCTGCGCGACGCGCTGGTGGTTTCCGAGATCGCGCTGGCGCTCGTGCTGCTGGCTGGCGCGGGCCTGTTGCTCCGCACGCTCAACCATCTGATCAACGTCAGGCTCGGCTTCCAGACCGAAGACATTCTTACCGCCCGCGTGAGCCTGCCCGATACCGATGCCATCACGCCCGTCCAGGCGTCCCTGTTCTACGACCGGCTGATCCAGCGCGTTCAGGAAATGCCCGGAGTGAAAGCGGCCGGATTGATCAGCCACATACCGCTGGGCGGATCTTTCGCCAGCGCGGTGTTCTACCGGGCGGACCAGCCGATTCCGCCTCGCGGCCAACTGCCCGCCGCCGATCAACGCTGGGCGTCGCCCGAGTATTTCAGTGCGATGGGGATTCCGCTGCTCCGCGGCCGGCTTTTCACCCCCGCCGATGGCCGGATCGGCAACTTCACCCGCGACAAGCTGCTTGACTGGTTCAAATCCCATTCATTCTCGGTAGTGATCAACGAGACTATGGCGCGCCGCTTCTGGCCAAATGAAGATCCCATCGGCAAGAGTTTCCGCTTCGGTTTTCCCGAAATGCAAGGTCCGCTGCTGACGATTATCGGGGTGGTCGGGGACACGCGCGATAGAGGGCCGGAAGCCGAAGCGCCGCCGACGTGGTACTTTTCGGGCTATCAGGCTCCGCGGCAGAACGAAACGCTGGTGGTGCGGACGGCGGGCCAACCCGAGGCGCTCATTTCGGCCGTGCGCCGCGCAACGGCCGAGTTCGAACCGGCCGCGGTGGTGTCCGAGGTGCGCACGGTCGAACAGCTCGTAGAGGGAGCGGTGGCTTCGCGCCGGCTGAACATGCTGCTGCTTGGGATCTTTGCAGGCCTGGCGCTGCTGCTGGCGTCGGTGGGGACTTACGGAGTGATGGCCTACGCGGTGAACCGCCGCAGCCACGAAATCGGGATCCGGCTCGCCATGGGCGCGGCGCCCTCAGACATCATGCGCCTGGTGCTCGGCAGAGCCGCGCTCCTCGGCGCCCTGGGAATCGCCATCGGAACCGCCGCCGCGCTTGCCCTGACGCGGCTCATCTCGGGCATGCTGTACGGAGTGAAAGCGAGCGACCCGCTCACCTTCGTATCGGTTGCGGTGGTGCTGTTCGGAGCGGCCCTCGCTGCGAGCTACACGCCAGCGCGGCGGGCGACGCGAATATCGCCGCTGGCTACGCTGCGAAGCGAATAGGCCCCGCTATTCCTTCTGCGGCGGCATCTGGTAGACGTAAATCGTGTGCGTGCGGTTGGTGGCCGACACGGTGTCTATCCTAATGGGCTTCCACCCGCGCATTTTGAAGTCGTGGGAAATGACGCGCGCGCCGGGACGCAGGTTCGCCTCCAGCATCGGCTTCAAGCGTTCGTTGGAACTCGTCAACAGGTATAGGGTCACTACGTCGGCGGGCTTCAGGTCCACTTGCAGAAGATCGCCTTCGATGATGCTCACCCGGTTCGTGAGACCGAGGGCCCGCACCTGGTCGCGCGCCTGCCGCGCCAGTTCCTTCGATATCTCGACACCGACGCCCTTGGCTTTAAACACCCGCGCGGCTGTGATCACGACCCGCCCGTCGCCGCAGCCCAGGTCGTAGACCGTCTCGTTCGGCTTGATTTCCGCGGCTTCGAGCATCCGCTCGACCACAACCTGCGGTGATGGCACAAAGGGCGCGAGCCGCTCCGGCTGCGGGCGCTGGGCCAGGGCCGGGGAAATCGCCGCGGATAAGAAAAGCACGAGAAATGGCAAGAATTTCTGCATATTTCACTGGGAGGCCGCTCCGGACGTGCGGCGTCCCTCCCTGAACTTCACCGCTTTCAAAACAATTTCGCTCACGGCCGTCCAGAGGTCGCGTGGGCGCGAGATCGTATACTCATAGCCCCTGAAAAACCGCACCGCACGGCCGATCGCATCCCGCCACGGGGTTTCGCGCGGTTGCAGGTTGTAATTCATGTAAAACACCGGGTACTCGACTTCTCCCACTTCCTGCAACGACTCCCGCGGCACGCTCTCGTTCACCAGGGCCTTCGGGCCGGCGAAGATAAGCGCGTCGGGCCGGTCCTCGCCTCCTACTTCTTGTTGGATGAGATTGGCGAGGAAGTCCGTTTCTCCGTTCTTTTGGCTTAGACGCTTCAAGTCCACCGTGCCCAGGTTCAGCGACCGCAGGGCCTCCCCAAGCGCAGGAAAATTAATGTAATCCGAGCTTTCCTGCCGGTAAAGAATGCGCTGCTCCTGCAAATTAAAAGCGACCAGAGAAAACTTCCCGATGCGGGGCTCTCTGGCGAGCGTGCGCAGGATCGACACCAGCGCCGCCGTATCCAGCGGCTGAACGATTGCGGACCCTGCGTTGTGCGGCGCAAAATTCAGCATCACCTTCACGTTCAGCGGAGGCTCGCCCTGCACACGTGCAACCGGCGGTTCGTCCTGAAATGATTCCGGTTCGGACGCCTGCACAACACCCGGCGCAATCGAGAGCGCGAGTTGCTTATCCCTCGGAGCCAGTTCGGCCTCGATGTCCCAGTATGAGGAACAGACGCGTTCCCTGCGGTCGCGCATCAGCCAGTCGACGTGATACTTGCCTTCGCCGACGTCGAAAGCGCCCTGGAGGTAGGCGTTTCCCGAGGCGTCTTCGCTGAGCGGCGGCACTTGCACGCGCTGAACGAACAAGTACGGGTCGTCCTTGCGGTTCTCCGGCGTCACCCGGAAAATCATCGTCAGCGTGTTCTCATTCCCCGCCACTTCTTTCAGCGGCACGCTCACTTCATAGCCCGCATGAAAGCGAAGATCGAATCCAAGCGCCGGCTTGACGGGTGTAACCGTGCAGGGAAGGTCCTTACGAGGCTCCTGGGTCTCCAAAACCGCCCAGTCGGTGGGGAACATGCGCGGCGCGCCTCCCGGGCCGGATCCCACGAGAGGGCTCTGGCCATTCAGGGCGAAAGGCAGAGCCGCCGCTATCAGGCAGAGCAGCCTGGAGTTGCTCCTTCCGCAAGGCATCGTCATCTTCCGGAACCAAGCCTGCTGTCGAATATACATTGTAGCTCTCGCCTGCCCCTTGACAATGCCCTTCATGCGGCAGAGTCATCCAAGCATCCCCCACCTGCTCTGCTTCCATTATCAGTCCTTCCGCCCGCGCGGAAAATGAAAAAGACCCGCCGATCCCGAAATCAACTTGTGGTACAGTTCTAGGGAATATGGCATCCCGAAGCGTAAATAAAGTCATTCTGATCGGCCACTTGGGCCGGGACGCCGAGACGCGGTTCACCCCCGCCGGCGCGGCCAAGACCACCTTCTCGCTGGCGACCAACCGCCGGTGGAAGGATCAGCAAACCGGCGAATGGAAGGAAGAAACGGACTGGCACAACATCGTGCTCTGGCGGCAGGAGAACGTCGCCACCTACCTAACCAAGGGAGTGCAGGTCTACGTCGAGGGGCGTTTACAGACCCGCAACTACGACGACAAAGACGGCAAAAAGGTCTATATCACTGAAGTCGTGGCCGATAACGTGATTTTGCTGGGCGGCCGCGGCGCCGGCGCCGATACGGGAGCCGAGATGTCCCAGCCGGTTTCCGCGCCTCGCGGGCCGCAGCGTGTCCAGCAGCCTTCCGCCCCAGCCCCGGACGAAGGTCCCTTCAGCGCTACCGACGACGACATTCCGTTTTAACTTCCGCGCCGGCCGGCGGGCGCCAGGCGCAAAAGCCGCGGGCCGTCCGTCCCCGGCGCGAATGGCTTACCCCAGCAGGTCGAGCGCGGCCTGTATTTCGCTGCGCGCGTGCTGGTCGCCGATGCGGGAGGCCGCTTCAACCCCCTGCTGGTACATGGCCCGCGCTTCTTCGATCCGCCCCAGCCTTTCCAACGCTTGCCCGCCCTGAAAGTAAGCGTAGGCGTAGTCCGGATTGTGCGCGATGAGTTCCCGGTACTCGGTCACGGCGTCTTCCAGGCAGCCCGACTTTCCGTATTCCATCGCCAATCCGTAGCGCGCCAGAGTGTTCTTCGGGTCCTGCGCCAGAATCTTCCTGAGCAGTTCAAGACGTTCATTCATCATCGGTTTTCCAGGAGGCGAGCACCATCTATGTTAATATACCTGCGATGGCGTGTCCGTATTTTTACCCTCAGAAACGATTCGCGGATAAGGGCAAGCATCCTCGCCTGCCTCTGGGCGACCCTTATGAAGGATTCTGCATGGTGGATCCCATGCGGAGCTGGCGCCCGGAAGAGAGCGTGCTTCGCGAGTCGTGCAATCTGGGCTATGCGCGCGGCAAGTGCACGCGGTTTCCCGCCGGAGACGGCCCGGACGCCATTCGTTTCAGTGTTACCGGCGACCAGAACGGCTTACTGAAGATTTTTTACGTCACCGAGCAGAACCACAAGGCGCTCGAGTACGGCACTCTCGAATACTCGACCAAGGAAGGCAAGCTGCTCAGCGCCGAAACCAATGAGTTGCTGCACGCACAGGTGCAGGCGTACGTTGAGAGCTATATCCGCCGCCAGCGCGAACCCGAGGAGCTGGCGAAAAACCCGCACCGCCGCTGATCGTGCCGTGAACCCGAAATCGAAATTCGCTCCCGGAGGCGGCATACCCCCAAGCCCGCAGGAGGAGTCTCTCGTTCCCCGCCCGGTCAGCGAATCCAAGTCCGAGCACTCCGAATTCGTGCTGCCGAACGACGCCAACGGGTTCGGCTTCATGCTCGGAGGCAAGGTGATGCACCTGGTCGACCTGGCTGCCGCCACGGCCGCCATGCGGCATGCCCGCCGCCCCGTCGTCACCGTCTCGGTCGACCATATGAGCTTTCTCGAACCGGTTCATATCGGGCAGCTCGTGATCCTGCGCTCTTCCGTCAACCGGGTATTCCGGACATCCATGGAGGTGGGCGTCAAGGTATTCGTCGAGGACCTGATGACCGGCGAGCGCAAGCACACGTCCTCCGCCTACCTGACCTTCGTGGCGATTGACCCTTCGGGAAATCCGATTCCAATTCCCCCCGTAATTCCGGAGAGCGACGAGGAGAAACGCCGTTTTGAGGAGGCGGGAAAACGGCGTGCGTACCGCCTCGAATTGAAGAAGCGGTACGCTAAATAAACCGCGCGGGCGACTTACCCAGAGACTTTGTACATGTACTTAATGCTGGGTTTATAGATCAGAAGATTCGGCTGCCCTTCCCGATGGACTTTCAGGCAATTCTTGTCGTACCACTCGATAATGCCCTCAAAAGTCTCCCCGTCCTGGAGAACGAACACCATCGGCGTCTTCGCCTGCATCTGTTTCACATAGTAGAAATTTTCAGCGTTCGTTTGCTCGGGAGGAATAGCCTTCTTCTGAGTGGGAGCGTTCCGGCGGTTTGGAGTATTCATCTGATCCTTCATTTCTACTAAAGACGGACGGATCAATCTGCGGTTGGCAGGCTCCATAGCAGGCCTCTCCTTTATAAAGAACTATTAATGACATGTATCGCGGGGCTCGTACTTGGGAGCCGGGCGGTAAGCTTGGACTTATGTCTTATGTATACGAATAACATAATGTCGCACTGGCCGCAAGCGCAAGTCGGCCAGCCAGATCCGGAACGCCGAATTCGGGAAGCTTGAATGGGCAGGCGGTTACGTTTTCAGGCGCGGCTGGGGCTCGATTTCCCCCACCAGGGGGGCGGCGTAATCGAGGAACTCCGGCATGACGTCGCTGCCGCTGGAGTGGATCCAGTGTGAAGGGAACAGCCGTTCGGTGTAGGCGACCTTTTCGAGGTCGGCGAGCCCGGTTGTGGAGCGGTACTTCGGCCCGGGCTCGCGGACCAGCGTCACCATCTTTTCCGTCACCCCGGAAACCGCCGCCCTGACCGCAGCGCGGCCGCACAGGCGCGCTTCGTCGCGATCCACCCTGGAGGCAAAAGCGGCGCTCGAACGGCCGAGCACGCCGGGCTTTTCGCTCCGGGTGCGCAACTTAAGGCCGCGGGCGATCAACTGCGCCAGAACGTGCGCGAGATTGGCGGAGAGCCTGCGCTGGAAGCCGTCGGCGGCGAACTGGTCCGCGCCGAAAAATCCTCCTTTGTCATCGGTCTGGCCCTCGCAGACCGCAACTACGGCGTAGCCCAGGCGGGAATACACCCGGTCGACATCGGCCAGCAGCTTGTCCGGCGCGAGCGGCCGCTCGGGCAGATAGATGAGGTGGGGCGGGTCGTCCGGGTAATGGCGGGCCAGGGCGGTGGCCGCCACCAGCCAGCCTGCATTGCGCCCCATCACCTCGACAACGCTCACGCGCTGCGGAAGCTGGCGCAGGTCCGAACCGATATCGCGCAGCGCGCTGGCGAAGAAACGCGCTGTGGAGCCATAGCCGGGCGTGTGGTCGGTCTCGGCCAAATCGTTGTCGATCGTTTTTGGAATCCCGATCACGCGCAGGTCGTAGCCGGCTTCCCGAGCCGTGCGGGCGATCCGCATGGCCAGGTACATCGAGCCGTTGCCGCCGTTGTAAAAGAAATAACGGATATCGCGTGCCCGGAACACGGCCAGCGCGCGCTCGTAATCCTCCTCGCGGACTTCCCGGCGGCAGGAACCGAGCGCGGAGCCGGGCGATTCGGCTATGGCCTCCATGAGCGCCTGATCCTGCCTGTACAAATCGACGAAGTCTTCGCCGAGGACTCCCTCGATGCCGTGCCGCGCGCCGTAAAGGGCCGTGATTTGGGTATGGCAGCGGCACTCTTCCACCACGCCGGCCAGGCTTGCGTTCATGACGATGGTCGGGCCGCCACCATGGGCAACGACCGCCGCGCCGCGCGGGCTTCTCACGCTTACGCCCTCAGATCCATGATCAACGCATCCAGCGCGATGTTCTTTTGGATGTTCCGCCGCACCAGCTCGGCCAGCTCGTCCACTTTGCCGATCGCCTTTCGCATCCAGCGAAAGCTCACGCGTCCGGCAAGCGCCGCCAGCCGCTGGCGCACGTGGGCATTCCGTATCGTTCCGCCGCCGTACTGAAGCCGCAGGACGTCCGAAAGCAACGAGTACAGCGTCCGCAGCAAAGGCTCCAGCTTCTCCGGACGGGCGGCGGGCGACTCGGCATAGCTTACCCAGGAGGCGAACGGCGCGAGTCCCGCGGCCGTCTCCAGCAACGCCAGCATGGCCTCACAGCGGCGGTCGTAGGCCTCCAGATCGATCGAGACCGCCAGGCCCGGACTCCCCTGCGCCAGCGCGACCCGCCGCTCGGCATTGTCAAGCTTACGCTCGGCGGCGAACCGGCGCATCTCGTCTTCGGAGACCGGCCCCAAGTACAGCGGCACGGCGCGCGAACGAATGGTGGGCAGCAGGTCGTAGGGGTTTGCGGCGGTGAGCAGCAGAATCAGGTGAGCGGGGGGCTCCTCGAGGGTCTTGAGAAGCGAGTTTGCGGCCTGCTCGCCGGCGCGGTCGATTTGGTCGATCAGAAATACCCGCCGGTCGCCCTTCAGTGGCTTGAACTGGGCGCGCTCCCTGAGCAGCCTCATCTGCTGGATCGAGATCTGCTGGAGCGGGCCGTCGGGAGCGAAGGTCACGAAGTCCGGGTAGGAAGCAAACAGCAGCGGGTCCTGATTGCGCTTATCGGCGGGCCACTTCTCGCGCTCGGCAACGATTTCCACGTTTTCCGGCCGGCTGAGATCGTCCAGTTCGATGCGTTCGGCGTGCCCGAGCAGCCGCGCTGCAAACCTGCGCGCCAGCGTGGCCTTGCCCACGCCCTCGGGGCCGGCAAGCAGTATGGTTTGCGGAATGCGGCCGCTTTCGATCATGTTTTCCAGGGCCGCAGCCGCCGCGCGGTTGCCAAAAAAGTTCTCAAACATGGACCTTGTTGATCAGCGGGCTGAGGACGTTCCAGATCTCCTCGGCGACGGACTCGACGGCGGCGCCGCCATCGATGACGTGGAACCGCCTCGGCTCACGCTCCGCCATCCTTTGATACGCCTTGCGTACGCGGGTGTGAAACTCGATCGTCTGCTCGTCCATGCGGCTTTCGGCGCGGTCCAGGTTGCGTTCTCGCACGCGGGCAAGGCCGGTCTCGACATCGACGTCGAGGAGCACGGTGGCGTCGGGAATGAGACCGCGGCAGGCAATGCGGTCGAGCGCCTGAACTGCGTCCTCGCCCAGCCCTCTTCCGTAGCCCTGGTAGGCCATCGAGGAATCCGTGAAGCGGTCGGAGAGCACGATGGCGCCTTTCTCCAGCGCGGGCAGAATCACCTCCTCGACATTCTGCGCGCGGCTGGCGAAGTACAGCAGCAATTCGGGTATGGGGCGCAGATCCTGGTTGGCCGCATCCAGCAGAATGCGGCGGATGAGCTCGCCGATGCGCGTGCCGCCAGGTTCCACCGTTTCGACCACTATGCGGCCCTCTCGCCGGAGACGCCCGGCAAGCAGCCGCATCTGCGTGCTCTTGCCGCAGCCCTCGCCGCCTTCGAATGTGATGAACAGTCCGTGGCGCTTGCGAGGTTCAGTCATAGACGTAGTGCAGTACTTTCTTCAGGTCTTCCCAGGCCTCGCGCTTGGCGTCCTGGTTATACGGCCTGAGCAGGTAAGAGGGATGGTAAGTCACCATCACCGGGATGTCGCGCCACTGATACCAGTTGCCGCGCAGCCGGGTGACGCCCTCGCGCCGGTTCAGCAGCGCCTTGGCCGCCGTGCCGCCGAGGGCGCAGATCGCCTTGGGGCGGATCGCTTCGAGTTGCCGGAACAGAAACTGCCCGCAGATTTCCATTTCCTCGGGCTCCGGAGTGCGGTTGCCGGGCGGACGGCACTTCACGACGTTGCAAATGTAGACGTCCGGGCGCCGGATCGGCATACCCTCGCGCCGGGCCGTGCCGTCGATCATCTGCGTGAGCAACTGCCCCGCCCTGCCCACGAACGGGATCCCCTGCGCGTCTTCGTCGGCGCCCGGCCCTTCGCCGACGAACACCAGTTTCGCTTCCTCGTTACCGACCCCGAAGACGATCTGCGTACGCTGTGCATGCAGCGGGCAACGGCGGCACTCGCCGATATCGGCACGGATCTGCGCGAGCAGCACGCTCGGGTTGGCGGGCCTGTCAACAGCCGGCGCGGCAACGGCGGGCGCCGTCCGCTTGTAGAGAGTTTTCACACCCAGGTCCTGATAATACTCGAGGTACTGGCGCAGCAGCTCCGGATTCATCTCGTCGCGGGGAGCGCTGCGCGCAGCTTGAGAAGATGGTCGAAAATGCGGCCGGCGATTTCCCGCTTGGAGGCGCGGGAAAGCTCGACGGCTTCGCCGGTGCGCAGCGCCAGGACGACTTCGTTGTCATCGGACCCGAAAGCGCGGTCCACGCGGTTTCCCACAACCATGTCGCAGTTCTTCGATTCGAGTTTGCGCCGGGCCTCCGGAAGCGGGTCGCCGGTTTCCGCGGCGAAACCCACCAGCAGGCGGCTGCCCTTCATGCGCCCGAGTTCGGAGAGTATGTCGGGGTTCGGTTCCAGGCGCAGCGTAAGGCTGCCTTCGCCTTTTTTGATCTTCTGGGGCGCCGGATCGGCCACGCGGTAATCGGCCACCGCCGCGGCCTTGATGACGATGGTGGCTTCCTCGAAGTGCGCCTTCACGGCGGCCCGCATCTGCTCGGCTGTTTGCACGCTGACCACGGCAACTCCCGGCGGAGGGCAGAGGTGGACCGGCCCGGAGACCAGGATCACGCGAGCGCCGCGGGCGGCAGCCTCTTCGGCGATGGCGTAACCCATCTTGCCGCTGGAGCGGTTGGAGAGGAAGCGGACCGGGTCCAGCGGCTCTTCCGTCGGCCCGGCGGTGACCAGCACGGTTTCGCCGTCCAGGTCGCGCCTGCGCTCCAGCGCCGATAACACGGCCGCGGTGATCTGCTTGATTTCGGCGAACCGCCCCGGACCCACCATGCCGCAGGCCAGAAAACCCTCCCCGGGTTCCACGATGATGTGGCCGCGCCCGCGCAGCGTTTCCAGATTGCGCCGGGTCGCCGGGTGAGTCCACATGTTCGTGTTCATGGCCGGCGCGATCACCACGGGGCCGGTGAAGGCCAAGTACATGGTTGAGAGGAAATCGTCGGCGTGCCCGTTGGCGAACTTCGCCATGAGATCGGCGGTCGCCGGAGCGACAACCAGCGCCGCGGCTTCCTGCGCCACGCGGATGTGCTCCACCGCGCTCGCCAGCGTATCCTCACCCGCCCCGCCAAACATGGAAGTGATCACCTTGCGGGCGGTAAGCGCGGCAAAGGTGAGCGGGCGAACAAACTCCTGAGCCGCCCGGGTCATCACGACCTGCACCGAGACTTCGCGCTCCATCAGCGCGCGGGCAAGCTCGGCAGCCTTGTAGGCCGCGATCCCGCCTCCGATGCCGAGGACGATATGGCGGCTTTTACCGGTCACGCTGGCCTGATCTTATATGCTGTCTGCGGGCGCCTCTTCTTCCGCCGGAGTCTCGGGCGCCGGATCATTGTATTTCACCAGACCGCGGCGAACTTCTTCAATAGCCGTGACGGTGGGCTTTTTTGAAGTGGTCGGCAGGAAAGGGCGCGCTCCGCCCTGAAGCTGCCGCGCTCGCTTCGCGGCGACAATAATGAAACGGTAAGTGCTCTGCTCCGGGTCGTCCGGAATCGATGCAATATTGTTGTGGCGAGGCGTATCGGCCATGGGCAAAACCTCTTTCGGATCTATCCGAAGGTCGCCAGGATGCGGCGGACCTCGCCGTCCATCCTGACGCGGCGGACACGTTCGGCCTTCACGATGGAGGCCAGGGTGTCCACGGATGTCTCCAGATCCTGGTTAATCAGCACGTAGTCGTACCGGCTGTAGTCCTGGATTTCCCTTGCCGCCCCCCGCAGGCGATTCTGAATAACCTCTTCGGAATCTTCAGATCGGGCGCGCAGTCGCGCCTCCAAGTCGCTGCGTGAGGGAGCAAGGATAAATATGCCTACTGCGTCCGGAACCTTAGTCTTTAATTGTGACGCACCTTGCACGTCAATGTCCAGTACCAGGTCCTTGCCCTCGGCCCGGGCCCGCTCAAGCCAGCCGCGGTGCGTACCGTAATAATTTCCAAAGACTTCCGCGTATTCCAGAAACTCGTCGCGGGCAATGGCGGCTTCGAATTCGGCGCGGGAGACATAGATGTAGTCGCGGCCGGGCTGCTCCTTGCCGCGGGGCTGCCGCGTCGTGTAGGAGACCGAAAACAGCAGCTTGGGGTCCTGCTCGAGCAGCCGGCGCACAAGCGTCGATTTCCCCGAACCGGACGGGGCGGAGATCACGAACACGATGCTCATTCCAGGTTCAGCCCCTGTTCCCGAATCTTCTCGATTTCGGCTTTCACGTTCAACGCCAGCTCGCCGATTTCCAGTCCCACTTCGCCGATGCCGGCCGATTTCGACAGGATCGTGTTGGTCTCCCTGTGCATCTCCTGAAGCAGAAAATCCAGTTTCTTGCCCACTTCGCCGCCGCCCTCGAGCAGGTCATTCAACTGGACGGCATGGACCTTAAGGCGGGTGAGCTCCTCGCTGATGTCGGAGCGGTCCACCAGGTACGCCACTTCCTGGGCGAGACGCTGCGGGTCGATTGCGGTGGTCTTCAGCAATTCCCCCAGCCTTTCGGAAAGCCGTGCCTGGAACTCGGGAATGGCGCGGGCACGGATCTCGTCCATCTCCCGCGCGGCGCGCAGCACGGTGGTATTCCGCGCCCGCATGTCGGCCGAGATCTCGGCGCCCTCCCGCTCGCGGAACTGGTTGAAGATTTCAAGCGCCTCCTCCAGTGCCTCAACCAACTGCCGTTCGAGGTCCGGATCGGGCTCCTGGTCGATGGACTCGAACGCGCCGGGGATTCGAAGCGCCGCATTCAGATCCGGATCTCCGGATAATCCATGCACGGCCGCCATGCGGCGGAACGCGGTGATGTAGGCTTCGACCAGGCTCTGATTCACGACGGAGGGCGCCGCCTCCCGTGAATTGACCACGCGCACCTGGACCTGAACGTGGCCGCGCGCCACGCGGCGCTTCACGGCCGCGCGCAACGCGTTTTCAAAGGGATCGAGTTCCGGCGCCATGCGGAAGTGTATGTCCAGGCCGCGATGATTCACCGCTTTGACGGTGATGATCAATTCGCGGTCGTCTGCGAGCTTTCGAACGCGGGCATAGCCCGTCATACTGCGGGGGATCATAGCATGTTCACCATCGGGTCTTTGCGGGCTCGGCGCAATTCATGAAGCCGGGCGGAAGGTAGAGTCATGGATTGTTCACCACCGAATCCGGCGCGAGGAATTGCAGCGCGTGGAGGCGCTGGTAAATCCCTCCTCCGTTCACCAGTTCATCGTGCGTGCCCACCTCGCAAATGCGCCCCTGGTCGAGCACAACGATCTTGTCGGCCCGGCGCACGGTGGACAGCCTGTGCGCGACCACAATCACGGTGCGGCCGCTGATCAGATTCGCCAGGGCGCGCTGGACGAGCATTTCCGATTCCGTGTCGAGGTGGGACGTCGCTTCGTCCAGGATCAGAATGGGCGCGTTCTTCAGCAGCGCCCGGGCGATCGCGATGCGCTGCCGCTGGCCGCCGCTCAGCTTCACACCGCGGTCGCCGATCACCGTATCGTAGCCTTCCGGCAGCGCGAGGATGAACTCCTCGGCGAGAGCGTTGCGGGCCGCTTCGCGAACCTGGTCCATGGACGCGCCCGGCCAGCCGTAGCGGATATTGGCGGCCACGGTGTCGTTGAAGAGAAACGTATCCTGCGCCACGATGCCGATCTTCTCGCGGACCGAGGCTATCGTGAGGTCGCGCACGTCCGTGCCGTCGATCAGCACCCTGCCCTCGGTCACGTCATAGAAGCGCGGCACCAGGTTCACCAGGGTCGTCTTGCCGGCGCCGCTCGGACCGACCAGCGCCACGATCTCGCCCGCCTTCACCTCCAGCGAAATCGACTGGAGCAGGAAGCCGTTCGGCGAGCCTGGATAGCGGAAGCTGACGTTGTCGAACGTGATGGCCTTTTCGAAGCGCTGGAGCGGGCGGGCGGAGGGCTTGTCCGTGATGTCGTCGCGGCGGTCGAGGTATTCGAATACCTTCTGCGACGCGCCGATCGCCTGCTGGAAGATGTTGTGGATTCCGGTGAGCCGCTTCACCGGCTCGTAGAGCATGAGCAGCGCGACGACGAAAGTCGTGAAGCCCTCGATGTTCATCTGGCCTGCTTTGATCTGGTTGCGCGCGTAGGCCAGCAGGCCGACGATGGTCAGCGCCCCGAAGAACTCGATCAGCGGCGAAGCCAGCGCCTGCTGCGCCGTGTACTTCAGGTTGCTCGCCCTGAGGCGCCGCGCCGCGTTCCGGAAACGGCGCGACTCGTACGCCTCGGCGCTGAACGACTTCACCACCTGGTGGCCGCTGAGGCTTTCCTGCAGGATCTGGTTCATCTCGGCGGCGTTGTCCTGGGCGCGCCGCGTGGTCCGGCGGATTCGCCTGCCGAGCTTCGCCGTGGGCAGTAGAACGAAGGGGAAAAGCGTGAAGCTGATCAGCGCCAGCTTCCAGTCTTCTGCGACGATCACCACCAGCAGGGCGACGGCTGTGAACGCCTGCCGCAGGAAGTCCGCCAGCATGTGCGAGGTCCCGACCTGAATCTTCTCGATGTCGTTCATGATCGACGACATCAGCTTGCCGGTCGAGTGCATCTCGAAGAACTGCGCGCCCTGGCGCAGCACCTTATCGAACACGCGCTGCCGCAGGTCCGTGACGGCGGACACTCCCACGTAGTTGATCAGGAAGTTGCCGGCGTAGTCGCAAACACCCTTGGTGAGAAAGGTCACCAGAATGGCGAAAGCGATCATCGTCCAGACGTTGTGAATCCAGCCGGGCGTGAACTGCTCAAGGTAGATGGTCTTGTTGATGACCGGGATCGTGAACAGATCCACCGGCAGGTCGGGGGCTTCCGGCTTGAGCACGCGCCCGAAGACCTGGCCGACCAGCAGCGTCACCATGCCGTGCGCCGCGCCCACCACCACCATCAGAATCACGGAAAGAATCAGCGCCCAGGAATGCGGAGCGACGTAGCGCAGCAGCCGGCCGAATGGCTTCATTGGGCGACCCTCAGCCGCTCGAGCGCTGCGAGCACTTCGTCCACCGGCAGCGCCGCGATGCCATCGCGCGCCACCAGCATTTCACTTCTGGCGCGCCAGGGATACCAAACGTCCGGATCGGAAGCCCCGAAAATCACGAGGAGCGGGATCTGGAACGCGGCGGCCATGTGCGCCGGTCCGGAGTCGTTCCCCACGAACAGCGACGCGCCGGCAATCAGCGACTTGATTTCGGCGAGCGGCGCGCCGGCCACGGTGCGGTAAGACGCGAAAGGCGACAAGTCTTCACCAGGGCCCGCGATGAAGACCGGCTCGAGCCCCCACGATTCGCGCAGCTTATCTGCAAGTGCGAGGAAGTTTCGCGCCGGCCATGTCTTTGACGCCGCCGACGCCATCGGGTGCAGCACAGCGTAGGGCGCACCGGCCGTGCGGCGTTCAGCGAACAGCCTTGCACGCGGGATTTCGCTCCGTGCGGCTCCGAGATAAAACATGGCGGAGGCGAGATGCTCGGCCGTGTGCACCTTGCGGCCGACGCCGAGTATCTCCTGGGCGGTGGGAATGCGCACGTTGTAAAGGGACGCGTACCGGTGGTGCGCGAAGCCTGCGCGGAACTTGGCCCCGGAACCCACCGTGAGGGCCATGCTGCGCGTGCCTCCGTGCAGGTTCAGGCACAGCGCCGGCCGCCAGCGTGCGAGGCCGGCCACCGACGGCTCGAGCAGGTCGCTGATCTCGGGGTTGCCTTTGAAAATCGGTTTAAACCGTTCTTCCACGACCACGGCGATGTTGAGGTCGGGCCGGCTCCGCTTGAGGATTTCAAGCGCCGGTGTCGTCAGGACGCAGTCCCCCATCGAGCGCAGGCGGATCACTGCGACCCGGGCGCCGCGGGGGAGCTGCTCCAGTACGGTTGCCATTCGCGGCGGGTTTACTCTTCGATCTTAGCTTCGTCGATGAGCATGACCGGGATGTCGTCCCGAATCGGATAAACCCGCTTGCATTTTACGCATTTCAGGCCGCTCTCGTCCGCCTTCAGCTCCACGGTTTCCTTGCAGAGCGGGCACACCAGGATTTCTAACAATTCCTTGCTGATAGCCATAGTCAACTGGCTATCAAGTTTATCAGAAAGGGCCTGAGCTAAGCCGCCGCGGCTTTGATTTCGGCTCTCGCCTTGGCGATGACGGCCAGGTACTGCCGGGCGCGCTCCTCGATGACATCGAAGCGGCCTTCCTTAATGGACTTGGCGTCCACCAGTTCCCCGCCGACCGCCACGGCGCAGGCGCCCGCCTTGAGGAACTCGCCGGCGGTTTCCAGATTCACGCCGCCGGTGGGGCACATCTCGATGTGCGGATACGGTCCCTTCAACGCCTTGATGTACTTCGGTCCGCCGACGTTGCCGCAGGGGAATATCTTCACGATATCCGAGCCCGCTTCCCACGCCGTCAGGACCTCGGTCGGCGTGAGCGCCCCGGGGATGATCACCTTCGAGTACCGCTTCACCATCTCGACGGTCGAGAGCTTCAGGTTCGGCGATACGAAGAACTCCGCCCCCGCCAGCATGCAAACGCGGGCTGTCTCCGGATCGAGCACGGTGCCTGCGCCCAGCACGAGCTTGTCGCCGAAGGCGTCGGCTACCTTCTCCAGCGCTTTGACCGCGCCGGGAACCGTCATCGTGATCTCCGCGGCTCGGATTCCGCCCCGATAGATCGCATCAACAGCCTTGATCGCGCTCTCGGCGCTTGGTGTCCGCACCACAGGCACGATTCCGACATCACGAATGAAGGACAGGATTTGTTCTCTGGTCATGAACCTTGATCTTATCATCCCGGCGCGGTGCAGGCCATCCGATTCGGACCGAAAGCTCCGGAATTCGCGCGTCGCGGCGGGGGCCGGCCTCGCGGCTAGCGGCCGTCTGCGCTATCGTACTGGTTTGGCGCTCATCACCGTAAGGGTAAAACCGAACTCGAAGAAGCCGCGCATCGAGGAGGCCGCGGACGGCGGCCTGACGGCGTACTTGAAATCGCCCCCGGTGGAGGGCCGGGCGAACGAGGAGTTGATTGCGCGGATGGCCGAACGGTTTGGGGTTCCGAAATCGCGGGTCCGGATCAAGTCGGGACTGGCCTCGAAGGTAAAGGTGGTCGAAATTCAGTGATCGCGCGCCGCCCGGCCGCTTTTCCGGCCGCGAATTTTTTCCCGAAATAAGCTCCGAAATTGCCGTGGAAGATAGTATACTTGCGTAACACGGATAAGAAATGGCACCGGTTATTCAGGTATTAGTCGCGCTCATAGTGCTGGTGGCGGGGATTTACGATATACGCTACCGGCGAATCCCGAACTGGCTGGTGCTGCCGGCCCTGCTGGTGGGATTCGCGTTGAACGCCTTTCTTTACGGTCTCGACGGACTGAAGATCGCCGGCCTGGGCTTCGGCCTCGCCGTGCTGATCTATATGCCGCTCTACGTGGTGCGGGGGATGGGCGCCGGCGACGTAAAGCTGGCCGCGGCGCTCGGGGCGCTGGTGGGGTGGCAGAACTGGCTGCTGCTGTTCATTTTCGCGGCGCTCATCGGAGGCGTGCTGGCGCTGGTGCTGATGCTGGCTTACGGCCGCTTCCGGAAAACGCTTTGGAATCTGGGGTACATCATTTGGGAATTGGCGCACCTCCGCTCGCCGCACACCCGTAGCGAGGAACTGGACGTGCGCAGCCCACGAGCCTTCCGGCTGCCGCACGGGGCCGTGCTGGCCCTGGGGACGCTGACGCTCGTCGGGGCGCGGGCGTTTGTGGGATAGGCCTGGGCGGGACTAGTCCCGACGAAGGGGCGTTCGCGGGATCGTCTCGCCGGCGCGAAGTTCACGCACAAACATCCCATTCTCTCCTTCGCAAACAGCGAATATCGGCTCTTCGCGGGCACGTACCCGGTACTCACCGAATTGGATCTCCCACGAATCGCGGTAGTTGTCGACCACAAATGGATTCGGCGCGATGGCTCGAACTCGAAAGTGCTTCGTCGACGGCTCGTAGTTTCCGTAGCTGTAGCATCTTCCGATGCATGCGCGATCGATCATATGGGTGATCGGATCAATGCGCAGCCCTTCGCTGTGAATCCCGAGCACGACACGGCTGCCGCGCGGCGCCCCACTCAGAACCGCTTCGATTCCATCTTCCACACGGTTGAAGTCCCTCGTATCGAAGTAGAGCATGCCGAAAAACACGATCGAGACGGCGCCCAGAGCAACCGATTCGCTCCTGCTAAGCTTCACGCCTGCGGCAACAGCCACCAGGAGCACCGCAGCTATGAGTGAAGACCGGTCAGAAATATAGCCGAGATCATGATTGAAGCCGGGCAATGAAATTCTGCGGGGTATCAGCACGACTCCGGCGCACGCGAGAAGCCAAAGCTGCACGGCAGCATCACCGATTCCGCCCGAACGCAGCAGCATGTGGAGCATCACAATGGTGAGCACCAGTGCGAAAACGGCGTACCTCTGGTCGAACACCCACGCTTGGTCCATCCCGGCAGCAGTGAATACCTGGAGTGGCGTCCAGACTGTCACGAAATGGGAGGGAAGTAAGAGCCGGGCGAGGACAATGCACGCGAACGCCGCCGCGAACAGGCAGATGCCCGCCCGGCGGGTTACGCGGCGGCTGATATGCACATAGGCTAAGATTGCGGCGACACAGGCGACAGGCAGGGCGTGCGCGGCCACACCCAAGCTCATGAGCGCAAGCCCGCCAAAAATCCGCGTTGCCGTGGGCTGCAACAGCAGCGTGGCTGCCCAAAGCGAGAGTCCCGTGCCGAGCAGGTAATTGAAAAACCCCATGTGAAATGCCCATCCGTAAGTCAGGATCGCGAGCAGGGGAGCGGCAGGCCAAACCGGAGCGCGGCTGAGGGCGGCGGCGAAACGGAAGGCGCCCCAGAAAAAGATTAGCGCGACCAGTGCCACTGCCATGCGCTGTCCCGCGGCATACCCTGACGAATGAATAATCGCGGAGAGCAGTTCATCAAACAGAAAATTCGTCCAGACGCGGACGAACACAAGACCCTCTAAGCCGCCGGCGCGGATCTGATCGGCGAGCCATACGTTGTAAACATGGCTGCC
>JBLNCW010000027.1:0-51075 GCA_050261015.1 Rhodospirillales bacterium | reverse complement strand
TGGCTTTCGTCATGCCCCGCGAGAGCCGGCGGCTGTCGTCCAAGATCGCTTCCACCCGACGCCTCACCTGCGAAGGGCGAGCCATCCCGACAGCGTTCCACGCCAGCCGGCCGTCGGCTGTGCGCACCGCTTGCGCCATTTCGAGAAGCACTTGAGCGTAAAGCTCACGGTCGCAGTTAGCCCGCAGGGGCGCCTCGTCACAGGCATCCTCGGCCAGCGCGGCCAGCTTCCGCTCCATCCACCATGCGAGCGGGTGGAACCAGAAAATCGAGGTGTTCACGCGGGCAAGAAGGGATATCAGCCAATCGCGCCGCGCAACGTGCGCCGCTTCGTGAGCCAGCACTGCCTCGAGCTTGGCCCGGTCCCACGCCCGCCAGCCGGCGGGAAGCAGGATGTGGGGGCGGCGCCACCCGATCGTGAGCGGAACGGAAACCGCCTTCGACTCGCCGAGCGCAGCGCCGGAGATCTCCACAGGAGGACTATCCACCGGCGTGCTCCGCTTCACCAGCCTGCGCGAAAGGAAATACCCGAGCGCGAGCTTGCCGAACAGAAAGGCCGCGCCCAGGACGTAGACGGAGACCGCAACGGCGGGCCAGACGGGCGAGCTGCGGCGCGGCTGGGGGATCGGCGCCGTGGCGCGTGACGCGGCCACGGGCGCTTCTGAAACCGCCTCGGGCAACGGCTCAATGACTGGCGGCGTGGGTTCGAGCACGCGCAGCGGAATCGGCGGGAGGGCTAAGCTCAACAGCGGCAGGGCCAGCATGGCGCACACCACGACAGTCCAGACCGCGTGTTTGACCGGTGCGGAGCTAGTCCGAGTGACGGCGATGGCGAGCATTGCCACCGCCGCTAGACAGAGCGCGCGGACTGAAGCGTCCGCCAGGCAGTTCAATACATCCAAGCTTTGCATCCTAGTCTTCCTCCCGTTTCTTCCGGCGCGCGATGCGCTGCGCGAGACGCTGGAGTTCCCGCTCATCGACGACGTCGTTGTTGACCAATCCAACCAGCAGTTGCTCCACCGAGCCGCCGCAGAAGCGGTCGATGATCTGGCGAACGGCGCTGGCCGCCACGTCCTGCGGCGGCTCGACGCCGGTGTAGATGTAGGTGCGCCCTTCGGCGTGATGCGTTAGATAGCCCTTTTCCTCGAGTCGCCGCAGAACGGTGCGGACCGTGGAGTCCTTCATGGGCCGGCTGTCGGCGAGCGCTTCGCGGACCTGCTCGGCGCTGGCCGGGCCGTGCTCCCAGAGGAAATCCATGACGACGTGTTCGAGTTCGCTGAGGGGTTTGCGGTGGTTCTTAATGCTAAACATTGTAACGCTACAAGCTGTAGCACTAATCCGCAAACGTGTCAAGGGGGAATTTTGCGGCGGGTTGGGAGGCCTGTTCTACCGCCTCTCGTATCGGCCCATGTATTGGGCCTCAGCCACGATATGGTTGCGCAGCGCCCGGTCGAGGTCTGCGCGCTTCGCCCCCGCGCGCAGACCGAGCGACTCGGTGTCAAGTGCGTACAGCTTGAAAAAATAGCGATGGGGGCCGTGCCCTTTGGGCGGGCACGGGCCGCCGTATCCAAGCCTGCCGAAATCGTTCGTCCCGCTCTCGCCGGCCTGGCCCGGTTTGAAGCCCTGCGGCAGCGAGTGCGTGGACGCGGGGATGTCCCAGAGTAGCCAGTGATTCCATGTCCCGGCCGGCGCGTCGGGATCGTCCATGATGAGGACAAAGCTCTTCGCGTTGGCCGGGGCGCCGCTCCATTCAAGTGCGGGGGAAAGGTCGGCGCCCTCGCAGGTATGCAGTTTCGGAATCGTTCCACCTTCCGGGAACGCGCTGCTCATCAGCTTCAATGCCATGTGTGAGCCTCCTTGTGCGTTACTGGCTCAGGGCGCGGTCGAGTGCCTCCACAAAGAAATACTCTCCCCACATGACGGACTCGTTCACGCCCAGCTTTTTGTGGATGTGGTAAACGCCGCCTTTCAGGATCCCTTCCCAGTCAGGGTCGGACTTCGCTACGTGGCTGGTGCAAAGCGTTTCCAGAATGCGCCGGGCGGCCGCGTCGTAAAGCCGCCCCTTGATGGGATCGGCGGTGAGATTGGCGAGTTGCAGCAGACCGGAAGCGGCGATTGCTCCGGCAGAAGTGTCAAGGAGTTTCCGGCTTTCGGCGGGCGCGTCGTAGTCCCATGGCGGCACGCCGTCGGACGGAGTATTCGCGATGTAGAAATCGGCGCACGCCTCGGCGGTCTGAAGGAAGCGCGGGTCGTGCGTGTAACCGTAGACCGTGCCGTAGCCGTAAAGCGCCCAGGCCAGCCCGCGCGACCAGCAGGAATCGCCGCGGAAGCCCTGGTGCGTGCTCTGGCGGAGGAACTCTCCGGTTTCCAGGTCGAACAAACCCTCGTGAGCGGTGGAGCCGTCGCCCCGGACCAGCACGCGCCGCGTCGTCAGGCAATGGCGCATGGCGATATCGCGCAGTTTCTCGTCGCAGGTCTCGCGTGCCGCGTAGAAAATGATCCCGACGTTCATCATGATGTCGATGAACAGCGAATCATCGGAAACAAACGATCGCAGGTACTCGCCTTTCTCCTTGAACCGCTTGGCCATGGTGCGGCCGGCCTGTATAAGAACGTTGCGGAGAGCCACGTCGCCCGTAAGCTGGAACCAGCGATAGTACGTGGACATGAAGATGAAGCCGAGGTCGTGCACGTCGCGGTCGAACTGGCGGGGCTCGAGCGGGCGGGAATAGCGGATCGCCTGCTCGCGCCACCACGCGGAGCGAGGGCTTCCCGGGGTCTCGCGGGCGCACAGGATCCACATCATTCCCGGCAGAAAGCCGTCGCACCAATGGGTCCAGGCGGGCAGGTCGTGCTTCCACCGGCCCTGGTGCGTGTACATGGGATAGAAATCCGGGTGCTTCTCGATCAGCCGCGTAATCTGGCGGCCGGCAAAGTCCAAAGTTTCTTCATAGAGCTTTCGCACTTTGTCGGATTCGAAAGTAATCACCGTATCTCCTGGAACTGATGTATTCCGCTGCTTTCAATGGGGCGGCTGCACGCGCGGGCGCCACAGGCTTTGGCAGCGGGCAACAGCGGCGCGCAAAAGCAGCCCGGTCTTGGCATCGGCATCATTATAGGACGCCGTGGAGATCAATGTTGCGCGCCTACTTGTCCGGGGGCGCGTCGAGAACGCGGATATCGCGCAGGTTGCGATAGTCCTCGGCGTAGTCGAGCCCATAGCCGACCACGAACTCGTCCGGGATCTGGAAGCCCGTATAGGCGACCTCCACCGGCCGGACCCGGCGGCTGGGCTTGTCGAGCAGGGCGGCGACGCGCAGGGTACGCGGGCCGCGCTGTTTGAGCACCTGCATGAGGTAGTTGAGCGTGATGCCGCTGTCCACGATGTCCTCGACGATCAGCACGTCCGCCCCCTCGATGGAGGTGTCCAGGTCTTTGGTCAGCTTCACCTCGCCGGAACTGGTCTTGCCCTTTCCATAGCTGGAGATGCCGATGAAATCAACTCGGGCCGGCAGGCTGATCGCGCGGGCGAGATCGGCAAGGAAAAAACACGCGCCCTTCAAAATGGCGACAAGGTGGACGACGCTCCCGGAATAGTCCTCATCGATCTGCCTGCCGAGTTCAGCGATCCGGGCCTGGATTTGTTCGGCCGACAGAAGCACTCGCATCGAACTGGGTGCGGCGGGGTCAACCGCCGCGGTCAATTCTCTCACTTGGTGGTCCTATATGGATGTGCGGTCCGGTGGAACGGCCCGGAACCACGGCGCGGAACACGTAATGCGGAATGCGCCTGCTTCGGAGATAGCTGCGGAGCCAGGCGCCTTCGGGCTGGTCGGGATCGACGGCCACGTCCACGCGGCCCCGATGGTCGAAGCCCATCGCCCGGTGCACGGCCGTCGCGCCATAGGAGCTGATAGGCAGCGGCTTGGAAAACTGCTTTTGGAACGCGGCCTCGATCGCCTTGAGCTCGCCGTCCCGGAACAGGCCGTTGCCGTCGTAGCGTTCCACCACGGGCCGTCCGAGACGTGGGCCGGTCTCCGGAGCTTCGACTTCGCTTTCTCGCCGCGCCATCTCGGCAAGCTGTTCGAGCAGCGCGGCGCGCTCCCGGGCAAGCTCGAGAGTCTTGCGGCTGGTCTCCAGTTCCTCGGTGTAGCTGGAAAGGGAAAGGCGGGCCATAACGCCCTCTTCCACGAGCCGGCGGGCCAGCTCGAGCCTTGCCTCACGGCGCTCGACCATGCGCTGGGCAGCGGCTACCATCTCGCGCCCCTGCTCCTCTGTGATGTCTGCCACCGTCAGGCGCCCATAAAGCGTGCGGCGAAGGATGGCCTCGTCGCGGGAATCCTCGATCGAGTGCCGCATCTCGTCCAGGCTCTGCCGCGGGGCGGCTCCCGCTTCCACCAGGGCACGGATGCGTTCGGCATCCTCAACCGTTCGGGGCGCTTCGGGCGCCGGCGTCTGGCCGAACAGAGCTGCGCAGAAGGCCATGCCGGCCACAATCACGCCTAAACGCATCTTATTGATTGTAGTACGATAAAGGCGAGGGGCGCGCCAAGCCCCGCGGAGTTGATTTGCAGGAAAGGGAACTTCCAACCGCGCCGGTCATTGCGGCCAGAGCCGCCGAATCCAAAAAGGCAACCGATATCCGCGTTCTCGACCTGCGCGGCATCAGCTCGTTCACCGACTACTTTGTGCTCTGTTCGGGCTCCAACGTCCGGCAAATCCAAGCCATCGCCGACGAGATCGAGGCGCAGCTCAGGGAGCGCGGGCAGCGCCCGCTCGGGGTCGAGGGCTACGACAAGGCCGAGTGGGTGTTGGCCGACTACGGCGACTTCATCGTGCACATCTTTTCCCGGCAGGCGCGGGAGTTTTACGACCTGGAACGCCTCTGGCGCAGCGCCAAAGAGATCAAGATTCCAGCCGAAGTCAGTCAGTAGCGCTCAATCGGCGCTTTCTTACTCGGCCAGCAGCGAAACCAAGGCGCCCTTCGCGGTAGAGTGCAGCGGATCGGCCGCAAGCAATACCTCTGAAACCGGCACCGGGAACGCGCTCTGTTTCAGCGCCTTCTCGAACCTCTCGCGGAATCCCCGGGGTATGCTGGTGCCGCCGCTCAGGACAACCGGCACCGGACGATCCAGTTGAGGCAGGGCGCGGGTGTCGGAAAACGCGCGGTTCATCGCAGTCACCAGGTGGCGGATCACTTCGTCGTAGTAGATCGTCAGCGCACGGTGAATCTTGTCTCCGGACGCGCCATTCGCGCCATTAAAGCTGAAGTCCCTCTCCTTGAACATCCGTATGCGGGTGGCGACCTCGCCGGTCGCGGCCGCCGTGTTGGCGTCCACGAAATCGCCCGCCTGGGAGATGCTGAAACTCACCACCGGAACGGACAGGTAAGACAGGCAGACGTTGCACATCCCGCCGCCGCAACTCACCCCGATGCCGGTGTAGTTCGACTCGGCCAGATCGCTGTAGACCACGGCGAGCCCCTCGTTGATCGTGCTCACCTCGTAGCCGAAATCCGCCACGATTTGCCGGACAACGGATTCGTGAAAGGTCAGATCTTCGCCTGTCCCGATCGGTAGTCCGGGCATGCCCACGCACAGCTTCTCGCCGGGATGTGCGTTCTTGCCCCCGATCAGAATTGAGATGATTTCGCGAATCACCGCCGGTCCGTCCGGCTCGTTCGGGTTGAGTGCGCCCTGCTGCATGGGCCGGCGCGTCTCGACGTGAAAAATGTTGGCGAATTTCTCCGCATGGTCCCCGTAGACGATGACGTCGCTGCCGTCCATCGTATGCGGTATGCCTTCCTTCTTGAGGACGCTCGCCGTCAGAGGGGAGGCCGGGATGCGAACGAAAGCGTTCAACTGGCTGCGGTACTCGATTTCGTTGTCTACGCGGCGCGCCATGACGATCCGGCTGGTGCCGACATCGAGGCCGATCCGCGGATCGAGTTTCTTTTCGGAAGAGGACATATCGTTTCTCCTGTAGATCACAGCCCGGCTCGCGCGGGGGGCTGATACGTTACGAGCCGGCCGGGCTGGTGGCGGCTGCTGCAACGCGGGCGTAAGCCTCCTGAAGCTCCGCCCGGTACCGGGCAACCGGTGCGCCGCGCTCGGCGGCTGCGTGCCGCACCTGCGCCTCGGCGACTGCTACCGCATGGCGAAGGTCCGTTCCGGCCAGCTTGATAAAAGAAGCATCGGCATCAAAGCCGAAGAACGTTAGGCTGGGCAGCGGCTGGAGGTAGTTATCCGGCAGTCCCAGTTGGGCAAACGGGAAGTCCCGGGCCCAATCCGTGTGGTAGCCGACTCGGAAATTCCGCGGGTTCACTGACACCTGGGCGTGCGTGATGCAGTTGCGCGCCGGAATGTTGTAGCGGCTGCGCAGCATTTCCGTCAGCACCCTCGCCGAGTGTATCTGCGCCGGGCTGACGGCCACCCCCTCCTGCGTCTGGGCCTCGAAGCAGACGCCAAGAAAACTGTGGTTCAGGTTCACGTACACCCAGTCGGCGTCGCTCCAGATGGAGTGGCCGGCGTGATCGGCTTTGGCGGTTTCCTCAACGACGCGATGTACGCGGCCGAAGCGGTCGATCAGAAAGTGATAGCATCGGCGCTGCCGGGCGTAAGCGAGGAGCCGCTCGCCCTGGCGCTTGAGTATGCCGTTCATTTCCGGCTCGAACGAGGCTATGTCGCTCTCGGAGCTGTGGAAAACGATGCCCGCCGGCTCCGCCCGCCACTGCCAGCGGCTGCCGTCGGGCGCATTCCGGTCGAAAGCCCTGTACAGGCGCGGCTGGCCGGGCACGCCGGGTCCCCCTTCGATGCGTAAGCCGTTGCTGTAGAGTTCCGTGCCTCCGGACTGCTCGACCAGCCAGACTCGCGGCGCCGGGTCGTCCGGCAGCGGCTCCAGCGGGCCAACGGGCGGGGCGGGTGCCTCCTCGGTTGGCGCTACGCGGCCCATGGGAGCCATGAGAAGCGCCGCAGCGAGGGCGATCAGAGCGATTGCCGGGCGCCGCCTGGCGCGGCGCCGCGGCGGCTCGGGCCGAGTCGGGGGAGCCGCCCTCGCATACCGGAGAAATCGAAGCCGGGTCACAGGGTCGCAAATGCAGGAAGCGCACACCTCCACAACGCGTGGAGGCACACGTTCGCGCAATTGGCTTCCCATGTGAAGTACTTCGGCAGAATGAGCGGATTTCATTACACCCTTCACCGGGCCGGATATCCCCTATGCACCCTATTGCACGGGAGCGGATTCAAGCCTAAAATCGAACCAGATTTATGTAGCTGAATCGCAAAGGAGGGCTGGCCAATGGCAAATCTGGAGAAACACAGGAAAAATCTTTTGCTGGAATGGCTGGGGGGTGAGGAGAGCACGCTTCCGGCAAAGCCCAGAAGCCGTCATGTTGTGGGGTCCTACATAAAAGTTCCCAGAGCCGTGACTCGGAGAGCGCGGCGTATTGTGCCGGAAACTCAGGCTGAGAAGCTTGAGCCGGCGCTGGTCAGAGAGGCCGCCCCTTTGAAACTCGAGGAAAAGCGCACGCAAGCGAACTCGCCGGAGCACCTGCGAAAGGCGAGCCGCATACCGAAGCTCCGCGCGCCTTTCACGCCCTATTCCCGGCCGTCGCCCGGCGTGCGCCCGTAAGCGCTCAGCCGATCCGAAAAACCTCCGCCTTGGCATCCGTGTCGATCAGCTTCCGGTAGGTGAGCGCCAGCAGCGGAGGGGCTATCAGCGTGGTGGCAACGGCCATGAAGACCACCACGCCGTAAACAGCTTGCGTGATGACGCCGAGGGACAAGCCGAGTTGGGCTACCACCAGCCCGACCTCGCCCCGAGGCATCATCCCGATGCCGACCCGCAGCGCGTCCGCGCGCCCCAGCGGCAGAGCGCCAAGGCCGCAGCCTACCAGCTTCGAAACAATGGCGGCGCCCAGAATGACCAGGGAGAGCGCCAGCGTGGCCCGGTTGGCCAGGGCGCTCAGATCCAGCTGCAGGCCGATTCCGGCCAGGAAAAAGGGAACCAGCAGTTCGGTGACCCCGTGCGCAAGGTCGCGGACGCGCTGGCCGGCGCTCTCCGAGAGCGCCATCCCGGCCAGAAAGGCGCCGATGATGGCCGCCACCCCGGCGTAAACAGCGGCAACCGAAAGCCCGAACAGCAGAATCATGGAGAGCGCGAACTGCGCCTCTCCGAGCCGCAGTTTCTTTTGCACGCGCGGCACCACCCTTTGGACGGTGCGGGTGCCCCAGGTGATCACCAGCAGCGTGAAACCAATCGCCAGCGCCGCCGTCAGTCCCAGGCCGAGCAGCTTGATTTCTCCCTCGGCAAGGTTGCTGACCATCGCCAGAACCAGCAGGCCGAGCACGTCGTCAATCACCGCGGCAGCCAGTATCGTGCGGCTCGCGCGAGCCTTCATCAGCCCCTTGCTTTCCAGGACCTGGGCGGTGATCCCCACGCTGGTGGCGACCATGGCCGCCCCAGTGAAGATCGCCTCGATCTGCGGCCTCCCCCAAAGCAGCAGGGTTCCCCAGCCGAAAAAGAAGGGAACTACGACTCCGAGCAGGGCGACCATGGTCGCGGTGGCGCCGACGCCGATCAACTCGGAGGCCTTCACCTCCAGGCCGACGCGAAACAGCAGGAACATCACGCCGAGTTGGGCCAGCGCATTGAGAAAGTCATTGGGGGACACCCACGCCAGCACGCTCGGCCCGACGACGATTCCGGCCACGATCTCGCCCACAATGCCGGGCTGATTCAATCGTTCGAACAATTCGGCCAGCAGCTTGGCCGAGCCGAAGACGATCAGCATCGCCAGCGGGATTGCAACGTGATCCCCTCCGGCAACGAGAACGCCCGGCGCAATCACCGGGTCCCACCTCTGGCCAGGCACATACGTCAATTTTAGTCCGAGCGGGCGTCGGACTTCAGAAATTCCGGAAAAGCGCCGGGAACCGGTGCCGGGAAGTGTAGAATCAAAGAGTACGCGCCGCCCGGGCGGTTAGCTCAGTTGGTCAGAGCGCCTGCCTTACAAGCAGGAGGTCACTGGTTCAAGTCCAGTACCGCCCACCATGCGTCCCGCGCGTCCCTCTTCGCGCCAAACAAAAACCGTAACACGCGCCGGCCGTGATGTGGGGCTGTACGGCTGTACGCGCACGCGCTAAGTTGTTCGTCTTGCTCATGCTGGCTATAGCCGTACTCGCTCTGGGTCAGGTTGCGCCGACCTCAGGCCTGGAGGGTATGATAGACTCACCGGAGCAGCCGGAAGCCCTCGCGTTCTTCAGGTGGGCACCCGGCTGACCTTCTGAGACGGAGACCGTTTTGCCGCCTGTCGAGACCATGCCAACCGGCCGGCTGATCGCTGTCCTTCTTTTGCTGTCCGTGGCCGGCGCTCCCGCGCAGCAGGGCCCGTCCGACCTTTTTTTCATGCAGCTTGCCGATCCGCAGTTCGGCATGTATGCGAAGAACGGCGACTTCAGTCAGGAGAGCGCCAACTACGACTTCGCGATCAAAACCGCAAATCGGCTGAGACCCCGATTCGTCATCGTTTGCGGCGACCTTGTGAACAAACCCAGCGATGCGGACCAGATTCGCGAATACGAGCGCATCTCGGCCAAACTGGATCCATCCATCCGCATCTATCACGTGGCTGGGAATCACGACGTGGGCAACGAACCCACGCCGAACGCCCTCAAAGCTTACCGGGAGCGCTTCGGACCCGACTACTATAGCTTCCGCGAGGGCCCCATCTACGGCATCGTGCTGAACTCCAGCCTGATCCACTCACCGCAGAACGCGCCGGGAGAGTTGCGCAAGCAGGATTTGTGGCTCGAGGCCGAACTGGAACGAGCCAGGGCATCGGGAGCTCCCCATATCGTCGTGTTCCTGCACCATCCCATCTTCATCGAACGGGCTGACGAGCTGGACCAGTACTTCAACATTCCCCCGGCGCGGCGAGCGCCGCTCCTCGACTCGCTGCAACGCGCCGGCGTCAAGTACGTCTTCGCAGGACACTATCACCGGAACGCTCATGGGTCGGACGGGCAGCTTGAAATGGTGACCACGGGTCCCGTGGGCATGCCGCTGGGCGGAGCGAGATCGGGATTGAGGCTCGTCTGGGTAACGCAGCGGGAGATTCAGCACGAGTTCTTCGATTTCGGTGCGCTGCCAAGCCGGCCCGTACCCACGAAGTAGACGCGCGCCTCAGCAGTTCCGGGAACCAGCGCCGCACTCCGCCACTCCGCCCGCACTTTTCTGCTCCGCAAAGTATTCGGATGAATACGTCTTTTTTTGGGTCGACTACCTGAGGTGTTTGAGTTATGCGCTTTAACTATAAGGAGAAATCAGGTGAAGCGGTGCTCACGATGTATCTTGCCGGAGTCTTTCCCGGATCTCACCTTCGATGCAAACGGCGTATGCCACAGATGCCATGAGCACGACCAAAAGTATGCCACGCGCGATTTCGTCAAGCTGAAGATAGAGCTTGAGAAAATTGCCAACTGGGCCCGAAGCCAGAAAAAACAGTACGACTGCGTTGTGCCTTTGAGCGGCGGCAAGGACAGTGCTTACACCCTGTATGTCTGCAGCGTTCAACTCGGCCTCAAAGTCCTGGCCGTAAACTTCAACAACGGCCTCTGCACGCCGGAGGCAGTGGATAACATGGCGCGGATGACCCGTATCACCGGCGCGGCGTACACGAGCTATGGACCGCCATGGGAGACGATGCGCAAGCTCTATCGCGCGTTTCTTTTGGCAACGGGCCAGTTCTGCTTCCCGTGCGACATGGGCATCTGGGCCACGGTGCATCGCGTGGCTGAGGACTACGACGTCCCGCTGATCGTCTCCGGCTTCTCAGAGGAGATCGAAACCCGCGGAGCAAAAATCTACTCTTACACGAACACCCTGTTTCGCAAAGTCGCCGGCCGAATTCTGCCGGAGAAGGGAATGCACGATTTTCTCGCGGAGAGCCTGGGCCAGAGAATTTTCCGGCGCCTTAAGCATGGCCGCTTAACCCGGTACCGGAGGCAAATCTCACTCCCAGACTACATGCCCTGGAAAGATGCCGAAATCAAGAATGTCATCTCGGAAAAACTCGGTTGGATTTCGCGGGCCGATGGCTCCTCCGATCACATCGACTGCTACTTCGCTCCCGTCAAGGCTTATCTCAACATACAAAAATGGGGCTTTGGCGAGAAAACCACGAAGTATGCCGCGATGACCCGCGCCGGACAGCTTACCCGGGATGAAGCTCTTGCCCTCGCCGAAGCGGAAGAGAGCAAGGACGTCGGGGCCGCGATCGAGCGTTTCCGGGACTGGTTGGGCGTGAGCTCACAGGACCTCTCGGACGCGAAAAATAAGACTCACCTGGACCTCTTACATTGAAGAGCGGCCCTGCGGGCGACGTAGGCCGCACTGAATCTGAAAAACTATTCTTGGGAGAGCCGGCGAAGCGCGACAAAGTATTTGCCGATGGACGCCGAAACAGCGCGATCTGGCTTACCGGATCCGGATGCGAGCGCCTTTGCCTGAACCTTCGGCGTATTCACTTCCATACTTCGGCTAAGCTCCTCAAGATTCCTTTTCAGTCTTGTGCTCAATCTCGGCTTCATTTCGTTGAACCGTCGATGATGGCCTAATCTATGCCGTAGCGGCCAAATCTGTCAGTCTCCCAAGGGTTAACACAGCGGACACCTTGACCCTATAACCTTTCCCCACGGGGGTGCTCCTATTCTCCCGTGACAAAGTCAGCGCGGCACCCAAAGTGCCAGCGCCGCCCCCCTCAGTTCCCCGCTACCCCCGCGGGCTCGTCGCTGAAAACAAGTGCGGTGAAGGAAAAAATGTCGGTCTGCTCGTCGCGCCAGGCGCGCGCGGGAAGGCCCGCTTTGAGGCATGCCTGCTCCAAAAAGGTGTTCCGGTCCCACCCCTGTTCCACCGGGACTTGCGGCAGCAACAATCCCTCGTTGTCGCCGCGGCGGACCACGAGGCCGTCGCGTCCCACCCGGATTTCTTCGACGTTCAAGACACGGCGAAACGGGGAGAGCACGGAAATCTCATACACCAGTTTGCCGAGCTCGGCCGGTGTGACCGGCGGGAAGCGGCGGTCCCGCACCGCCGCCAGCGCCGCAACATCGCGCACCGTGTAGCTCAGCGGCTTCATGGGAGCGACGTAGCCGACGCAGCCGCGCATCACACCTTTTTCCTTCAGGGTGACGAAAGCGCCGCGCTCCTGCATGAGCGGCTGCGAAGCCGTGCCCTTGTAGTCGTACAGCTTGCCCTCGCGGACCGCGGTCTCCACCGAAATCCTGGCCAGCCGGAGCAGCTCCTCGCGGTCGGACTGCGCGAGCGTGAACGGCTGTGCAGCCGCGACGCGCGCGGCGGACTTAGTCAACGCCAGCGCCCCATAGCCGACCACCCGCCCGCGGTTATTGGTGACGTCGCCCGAGTTGGCGTAAGCCAGCAGCACCGCCTTGTTCGCTCCCATTCGCTCGGCCGCGATCATCGCCGCTACCACGGGGCCGCCGCCGCACGCTTCCCACACGCGCGATTCGAAGTTGCGCGACATGCTCAGGTAATCCCAATCCTGAATGGCGGCAAGCACCTTGCGGTCCAGCCTCACCGCTTCGTCGTACGGGTGGTAGTGGGAGAGGTCGGTGCTGGCGACGATCAGAGTATCGGAACCGGCCGCGAGCTTCGCGATCGCGATGCCGAGCGCGCGGCAGTCGGCGTAACTCTGGCTTCCCATCACCAGCGGAACAAGCTTGAAGTCGCCTAACACGCGCTGCAAGAACGGGAGATGCACTTCAACGGCGTGCTCACCGCGGCCTCTTACGGGCACGTGGCCGCAACTTGAAATCCTGATGCGGTCGTCGGCGGCCGCCAGCTTCACGGCGAATGCCTTATCGATCGGGACGGCGCCTAGCGGCGTGGCGTAGGTGTCGCCGTCGTAAACCGATGCGAACGAGAACGGCTCCACGTGCGACGGCGCAATCACCACCACACGCTCCGGTTTTCGCCCCTTCAGGAGCGCGTACGCGCGTGCCGCGACGGCGCCGGAGTACTCATAGCCCGCGTGAGGCGCGATCAGCGCGGTCACGGGTTCGCGAACGGAGGAGGCGGGCTGGCGGGCCAGCAGCGCGTCCACCATCTTGCGAAGCTCGCCGGCATCTGCCGGATAGAACGCGCCGGCGACGGCCGGCTCCCTGACGTTCGCCGCGAAAGCGGCGGCGGCCAAAAGAATCGCAAGCGAGGCGCAGCGCCCCAGTTGTTGCTTTCTCATGCCGGCTTAATCCATTCGAAAGCGGCCCAAAAAACCCTTATAGCACGTAGCTGTCCCGGGCGATTTCGGCATATGCTGGGCTATGCTGAACCGACGGGAATTCTTGTCCGCAGCCGCAGCGGCGGAATTGCAGCCCGCGCGCCGCCCGAACATCCTGCACATCATGTCAGACCAGCAGCAGTGGGCGACCATCGCCGGCCGCTCCGAGTGCCGCACGCCGAATCTGAACCGGCTGGCCGCCGGCGGGATGCTGTTCGAGCGCGCCTACACGCCGTCGGCCGTGTGCTGCCCCGCGCGCGCGATGATCCTTTCCGGGGCGTATCACTGGCATAACGGCGTCTACAACCAGATTCACTCGGCGCCTTCGGTTCACCGCGACATGAATCCGGACGTCGTCCTTTACTCCCAGCGGCTGCGGGAAGCGGGCTACCGTCTCGGCTACGTCGGTAAGTGGCACGCTTCCTGGGTGCGCACGCCTTTCGATTTCGGCTTCCATGAGGGCGCCGGAATCCAAGGCTGCCGGCCCGAGGCGTTGAAGAACTACAACCTCAACCCCGACGGCGTCGAGCCGCCCAAAGCGCAGTTGAGGCGCGTGACAACGCGGCAGATGCGCTGGCCCGGCAGCCAGCCTTTCCCCATGTGGGGCTACCGGGAAGGCCCGGAAGAAGCGACGCCTGAATACCGCCTGGCCGAACAGGCAATCCGCATGATGAACCGGTTCGCAAAAGGCGGCGGCCCATGGCACCTCGAAGTTCATTTCGTCCAGCCGCACGACCCTTACATGCCCCTGAAGAAGTACCTCGACCGCTATGACCCGCGCGCGATTCCGGTGCCTCAGAACTTTCTGGATACCTTTGCGGGCAAGCCGGGGCTGCACCGAAGGGAATCCGAGAGCTGGGGCGAGGTGACCGAAAATGACTACCGGCAGGGGCGCGCACACTACTACGCCTATATCGAACAGCTTGACGCCCAGATTGGCCGCATCCTGGACGCGCTCGATCGAACGGGACAGGCGAACAACACGCTGGTAGTGTTTACGAGCGATCACGGCGACATGGTGGGGGCGCACCGCATGTGGATCAAAGGCTGGATCCCGTACGAGGAGTGCTATCGCGTGCCGCTGATCGTGCGCTGGCCCGGAGTGGTGAAACCCGGCTCGCGGACGGCGCGCCTGGTGCAAACGCACGACCTCGCCCACACGTATGTCGAAGCCGCCGGCGCGCGGAGCCTGCCCTATGCGGACGGGCGCGCGCTCCAGCCGCTGTTCGAAAATCCGTCGCGGACGGATTGGGCGGACGAAATCCTTTGCGCTTACTACGGCGGGGAGTTCCTGTACACGCAGCGCATCGCCATCACCAGGCGCTTCAAGTACGTCTTTAACGGTTTCGATTACGACGAGCTCTACGATCTCGAGAAGGATCCCGAGGAGATGCACAACGCGGTGAACGATCCCGCCTACCGCGGCGCTGTGGCGGACATGCGCGGCCGCCGCCTCTACGCCATGATGGCAAAGTTTGAGGATCCGTTCGGCGATGTGAAGGCGCGCAACTCGATCGGCGAGCCGCCCAACCGCTACGGCGCGGCGCGCTATCTCCCGCGGGAGTAAGGACTACCCGCCGCCGGCGGTGCGGGTCTTGTCGTGCCTTTCCTCCTCGGCGGACTCGGTGACGGGCAGGCGGACCGGCTCCGCGCCGGCATCGCCTTCGAGTTCCATCTTCGTCGAGAGGAATCGTGTCAGATCTCGGGATGAGACCAGCCCGACAAGCCGCCCATCTTCCACCACCATCAACCGGCTGTTTCCGGTCTTGCTCATCTGAGCCAGGACGCTCGCGGCGTCAGCATCCGGCGAGATCGTGTTCGCCGGCGAACAGGATATCGCGATGTCCTGCACGCGGCGCTCGCCCCACTGATTGCGCGGAACGGTTTTTACCTGCTCGGTGGTGACGCATCCGACGAGCGCCTGGGAGGAGTCAACCACTGGGTGCATCCGGTGGTGATACCTGTAGATGTAGTTCTCCACCAGATCCTGAACCGTGGTGTCAGGGGGCACGGTAATCGGATTGACATTCATGAAACGCCGCAGCGGCTCGCCCTCCAGCACGGTGCGCATGACCACCTGCTGGTAGGACATTTGGGAGGCGGCGCGAATGAACATCCCGATGAGGAACCACCATACCGCGCCGATAAAACTGCCGGAGAAAAGCTGAAGGACGCCGAGCGCCATCAGCACCAGGCCGAACGCCGAGCCCACGCCCGAAGCGATTTGCGTCGCGCGCCGCAGATTGCCTTTGTAGTGCCAGAGCGCCGCGCGCAGCACCCGGCCGCCGTCCAGCGGGAACGCCGGAATCATGTTGAATGCCGCCAGAATCCAGTTGATCCAGGCAAGGTAGGCGACAACGCCGGCAACGGGAACCGGCCAGAAGCCCCTGCCCGCGGCAGCCAGGACAAAAAACACAAAGCCGATGCCGACGCTGGCCAGGGGCCCCGCGATAGCCATCGCGAACTCGGCTTTCGCGCTCTGCGGCTCCTGCTCCATCTCCGCGATGCCGCCGAAGACGAACAGCGTGATGCCGCGCATGGGCAATCCGAAGCGGCGTGCAACCAGGGAGTGAAACAGCTCGTGGACGATGATCGAGCCGAACAGGCCAGCCGCGCCGGCGATGCCCATCCACCAGTAGGTCGCGAGCGCCAGTCCCGGGTACCAGAACGGGAAAACACCCACGGCGAGCGACCACACCACCAGCGCCGCGATGATCAGCCAACTGGCGTCAAGCCGCACTTCGAAGCCGAACAGCTTGAATAATGTAAGTCGCTTCCCAAACATGATCCCCTCGCCCGCCTCCCTGCCTTCATGCTATCGCCAATCCCGAGTGCAAAAGATTTGAGCGGCGTATCCTGGGAGCAGGAGGGGCTATGCGTTTATCGGGGAAAGCTCTCGCAATTTCATCCGTGGCGCTCTGGGGCGGCGGCGTGCTGGCTATCGGGCTGCTGAATCTGGCGAAGCCGAAGTACGGAGAGAAGGCATTGGAAGCTCTGGGCTCGGTTTATCCCGGCACCGGCCGGCCCAACACGCTGAAGCGCGTGCTCCTGCGGACAGCCTGGGCGTCCGCTGACGGGGCCGCCGGCGGACTCCTGTTCGCGCGGCTGTACAACTGCCTTGCGAAGTGAACGCCTCGCCCGCGACGGCAGCCGCTCGGCTAGCCGGGACGCCGTATTACCATCGAAGCAAGGGGACACTCTCAGGGGTCCAAAAGGGGGAACACCAAAGTGAAACTGCTAGCGTTTCTTTTACCGGCCGCGCTGTGCCTGAGCGGGGCGGCTTCGGCCCAAAAAGTCACCTACAACTACGACCGCGGGGCCGATTTCTCCAGGTATAGAACCTATCGCTGGGTACAGGTCCCAGGCACGCAAGCGCCGAACCAACTGTTGGACCAGCAGATCCGGCGCGTTGTCGATGAAGAGCTCGCCCAAAAAGGCCTTGTGCAATCCGACGCCAGCCCGGACCTGCTGATCGCATACCAGGTCTCGGTCCGCCCGCAGCAGGAAATCCAAACCTGGGGTGACGCGTACCCGTGGGGCTGGGGACCGGGCATGACGCAGACCACCGTCTCGACTGTCGAAGTAGGGACGCTGGTGCTCGATATGTACGATCCCGCCCTCCGCCAGCTCGTGTGGCGAGGCAGCGCCACCAAGACGATCGACCCCAGCTCCGATCCCGACAAGAACTACAGAAATCTACAGAAGACCGTCGACAAATTGCTCAAGCACTATCCGCCCGAAGAAAAGAAAAAATAGAGCTGGGGCGGTCAGTCGTCGTCGCTTTCGATTTGCCGGACCCTGTGGCCTCGCAGTTCTTCGAGGTCAAAATCGTAGGGGTCCCGCGGCTCTTCGTGGGTCTCTTCCAGGTCTGGAGGCTGGTGTTCCTCGTCGGTCCAGCGATGAATTTTGTAATACATACCATCCCCTTTCCCGGACTTGATTGTACCGGAATACGGACGACTATGAATGAATATTAATCATGTTTTGCCAGATCTGCCGCTGAATTCGGATCGCGGCGAGTTTTCCCTTTCATTTCAAGCAGATCCAGCAGATGCTCGGGCACGACCTGCTCGCGCGACCAGCGAATACCGGTGTCAAACTGCAAGCCGATGAAGTAACCCGTCTCGCGAAAGATGCAATACCGGACCGTGCCGGGAAAGGAGTGTCTGCCTATAACGAGCGTCATGGGCGCCCCGGTGGCCACCGCCGTTTCCACCTGGAGGCATGCCCCGCTCGATGAGATGTCCTCGAGCACGCCCGTCATGCCCCGGCGAGTACCGCCCGGCGCGGACGGCCTGAGCGCCACCAAGTGCGCGCACATGAGACGTTGTTCGGAACGGCGTTCGGGCATCATCAGGCTTATCGGCAGCGGAAGCCCTTCCTGTCGCCCGCTGCTCCCCTGCCGGAATTGTAACAGGGCAGGTCGCCATCCCGCTTGAAAAGGTCAGGAAGACCGTTCACGGATCTCGTACTGCTCGAACGCGGCGCCGGTGAGGCGGATCGATTCCGGGCGCACCTCCAGGCAGTTCACCGATTCGAAATGGCAGCCCGGGGAAGTGAATCGCTGTACCACGGCCTCCACCGGAATCCGGCCGGTCACCTCAGCGACGCGGTTCTCCCATCCCTTGCGCAGCTTCAGCCCGAGGGCAAGCAGGAACTCGAGCACCTGTTCGGCCGTCTCGAACCCAGCCCGCTCCCGCGGCGTCTGCTTCGGACCCAGGCCGAGCCACGCCGAGAGCAGCCGGTAGGTGAACCCCCACAAAGGGGCTCCGTCCAAGTCAATGGCAGGAAAGTACATCGAGGGAGGCAGACCCGGCACCGGGCGCAGGCGGTGCCGCGCGGGATCGAGCACAACACTGAGCGGAAGCCACACCGCCGTTACGGCCTCGCTCGCCTGCAAAACGGTCGGCAGCTCCCGCTCCACCTGGAACAGAAATGGAGCCACGACAAGATACCGGCCAGTGCTGCGCCTTGCCGTTGCCAGAGGCAGGGCTGCTTCCATCCGCTCCCGCTCCAATCGGATCCCGCACTCCTCTTCGAGTTCGCGCAGGGCCGTGCTCAAGGCATCGGGATCCTGCGGATCGCACCGCCCTCCGGGGAACGACCACTGCCCCGACCACGGATCCCCGTCCCTCTCCGCCCGCCGGATCAGCAGGACCGATTCCCCGGGCCCGTGAGTGTGCAGGATCGCCACCGCCGCATCCACACCCGCCACCATCTCTACTATCATGCAACGCCGCGGGCGGCTCAGGGCCTCTTTGTTCGCGGCATGAACATGGACACTGGACACTGGCGGCCCGCCACCGAAGGCTCTTGTGGAACCAATCAATTCCGTTTACCGTAGGAGTAATTGAAGGTCGTTGAAATGGCTTACTGTTGCCGGTGCGGAAACCAGGTGGCGGAGACGGATCAGTATTGCGCCAAGTGCGGGGCGCGGCAGGTGGGCGCGCAAACTGTGACAGACTTCGCCGCGGGCTTCAGCCCTCGAACCGCCTCCATCCTGTGTTATCTGCCGTGGGTGGGCTGGATCGCCGCCATCATTGTGCTGGCTTCCAACACGTTCCGGAACAATCGCACCGTACGCTTCCACGCCTTCCAGGGCCTCTACCTCTTCGTGGCCTGGCTGCTCGTGCAGTGGGTCTTCAAACCGCTCTCCTTCTTCACGCCCGGCCCGCACATTCCCATTGCGGCGCTCCTGCAACTGGTCATCCTCGCGGCCTGGATCTTCATGATTATCAAAACCAGCCAGGAGCAGGTTTATTCGCTCCCGGTCATCGGCGAGCTGGCGGAAAAGTCGCTCTCCGAGTAGGCTGCGTTTCCGGGTGTGTTATATTTATTCAGTCAGGTGAATATTTAACCAATGAAGCAAAAAGTCGGTATAGTCGGCTTCCGAGGCTACAGCGGCGCCGAACTGGTTCGCATTCTGGACCGGCACCCCCGCCTGGAACCGGCGCTGATCGAGCACCGCAAAGACGTTCAGGACCACGGGCCGCTGCGTGACGGCCACACTCGCATTCCCTGTACCCCCGAGGCCGTGCGCGGCGAAGGGCTGGCCGGGGTCTTCCTGGCGACCCCGGCGGACGTTTCCATGGAACTGGCGCCGTGGATGCTGGAAGCGGGCGCGAAAGTGGTGGACGTGAGCGGCGCGTTCCGCCTCCGGACGCAGGAAAACTACCGCCGCTGGTACAAGGAAGAGCATACGCAGCCTGCCCTGCTGGCCGAGGCGGTTTACGGGCTGCCTGAGTTCTGCCGCGAGCGTGTCCGGACGGCGCGCCTGGTTGCCAACCCCGGCTGCTATCCGACCGCCGCGAACCTGGCCATCAAGCCCCTGGTTGAAGCCGGGGCGGCGGACCGCGGAGCGGGCATCGTGTGCGACGCCAAGTCGGGCGTCAGCGGCGCGGGCCGGAAGCCCAGCCTCAAGACCAGCTTCTGCGAAGTTACCGAGAATTTTTCGGCATACTCGATTCTTGATCACCGGCACGTCCCCGAAGTGCTGATGATCAGCGGGCTAAAGGAGAGCGAGTTCAGCTTCACCGCGCACCTGCTCCCGCTCGATCGCGGCATCCTGGAGACCATCTATTTCCGCACGACGGTGGAGAGCGCCGCCGCCCTCGCAGCCATCTACGAGAAGCGGTACGCAGGCGAGCCGTTTGTTCGCGTTTATCCGCCCGGGCACGTCCCCGACTTGCGCGCCGTGCAGCGGACCAACTTCTGCGACATCGGAGTCAAGCTCGATCCGGCCACCGGCCGGGCGGTTGTGGTAAGCGCTATCGACAACCTGGTGAAGGGAGCGGCCGGCCAGGCTCTCCAGAACATGAACCTGGTGCTCGGATTGCCGGAGACCGAGGGATTGCTATGAGGCTGCTGGTCAAAATCGGCGGCACCCTGCTCGATGCGGAAGCGTCGCGGCGGCGCCTTGCCGCGGAGCTGGCCGCGGCCTGCGGCGGCACGGAACTGGTGGTGGTGCACGGCGGCGGCAAACAGATGACACGCTTTCTGGCCGAGCGCGGAATCGAGAGCCACTTCGTCAACGGCCTGCGTGTGACCACGCCGGAGACGCTGGATGCCGTCTTGAAAGTCCTTGCCGGGAGCGTCAACCAGGAACTGGTAGCCGCGTTGATTGCCGCGGGTGCGCGCGCGGTGGGCCTCTCGGGTGTGGATGCCTCCATCACGGAAGCCGAAACGATGGCGCCGGAGCTGGGCGCGGTGGGCCGGGTGGTGCGCTCAAACGCCGGCTTGCTCAACCTGCTGACCAGCAACGGCTACGTGCCCGTGGTGGCTTGCGTGGCGGGCGACCGCGACGGACGCATTTTCAACGTGAATGCCGATCAGATGGCCTCCGCCTGCGCGGTCGCTTTCCAGGCGGACCGCCTCGTTTTTCTGACCGACGTGAACGGCGTATTGGGCGCCAATCGCGAGCCGCTTCCGGTGCTGACCGCCTCCGCCGGCGAGGAATTGATTCGCCTCGGCGTGGCCACAGGAGGCATGCAGGCGAAATTAAACGCTGCCATTGACGCGCTGCGAAAAGGAGTGCGGGAAATCATCATCGCTCCGGGCGGTGAACCGGGGATTATTTCGCGCATCTTGTCCGGCGAAGCGGTGGGCAGCCGCCTGATCGAGGAGGATGTAGCTCTTGCCTGACCTGGGCTCTAGTAGTACCGTATTAGCACCACCCGCATCTGATGCGCCCGCCCTGGCCGTCAGAAAGGCGGCGATGGCCGACATCCCGCAGTTGCTCCGGCTGATCAACGGATACGCGAGCGAAGGCATCATGCTGGCGCGCACCGAGTTCGAGATTTCGGAAAACCTTCGCGATTTCAGTGTGATCCAGTGCGGAGAGCATGTTGTTGGCTGCGCGGCGCTGCATTTCTACACGCCCACGATGGGCGAGATTCGATCCCTGGCCGTGGATGCTGCCTTTCGCGGCAGCGGCGCCGGGCGGATGCTGATGGATGCGCTTGAAGCCGAGGCGCAAGCCTTTGGCCTGCAATCCGTTTTTGCGTTCACATATATTCCGGCCTTTTTTGCAAAGCTCGGATTTGTTGAGATCGACCGGGGCGCATTGCCATTGAAGGCCTGGAAAGACTGCCTGCGGTGCGCGAAATTCCAGTGCTGTGATGAAATTGCTGTAATAAAGCACCTGAAATCGGAACATGCGCGGGTGGATGATACCCGCATACAAGGGGTGGCTACTTTTCCCCAGGTACTGCCGGAAGACCCCGTCCTCCTGCCTTCCATTCGCAAATCTCACTGAATCGTTGAGAGTTCCCGGAGCCGGTTTCCCCCCAGCGGCAGCCGAGCTATGCCCGCAAAAAACACAGGCCGAAATTCACAAAAAATCCGCCGAATTTCTCGCTTTTGTTTGTATAATTTAGACTCGGCGCCGGTACTTGCAGGAATGAGTTTTAAGAGGAGGCGATGAGGGCACAAACGGTTGACGTCAGAAACTCAACGGGAAGGGTTCTCTGCTGCACGATCTTTCGTCCCGGCGGCAAGAAACTTCTGGCCAAAGGACATGTGTTGAGCGAAGAAGACGTGCGCCTGCTGGAAACGGAAGGCATGGGGCAGGTCTGGGTGACCGAGCTTGAGGAAGGCGAGGTCGGCGAAGATCAGGCCGTGATGGCAGTTGCGACCGAAATGGGTTGCGGCGCTCTGGAAATCCGGCTGGCCGCCGGAGGGCGCGCCAACCTGATCGCGACCGAGGATTGCTGTGTGCTCGTGGATGATGAGCTGCTTAAGCAGATCAACTGCACCTCAAGCATCGTCATTGCGACTCTCTCCAATCTGGCGTTCGCGAAAGCCGGACAGCGCATTGCCACCGTCAAGAGCGCTCCGTTTGCGGTCGCACAGGCGCAACTGGAAGCGGTGCTGATGATTTTGCGGGAGCGGGGACCGATTTTGCAGGCTCGCCCCATACGGAACCCGTCAATCGCGGTTCTGTACACGGATCCGCTCAGCGGAGAGCGCGCGCGTCAACTGTTCGAAAACATCATGCGACAGCGACTGGACCGGTTTGGCGTAACAGCCAACTATGTGCTTGCGACGGTTGAAGATGAGCCTGCCGTTGCGCGCGCGCTTCAACACCTGCTGCGGCCCAAGCCGACTGTCTTGCTGGTGGCCTCCACGACCGCTCCGGCCGGCCCGGAGGACGTAATCGGCCGTGCCATTGTCCAGATCGGTTCTCATTTGGAACGTTTTCTTGCACCAGTGGAACCCGGCAACCTGTTGTTGCTGGCCTACAAGGACGACATCCCGATCGTTTCGGCGCCGGGATGCTTCCGCTCCGCCAAACCCAACGTGGTAGACCTGATTCTGCCGCCCATGCTGGCGCGCTACAGGGTGTCCGGTTGGGAAGTGGCATGCCTGGGCCACGGGGGTCTACTGGCCTGACGCTCTCCTCCACTAACCCACAAGCCGCATAGCTAACGCGGCCTTTGGGAACTCCTCCAGCCGGGCGTTTCGCCAGCGCCCGGCTTTTTTGCGCCTTTCGGCGGGCGCGCCGCGGGATCAGCCCGCTCTGCGCACCGGCGCCGCACGGGAGTGCGATATTATTCAGAGTCGGCCTTATGAAGCTGCTGGTGTTTTCCGACATTCACGGCGACGTGGCCTCGCTGGAGCGGCTGATGGCCGTCGAAGCGGACTTCTACGTTGCGGCCGGCGATCTCTCCAGTTGGGGCCGCGGGCTGGACCGCTGCGGCGAGGTGCTGCGCAGCCGCGCCGGCCGTGTCTGGGTTCTTCCCGGCAATCACGAATCGGCCGGGCAGGTGGCCGAGTTTTGCCGCAAGTTCGGCTTGAACGATTTCCACGGCAAAACGTTCGAAGCGGAAGGGCACAAAGTCGCCGGCCTGGGTTATTCCAGCCCGACGCCCTTTCACACTCCCGGGGAATACAGCGAAGAGGAACTGGCCCGGCGCCTGGCTCCGTTTGCCGGGCTCGCGCCGCTCGTCCTGGTGTGTCATTGCCCGCCGTTCGGAACCGCTCTCGACCGTGTGCGGCAGGGAGTCCACGCGGGCAGCCGGTCGGTGAAGAGCTTCATCGATCGCTATCAACCCGCTCACTTCATCTGCGGGCACATACACGAAGCGGAGGGCGTTCAGGAGCAACTCGGAAAGACTAACTGCGTCAATGCCGGCAAGCGAGGCTACCTGCTTGATCTTGCTAAAATATAACGTATGATTGAGGACCTCGAAAGAGAATACTCCGTGCTCCGCCAGCAAGCTGAAGCTCTGCGGAGCTATCTTTGACGCCCCTCAGAAAAAATCCCAGTTAGCCGAGATAGAAGCCAAAGTTTCCGCGCCGGAGTTCTGGAGCCAGCCGGATCAACGCCTGTTGCAGGAACGCAAGAGGCTTGAACAAGCCCTGGCCGACGAGGCGCGCGTGGCGGCGGCCCTGGCCGACCTCGACACGCTATTCGAACTCGCCCGGGAGGGAGAAGACGTCGGCGGCGACATCCGGCAGGAGATGGAAAAGCTCTCTCGCGAACTCGAGAAGCTCGAGACCGAGATGCTGCTTTCCGGCGAGAACGATTTCCGGAGCGCCATCGTAATCATCCACCCGGGCGCGGGCGGCACGGAAAGCCAGGACTGGGCAGAGATGCTGCTGCGCATGTACCTGCGGTGGGCCGAGCGGATGGGCTTTTCCACGGTAGTGACCGACCGGCAGGAAGGCGAAGGCGCCGGCATCAAGTCAGTGACCTTCGAGGTGAACGGCGAGAACGCATACGGGCTGCTGCGCTCGGAGGTGGGCGTGCACAGGCTGGTCCGCATCTCACCGTTCGACTCCAATGCCCGGCGGCATACGTCGTTCGCTTCGGTGTTCGTCTATCCGCAGGTTGATGACGAGATCAAGATCGAGATCCGGCCGGAGGACCTGCGCGTGGACACCTTTCGCGCGGGCGGCCGCGGCGGCCAGCACGTCAACCGGACAGACTCGGCCGTGCGCATCGTACACCTGCCCACCAACATCGTGGTGCAATGCCAGAATGAGCGCTCGCAACACAAGAACCGCGAGATGGCGATGCGGCAGCTCCGCGCCCGCCTGTACGAATACGAAATGGAAAAGAAGCGGGCCGAGGAGCGCAAGGTGGAGGCGAGCAAGGCGGACATCAACTTCGGCAGCCAGATCCGCAGCTATGTGCTGGCGCCGTACCGCCTGATCAAGGACCACCGGACGAAGCTCGGCGTGGGAGACGTGGACCGCGTGCTCGACGGTGACCTGGAAGCATTCATGCACGCCTGGCTCGTCTACCAGCGCACCGGCAAAACGGCCGGAGATGGCAAGGAAGACCTCCCTGAATAGAACCGAAATCGAACACGCCGCGGAGCTGATCCGCGCGGGGCGGCTGGTGGCCTTTCCCACGGAGACCGTGTACGGTCTGGGGGCCAACGCGCTCGACGAGACGGCGGTCCGCCGGATTTACGAGGCGAAGGGGCGCCCGGCGACAAGCCCCCTGATTGTGCACACGGACTCAATCGAGATGGCGCGCAGCCTGGCTCGGGAATGGCCGCCCGAAGCCGAGACGCTGGGACAACGCTACTGGCCCGGGCCGCTCACACTTGTGGTTCCGAAGCACCCGTGCATACCCGATGCCGTGACGGCGGGGCTGGACACGGTCGGGCTGCGCGTACCGGCGCATCCCATGGCGCTGGCCCTGATCCGCGAGGCGGGCACGCCCATCGCCGCGCCCAGCGCGAACCGTTTCACCGAACTCTCTCCGACCACCGCCGAGCACGTCCGGCGCGGGCTGGGCGAGGCAGTCGACCTGATTCTGGACGGCGGTCCGACAACCGTCGGTATTGAATCCACCGTGCTCTCGCTGGCCGGGCCGCGCCCGCGCCTGCTGCGGCCGGGCATGGTGTCGCGGAAAGACATCGAGGAGGCGATCGGAGTCATCGAGGAAGGGCCGGAAACCGCGCTGCGCGGGGCGCACCCCTCGCCGGGGCTTCATCCGCGGCATTACAGCCCGCGGACGCGGTTGCTGGTGGTAAGGGGCGGCGCAGCGCCGCGCTGGGGCAGGGGCGCGTACCTGCACCGCGGCGAGAGGTGTCCCGAAGGTGTGCGGGACGTTCCAATGCCGCCCGGCCCGGCGGCGTACGCGGCGGTGCTCTATGCGACGCTGCACGCGCTCGACCGGGAGGGGCTGGATTGGATCGCGGTGGAGCGGCCGCCGGAAGGGCCGGACTGGGCGGGGGTGAGGGACCGGCTTGAGCGGGCGGCTTGCTGCCAGGTTGAGGGGTAGCATCACCGCGCGCGTGTGGAGCAGCCCCGCTTTCCCCCTATATATCCCTTATTTTCTTTTACTTCCGGGCCTCGTACAGCTCATTTTCAGCTAAAGCCACCGCGCCCGGCAGCCGATAACTGGTTACGGGTCTCAATGGCTGCGCAGGACGTAACGGTAGAAATCGGCAGACCGAGGGTGATGGCGCGACTCCGCCCCTTCCCCCCCGTTGCAGCCACACTGATGCGCATGGTGTCGACCGACGATGCCGATTTCAGCGGAATGGCCAGGCTGATCCGCGTTGACACTACGTTCTCCGCCGAGGTCCTGAGGCTGGCAAACTCTCCGCTGCTGGGATGCCGCAGAAAGATCCTGAGCATCTTGCACGCCATGGCGATTCTGGGAACGGAGCGGCTCAAGGGGCTGGTCATGGTGGTGGCCATGCGGGATTTTCTCTCTGGAGCGCTGCATGTGCCGACTGCGCAGCGGTGTTGGCGGCACAGCCTGGCAGCGGCGTTCCTGGCGCAGGATATCGGCGCCGCTTGCTGGCTGGATAAAGACCAGTGCTACACTGCCGGACTGATCCATGACCTGGGCCGCCTGGCGCTGCTTGCGACATTTCCAAACCAGTACGCCGATCTGATCGAGCACGTCGAGCAAACCGGGGAAGACCTGCTGGCGGCCGAACGGCGGCGGTTCGAAGTCGACCATGCCACGCTCGGGTGCTGGCTGGTCAGCGACTGGGAACTGCCGGAAGACTTTCTGGACATCGTCGGCACCCACCATACGGAGTTGAGCGGAGGCCGCTTCGACATCGTGCAAACAGTGCGCGCGGCTTGTCGGCTGGCCGACGCTCTCGGCTTCCACGTGGCTGCAACCACCCAGGCGGGCAGCGTAGAGAGCACCCTGGAAGAACTGCCCGAAAAGGTGCGCGAGAAACTCGGGGCTTCCGATGAACTGCTGGTGGAGCTGGCCAGCAAGATCAACGCCGTCGAGTGCAGCCTTATTTGATCTTTCCGGAACATACTTGATACCATCACAGATCCCCGGACAATGGGGGCATGAGGGGATCAAGTCTGGAGATGCAACTTCCGGCGCGAATCGGTAAGTATCAACTGGAAACATACCTGGGCGGGGGCATGTCGCGCGTGTACCGCGCTCGGGACACGGTGATCGACCGCACCGTCGTCGTCAAAATCCTGACCGAACAGGCTGCCAGGGACCCCGAGGCAAAAGCGCGCTTTCTGCAAGAGGCGCGGGTGGCAGGCAAGATCGCGCATGACAACATCGTGCGCGTCTACGATTTCGGCGAGCAGGACGGCCAGACCTTCATGGTCATGGAGTATCTCGAAGGCGAGGATCTCAGCAGCCTGATCAAAAGCGCCCGAACGGGGGATCTGCACCGCAAGCTCACGATCGCGCTTCAGACCGCAAGCGCGCTCGAACACATACACGCCCACAAGATCATTCACCGGGACATCAAGCCCGACAACATCCACGTCACCCCCGGCGGCGTCGCGAAGCTGATGGACTTCGGCATAGCCAAATCCCAGGACATCTCGCTGACGCGGCCCGGCTACACGATGGGAACGCCGTACTATATGGCGCCCGAGCAGGTGCGCGGCGAGCCGCCGGCGCCCCAACTGGACATCTACGCGTTCGGCGTGCTCCTGTTCGAGCTGATCACAGGAAAGAAGCTCTGCGAGGGCGACACCATCGAGCAGGTTTTCTACAGGATTCTGAATGAGCCGCTGGATATAACGCCGATGCAGGCGGCCGGAGCGCCGCCGCAGCTCTGCGACCTGGTGGCGCGGTGCACGGCCAAAGACCCCGCCGCGCGCCCGGCGAGTTTCGCGGTGATTCGCGCGGAACTCGAGAGGCTTTTGCCGGTCTACCCGAGCACCGTCGTTCAAACCGCGAAGACCAGCACGGCCGCGCCGCCCCCCGCTCCGCGCAAGGATGCGGCGCGCCGCCGGCTGAGCATCGGAATTGCCGCGGCCGGCCTGATTGCCCTGGCCGCCGTGGCGGTTTGGCTGTATCTCGGCCGGGGAGCGAAACCGGAACTCGCCCCCGTGCTCGCCACACCAACCGGGGAAATGGTCCTGATACCCGCCGGAAAATACCTTTCCGGCGGGGGCAAAATCCCCGCAACACTGCCTGCGTTCTACATCGACCGCACGGAAGTCACCAACGCCGCCTATGCTCTTTTCTGCTCGGAGAAGAACCACCCGCTGCCCGAGGGTTTTCCCAAAGACCGCCCCGATCTGCCGGTTGTCAACATCACCTTCACGGACGCGCGGGAATTCGCAAAATGGGCGGGGAAACGGCTGCCCACCTTCGCCGAATGGGAAAAAGCCGCGCGGGGAGTCGACGGCAGGCTCTATCCATGGGGCGACGACCGCAACCCGCAGCTTGCGAATATCGCCGGAGATCCCGGCCGGCGGGCGGCGGCACTGATGCCCGCGAACTCATTCCCGGCCGGGGCAAGCCCGTTCGGCGTACTGAACATGGTGGGGAACGCCTGGGAGTTCGTGGACGAGCTCCGAACGCCGAGCGCCGGCGCGCTGAATGCCTTCAGCCAACTTTTGAAGCCTCCTCCGACGGCGAATGAGCCCTGGTACACGATTCGCGGGGGCGCTTTCAACACCGATCTGACGGACAACATTCTCTGGGACTCGGGCACGGTTCCGGCAAGATTCGCCGCCGCCAACATCGGATTTCGCTGCGCGCGAAATGCCGAGTAAGGCACCGATATACTTCACTCACCCGCACCCCCCAACCCCGCCAGCGATAGAATGGGGACCCGGAACACCAAGCCTATGAGGAACGGTTTTGAAGTAGTGGAGAAGACAAAACGGAAGAGCCCGAATCATCCGTTCGCCAGAATTTGGAGACTACGCTGTCCGAAGGGGCATATTTTTGAGGCGAACAGTTACGATGCTCATGAGCGCCTGTGTCCTGTTTGCGACCCGAAAGCGGCTCCAAGCCACTGAAACCGAGTAGAAAGGCCGGCAAGCCGCCGGCAGTGCGCCGTTACGGGCAGGCGATCAGCTTGCGAATGTTGTCGAGGTTTTTTCTGGCGTAGTCGGATTCGGTCAGATCGGGATTCAGTCCGAGCATCGTCCGGAAATGGCTGCATGCGGCGGGCAGCGCAGCCACGCTGTTGGCAGCCTGCGCCTTCCGCATGAAGCACAGACCGAGCGCGTAGTGAACATAGGGGTCGTTGGGATCGTAACTGAGCGATTTCTGGCAATAGCCAATGGCCGCGTCGAAATTGTTCAGTTTGCGCTCGGCATCGCAGAGGCCGAAGTAGGCGAGGCTGCGGAGGTCTTTCCAGATATCCGTTTGTGAGGCGCGCTTCTTCTTACCCTGGCCTATCAGAAAGCCGAGCGCGTAGTAATTCAGCTTCCCGGCAAGCTTGCTGTCGAAATCGCTCAGGCGCAAGTATTCGAGATACTCTTTCCTGGACTGGTCGTAGTTGCCGTTCAAGCGCAGACTTTCCGCCAGCCAGAAGTGCGCTTCCGCGGTCCCGGGCTGTAGCCGGACCGAGGTGCGGGCGGCCTCGATCGACTGGGGGTAGGCCTCCTTCATACGGAAGGCCTGGGCCAGAAGGTAGAACGCCATCGCGTGGTTGCGGTCCCTCTGCACCACCGCCGTGAGCTGCCGGATCGCCTCGTCGGCATTGCCGCGGTCGAGCAGCATGCCGGCAAAGCTGGCGCGGGCTTCCAGATAGTCGGGATCGATCTCGATCGCGCGGCGAAAGTATTTTTCCGCCTCCCGGTCCTCAAACAGGGCGTTCTGGACGCGCGCGAGATACAGGGCCGCCTGGCTGTACTCCGGGTCAATGGCGAGCGCGTGCGTGAGCAGCCCGGCGGCTTTCCGGTAGTTGGCGGCGTTGCCCTTGTTGTACGCCTCCACGGCCTCGTCGAAGAGATCGACCGCGGCTTTGTTCCGGCGGCGCGGGATCATGATGCGCACCGTGACCGTCCGTTCCTGGCCGGGGTAAACCATTTCCTCCCGCGGGCCGTCCGGCTCATAGCCCATCTTGACCGCCTTGAGGGTGTGGATGCCGGGAACCAGGCCGGGGAGGCGCAGCGCCGTTCCCTTGTCCGCGATGCCGACCGAACGGCCGTCCAAAAAGATCTCCACGCCGTTCATGTTGACTTCGATGATCAGGGTGCCGTCTTTGGGCGGCGGAGGTGCGCCCGCGGCCGCGCTGCTGGGCACATAGGCGAGCAGCATGTTGGGATCGAAACTGCCGCGGTCGGAAGTAGGGTTTTGGCGTCCTCCGGTAGCTTCGCGGACATTGCGGCGGACGTACTCGGCGAGCTCGTCGGCGGTAACGATGCCGTCGCGGTTTTCGTCGGCGCTGCCTTCGAGCCCGCGCACGACATAGTAAGTGAAAATGCCGTGGCCTCCGCCCCAATCCGGGCTTTCAAAGGACTGCTCGCGGTCGCGGCTGGCCGTCAGCGAAAACACCGAGCTGCTCAGATCAAGCAGGCTGCGATTGATCTGCTGGTTATCCTCGGGCGTTATGGCGCCGCTGTGGCAGGAATCGGTCAACAGCACCTTCCACTTCGCCTTGATCTTCGACCCGATGACTTCGCCGAGCGTTTCCATGGGGTAGCCAGTGCCGGCGACGTTGTCCGCCCGGAAGTCCGCCGGCGCCAGGTAGGGCTTGCCGCCGAAAACGAATCCGTGGCCGGCGAAGTAGATCACCACCCGGTCCGGCTCCCTGGCGACCGAGGGCAGCCAGGTCTCCAGTTCGCGCCGCAGCGCGGCCAGCGTGGCATCGGGCCCGATCAGCTTGTGCACATTCTCGGGGGGGAAGTTGCCTCCCTCGGGGCTGATCAGGATGGAATACATCGCCTCGGCATCGCGCTCGGCGTAGTGAAGCTGAAAATTTGCGGGCAAATGCTTGTACTTCGCTACACCGACCACCAGCGCGTAGCCGCGAGGTATCGATGGCGTGGCGGCGGGCGCCTCTTTAGCAGCCGGAAGCTCCTCCTTTTCGAGGCGCAGGTCGCGCTGCGTCTGCGGCCCGGCGGCGGTAGCGGCTGCAGCGAGCAATGCGAAAAACGTAGGCCATCTCATCGCAATTACCTGTGGGCCAGCCGGAATTCGTAAATCACAGGCCCCTGCAGCGGCTCGGCTGCGGAGAGCACGGATTGATTTTCCCGTCGCAGGATGACCAACTCGCGCGAGGTAGCGCCGGGGACGCCGGCCAAATTCTCCGGCAGCCGCGCGGGATCTGAGATTGCCCTCGGCCCGGCGGTGGAATCCACGCAGAGGCCGCGCGCGCGGAAAATCGCATCGTCGCATCGCGGCATCAAGTTGGGAGGGAGCGGGCCGGGTTTAGGCGGCGGCGGCAAGGGAACGTATCGGGGCGGGCCGCTCTCGCCCAGAGCAACCGGGCTGACCAGCCAGTAGACGATGTCGTGGCCGGGCTTACCGGCAACACGAAAGATGGTTTCGGTGGCCGGAACGATGTACTCGTTGCCCGCTTTCACCTTGTTGTCGCGGCCGGTCTCTTCGCGGGGAAACAGCAGCGTGTAGCTGCCGCTGGTGCCGTAATTCATCACGTAGAGATAACCGTCGAAATTGCCGCGGAAGCGGAAGCGCACGCGGTCGCCCGAGTCCAGGACGAGGCCGGGGTCGATCGTGCGCCACCCGGAGCTTTCGAGCCGCTCCAGGGTGATCTCGATGCGCTCGGCGGCGCGCTGCTGCTGTTGCGCGAGCGCTGGGAGGACCGCCGCCAGCAAAAACAGCGCGGGTCTGATCATAAATTTACCTGTGTTGCAAAGTGACATCGGCAACGACGCGGGCATCCGCCGCGCCGCTTGCGTTCACGGCATAGGTCGCCTTTTCCGCGGGCACGCCGGAGGCGGGCGCATCCACTTTCTCGATGATTAGATCGCGCGCGTAAGTGCGGAACCGTCCGACCAGCGCATCGTCGATGTTTATCATGCTCTGTGCGAGCAGCACCTTGGGCGCCGGTTCGGCGCGGGGGCCCTCGGCCGGACGCGGCTGCTCCAGGGAGTAGATCAGCCTTTCCAGATCGGGCTCCGGCTGCCGCGCAAGGACGATAAACAGCCTTTCCGCGCCGGGCTGTTCGTCGAAAGTGAATGTGTACCCTTGCGGGATTTCATAGCGCCTGCCGCGTTCGACCACGTTGCTGCCGCCCGCGATTTCCGGCGACGGGAAGAGCACTTTCCAGATGCCGCTCGAGCCGCGGTTGACGATGTACAGGTGAGCGGTATCGTTGGCCTCGACGCTGAGGCGTATGCGGTCGCCCGCGCGAAAAACTTCGTCGGTGGAGACTTCCACGGCCCTGCCGCGCTCGATCTTCAGCAGGCTGTAACGCAAACCCAACGGACCATAAGTTTGCGAGGCGACAGGAACCAGCACCGCCTCTTGGGCCCGGGCAGCGGGCGCGGGCCTGCGCGCCTCTACAGCCACGGGTTCAGGGCGCGGGGCGGCGGGTTTGCTGCGAGCGGGCCGCGGTACGGAAGCCTTCTTCGCCGGATCGGCTTTGGCCGGAGCGGCGGGTGGCGCCAACGGGGCTGAATAGAACAGCTCGCGAGGCGTCAGCTTCGGCTTCTCCTCGCACCAGGCGGACAAGACGAAGAGCGGGAAAACAATTGCTACGAATCGGATCAGGGGATTGTGCATGCCCATAACAGCCTCCTGAGTTATGACCAGAATACCAAAGCACCCGCAGTAACCCTCATTAAATAATCTCAAGGACTTGTATTTTTGTGCACTGGCGATTTAGTCTAGCTCCGAGGGGCAATGCTGATCTCCGATAACAAGAACACCGTGTTTCGCCTGCTTGCGATCCTGGTCTGCTGGCTGTTCGTCTGGCAGACTAACTCGCTGGGGGCTCAGGAAGGAGCCCAGCTCAAGCTGAACATAGTGATCATCGAGGGCGAAGGCGCGATTAACAACATCCGCCAGCGCATAGCACGCGAGCCTATCGTGCAGGTTGAAGACGAGAATCACCGGCCGGTGGCCGGCGCAGTGGTTGTCTTCCTTTTGCCTGACCGCGGGGCGGGCGCTACGTTCGCCGATGGTTCGCGTTATCTGAATGTCGTTACCGACAGCCAGGGGCGCGCGGTCGCGCGAGGTTTGCGGCCGAATAACACCCCCGGGCAGTATCAGATTCGGGTTACGGCGTCGTTCGAGGGACAAACGGCCACGGCGACAATTACGCAGACGAACATGGCTGCGATCGCCGGAGCCGCGGCGGGCGCCGGGCTGTCAGGCAAGCTGATCGCGATATTGGCGGTAGCGGGAGGAGCCGCGATTGCGGGCGGCGTGGTGGCGGCCACACGCGGCAACGGGAACCCGGCGCCGGTCTCAGTAATTCCAGGAACTCCGAGCGTAGGAGGGCCGAGATAGAAGCGATGAGACCGTCTTACTGGCTTATTCCTGGTGTGCTGATTTGCGCCGCGGCGGCGCTTGCTTCGCAGACGGGACCCGTAACCGGTCCGGTGCTCGGGTTTGTGTTCGACCATTCAGTGGGAGGCGTACGCCCGATCCTGGGCATACCGGGCGCGTCGCTGTTTGGCGAACCGGTTGGATTGAGGATCGACACGAGCCGGGCCGCGATATCGAACGCAGGCGGCTACGTTCTCGGAACAGAGGCTGAGACTGGGCGCGTCATGCTGTATCGCGAACTCGCACCGGCGGCGCCGGGCATCGCCCTCGAAGAAGCCGGGCCTGCGCCCGACCGGATCGTGCTCAGCCCAACCGGAAGCGCGGCGGCGTTGCTGTACGCGGAGAGGCAGGCGATCCAGGTGTTCGCAGGTTTGCCCGCTTCCCCGCAATTCCGGGGTGAAATCAGCCTGTTCGGGCTGCTCGGGCCGCTTTTGGCGATCGCCGTGGCCGATGACGGAAGATCGGTGCTGGCCGCGGCGCGGGAAGGTGAAGGGGCAGAATCGGTGATGCTGCTGAGCCCCGGCATGACCCCGCGTCTGCTTGGTACGGCGGGACGCGTTGCCGCGGCGGCGTTCTTCGCCGGGCGGCCCGACGCGGTCCTCGCAGACACTTCGGCGGAAGCAGTGGTCTGGATTCGCGATGTGCAGGGAGCCGCCGAGTTTGTTTCGCTGCACGGCGAATTCGCGAAAGCCGCGGCGGTTCAAGCGACCGAGGATGGCAGGAAAATTCTGGTCGCCGGCGAAGGAACCGTCACAACTGTAAATCTTGAAGGCGGCGAGCAGGTTGTCAGCAGGTGCGAGTGCAGTATTTCGGCACTCGACCGGCTCAGGGGCGACTCCGTTTTTCGCGTGACGGAACTGTCTGCCGGTCCCACCTGGCTGTTCGACGCCGGCAGCCCGGCGGCGAGATTCGTGTTCGTCCCGGCGAGAGCGACGGCATTTGCCCGCGGGATCTCCGCGGAACGCCTGGTGCCACGCCCGACCGCCCCGGCGAAAGGAGGCACGCGATGAACCGCCTTGCCTCCGCGGCTCTGATCGCCCTGGTTACCGCCGGCATGGCTACGGCGCAGGTGATCACCAGCATCAGCCCGAGTTGGGTTGTGGCGGGCAGCCCCGACACGGTGATCACAATCACCGGATCGGGTTTTACGCCGAACGATCAGGTCGAGGTCCTGGGCCTGGAACTTACGCCGAACTATATCAATTCCACCCGCCTGACGGTAACAGTGCCCGCCAGTGCATTGACTTTCCCGACGAGCGGCTACCTGGTTGTCCTCGGAGTGGAATTGGCATTTACTTCGTTCGACGTTACCATTCCCTTTACAACGCCCTCCACCCTGCCGCCGGGAACCGTCGCCGTACCTTATGCGCAGCCGATAACGATCTTCGGGTCGAGCGGGCCCACTCCCGAATGGGAATACGAGTGGACGATCACCGCCGGATCACTGCCGCCGGGCTTGGAGTTCGACTACGAAACGCAAGTGATCCGCGGCATTCCAACCGAAGCCGGTGTGTTTCACTTCACCGTAATGGTGATGGAGTTGTATTCCGAAGTCCCCACGTGGGGTGAGCAGGATTTCGTACTAATCATCAATCCGCCGCGGGCGCCGCTTTCGATCTGGGCGCCGGAAACTCTACCTGACGGCGCGGTGGGCAAGAGATACGCCGAAAACGTGTACGCAAGCGGTGGAACCCAACCATACAGTTGGGAAGCCAGCTCTTTGCCGCCTGGTTTGATTATGGCGTCCAGTGGGGTCCTGGTGGGCACACCAACGCAGGCGGGGACTTTCGAAGTAACCGTGATCGTAAAGGACAGCGCCGGCGCGTCCGCCGTGAGGACTTACGTGCTCAACATCGCCAGGCCGGCGCTGGAGATTGTAACCACATCGCCGCTGCCCGCCGGGAGCGTCGGCGTGGCGTACTCGCTGGCGTTGGCCGCCAGGGGCGATCATCCGCCGTTTGCCTGGGCGGTGAGCAGGCTTCCTCCCGGCCTGAAACTGAACGGGGCGACCGGCGAAATCGAAGGGATCCCAACTTTGGAGGGGAACTTCAGCTTTACCGTCCGGGTGACCGACAGCGCCCAAAACAGCGCCAGCCGCGATTTCGCAATGACCATAGGCCCGCGGGCGCTCTCGATCGCAACGGCCTCCCCGCTGGCCCCCGGGACGGAGGGAATGAACTACTCCGCCGTGTTCGAAGCAGTAGTCGGGTCGCCGCCCTATACGTGGTCGCTTTCCGGAGCGGGCGTGCCGGGCCTGACGCTTGACGCCGCCAGCGGCGTGCTCAGCGGAATACCGGCCGCCGCGGGTAATTTCAGCTTCACGGTTGAGGTGAGGGACAGCGCGGGCGCCAGTGCCAGCAAGGCGTTCGCCCTCACCGTCAACAGCGGGCTGGCGATTGCGACCGCGTCGCTGGCCAGCGGCATGGTAGGGACGCCCTATTCGCAAGCTCTCGAGGGGACCGGCGGGACTCCGCCGTATTCCTGGTCCGTTGCCGGAGCACTGCCGGCTGGGATCAGCATGGACGGCGAAAGCGGGACTCTCAGCGGCACGCCTGCCGCCGCTGGCGTTTTCGCGATCGTGGTCAGGATTATGGACAGCAACGGGGCAACCGCCACCAGGACATTGCCCCTGACTGTCCGGCCGCCGGGGCTCCCGCAAATCAGCCTGAGCGCCCCGGGCTCGTCCAGCCCGGCGCAGCAGATCAAAGTGGCGGGGACCGTGGACAGCGGCTATCCCCTTCCGCTCGATTGCCAGTTGACGCTCACCTTCACGCCGGATGCAGTCCAGCAGGTGGACGACCCGGCAATCCAGTTCGCCACCGGCGGCCGGGTCTTCAACTTCACCGTGCCGGGTGGCGCGGTGCAATTCCCGGACGCGGCCATTCAGACCGGAACGGTCGCGGGGACCATCGTGATTGAACTGGCGCGCGTTGAAGCGGGCGGGGTGGACCTGACGCCGTCGCCACGCCTGCAGAAGACCATCGTTGTGAACCGGGCGACGCCCGTAATCACCAGCGTGAAGATCATCCGGAGCGCGGCGGGATTCGAGGTGCAGGTCAACGGATACTCGACGGCGCGCGAGGTGACCCAGGCGAAGTTCACCTTCGCCGCGGCCGGATCGAGGGTTCAGACGCCGGAAGTCACCGTTTCGGTGCAACCGATGTTCACCGCCTGGTACAACGACCCGGCATCGCAGCAGTTCGGAAGCATGTTCACGTACGTGCAGCCGTTTAACGTGCAGGGGGACCTGAGCGGCCTCGCTTCCGTTTCGGTGACGCTCTCGAATTCGATGGGCGCTTCGCAGCCCGTGACCGTTAATTTTTAGCGCGAGGCTTCTTCCCCGGGAGGCCGGCGGGGTTCTCGTGCGTCTTCTCGCGCCAGGCGCCCTTGACGGCGGCTCCGAGCGAAACCGCGGATTCGCCGAACCTGTCGCGAAGGCGGTCTACGGCGCCGAGAGCCTTGCGCCAGCGGTCGCTCTGCTCTTCTTCCAGAAGGTTCATTTGGCCTTCCACGGCGACGAGCGAGCCGGCATGCACCCCTACCAGCCGCACGGCCGCTCCGGGTTTCCAGTTGCGGCGAAACAACATGCGCGATTCCCGGAGCAGTTCGGTATCGAGCTGGGTGGCGTGATCGAGCGTGCGGGCGCGCGTGATAGTGGTGAAGTCTTTGTAGCGCAGCTTGAGCTGGACGGTGCGCGCGTAGAGGTCGTGTTCGCGCAGGCGGCGGCCCACCATGACGGAGAGCTGCGCCAGGGTGGATTCGATCAGGTCCGCGTCCGCTGTGTCCTCCGCAAACGTGTGTTCGTGGCTGATCGATTTCGGGTCCGCCTCCGCGCCGATTTCCGCGTCGAACCAGCCGCCGGCATCGAGCCCGCGCGCCTTACCCGCCAGCGCGAGCCCCCATTTGCCGAACCGTTCCTCGAGAAAGCGTTCATTGAGCCGCGACAGGTCGCCGACGCGGCGGATCCCGTATTCGTGCAGCCGCTTTTCAGTAACCTTGCCGACGCCGGGAATTCTGCGCACGTCGAGCGGGGCGAGAAACGCCGCCTCCTGGCCCGGAATCACCCACAGGATCCCGTTCGGCTTCGCCTGGTCCGAAGCGACTTTGGCTACCATGCGCGAAGTCGCAATGCCGATCGAACAGTTGAGCTGCGTACGCTCCTTCACTTTTGCGTGCAGGAGGTGGGCGGCGCGCAGAGGCGGACCGTGCAGGCGCTCCGTGCCTGTCATGTCCAGGTATGCTTCATCGATCGACGCCATCTCCACCACCGGCGAAAAGCTGCGCAGCACCTCAAAAACCTTTTCCGAGTACTCGCGATACCGGGCCGGGTGGCCCTCAATGAAGATTGCGTGCGGGCAGCGCTGGTAGGCGGTTCGCAGCGGCATCGCGGAGTGCACCCCGAATTTCCGCGCCTCATACGATGCCGCGGAAACCACCCCGCGCTCATGCGCCTGCCCTCCCACGACCACCGCCTTGCCCTTGAGCGACGGGTCGAAAAGCTCCTCCACCGAAACGAAAAACGCATCCATATCGAGATGAAAGATGGTTTTCATCGGAGCAGGCGGGCGGCGAAGACGCGCGGCAAACCTGCCAGGTCGGGCACGACTTCCAATTCGCCCCAGCGCTCGTCGAACATGGCGCGAACGGCGTCCACCTGGCGGTAGCCGAGTTCGAGGATCATCCAGCCGCCGGGGCGCAATACACGCGCTCCGTCGGCGGCCAGTTTCCTGTAGGCATCCAGGCCCTCGGGTCCGGCGAACAACGCGGCGCGCGGTTCGAAGTCGCGCACCTCGCGGGGCAAGCCGGCCTCCTCGCTGGCGGGGATGTAGGGCGGGTTGGAGACGAGCAACTCGAGGCTGCGGGATGCGATGGCGGAACTCAGGTCGCAGGCGATGAAAACGACGGCCGCGCCCAGCCGCCCGGCGTTCTCGCGGGCCACGCAGAGAGCGGCCAGGGAGGCGTCGGTGGCGAAGACGCGCGCCGTAGGGCCGAGCTCGAGGCTCAGTGTCACGGCGATAGCGCCCGACCCGCAGCCTACATCGAGCACGGACTCGGCGCGGGGCGCCAGCCGCAGCGCGGTCTCGATGAGGTGCTCGGTCTCAGGGCGGGGAATGAACACGTCTGGCGTGACCAGGAATTCCCGCCCGTAGAACTCCTGAATGCCGGTGATGTACTGGGTGGGTTTGCCTTGCAGGCGTTCGTGCAGGAAAAGCTGGTAGTGGGCCCGGGCGGCGCTATCGAGTTCCTCTTCGGGGTGGCCGTAGAGCCACGCCCGCTCCCGCTGGAGCGCCCTGGAGAGCAGCACTTCCGCCGTCAACCGCGCGGCGGGAACGGAGGCTTCCTCAAGAAGCCGGGAGCCTCGCTGGAGCGCCGTTCTTATATCCATGGGCGGTCTCGGTTGCCTCGGCCTGCTCCCGCAACTTCTCGGCCTGGTAGTAGGTCGTCAGCGCGTCGATGATGGGGTCGAGGCGGCCGTCCATAATCATATCGAGTTGGTAGAGCGTGAGGTTGATGCGGTGGTCCGTCACGCGGTTCTGGGGGAAGTTGTAAGTGCGGATTTTCTCGCTTCGGTCGCCGGTGCCCACCATGCTGCGGCGCTCGGCCCCGATTTCGGCCTGCTGCCTTTCCAGTTCCATCTCGTACAGCCGGGAGCGGAGCACGCGCATGGCCTTGGCGCGGTTCTTGATCTGCGATTTTTCATCCTGGCAGGACACCACCAGGCCGGTGGGCAGGTGGGTGATGCGCACCGCGGAATAGGTGGTGTTGACGGACTGCCCCCCGGGGCCGGACGAGCAGAAGGTGTCGATACGGATGTCCTTCGGGTCGATCTCGATCTCCACTTCGTCGGCTTCGGGCAGCACGGCAACGGTGATGGCCGACGTGTGGACCCGCCCCTGCTGCTCGGTCACCGGTACGCGCTGAACCCGGTGCACGCCGCTTTCGTACTTCAGCCGGCTGTAGACCTTTTCCCCGCTCACGAGCGCGATCACTTCCTTGAGGCCGCCGACGCCCGATTCGCTCGCCGAGGATAGTTCGACGCGCCAGCCCTTCGACTCGGCGTACCGCGAGTACATGCGGAACACCTCGGCCGCAAACAGGGTGGCCTCGTCGCCTCCGGTGCCCGCGCGGATCTCCAACAGGACGTTCTTCTCGTCGTTGGGATCCTTGGGCAGCAGCAGAATCTTGAGTTCCTCTTCCAGGCGGGCGAATTCCGGCGTCATGCGGGCGACTTCTTCTTCCGCCATCGCGCGCAGCTCCGGGTCGGAGTCCTCGAGCATCTGCCGGGCCTGTTCCAGGTTGCGGCGGACAGTCTTCCACTCGCGGTACTTGGAGACGATTTCTTCGAGGTCGCGGGCCGCCTTGGCGATCTTGCGGTATTTCTCCGGGTCGCCGATGAGGGCCGGGTCGGCCATCTGCCGCGACAGCTCTTCGTACCGGGCTTCTGTCTGGTCCAGCTTGGATAAGTATTCCATCACGATTCCTGACGAATAAACGGGCCGGTTGCGCCCCTGCAATACGCAGCCGCTAGGCGATCACCATCCTGCCGCCCTGCGCTTGCTCGAGAGCCATGGCGCGTTCCAGGGCCTCGATCGCGACGGCGGTCTGCTCGGCGGAGGGCGGCCGCGTCGTGATCCGCTGAAGCCAGAGTCCCGGCGCGGTCATGGCGGCCAGCAGGCCCCCACGATGCCGGGCGGCATAGCGAATCAGCTCGTAGCTCACCCCGGCGACCAGCGGGAGCAGCACAACGCGTCCGGCGAATCGCAGCGCGAACGAATCGAAGGGCAGCAGCGTGTAGATGCCGATCGAGACCAGCATCACCACCAGCAAGAAGCTCGTTCCACACCGCGGATGGAGCGTGGAAAATCTCTGCGCATTTTCCACCGTCACCGGCAGTCCCGACTCGAAGTTGAACACCACGCGGTGCTCGGCCCCGTGGTACTCGAATACCCGGCGGATGTCCTTCCAGAGCGAAATCAGGTAGAGGAACCCGATGAAAATCGCCATGCGGATCACGCCGTCGCAAATGTTAAAAGGGATGCGGCCTTGTAAGACAGGCACCAGTTTGCCGAGCGCCGTGGCAAGGTAAAGCGGGACGAACTTGTACAGGAAAATGAAAAACAGCAGCGAGATTCCCAGGTTCAGCGCCAGCATCCAGGAGGAGATTTCCTGCTTCTTCGCCCCCGGATCGGAATCTTCGATCGCGGCGTTCGCGGAGAACCGCAGCGCTTTCATCCCGAGTCCCATGGCCTGTCCCAGCGTCCCCACCCCACGCAGCACGGGAAAGCGGAATGCCGGGTACTTCTCCGAAAGCCGGGCGACGGGTTTTTCGTCGGTTACGATCTCGCCCGAGGCCTTGCGGACAGCCACACAGTAACTCCGCGGGGAGCGCATCATGACGCCCTCCATTACAGCCTGGCCGCCGACGAGAGTCTCTTCTTCAGCAGTCTGCAGGACGGCCATTGACTGAATGTGCGCGAACAGGCGCAGAAGCACTCGAAACGACAAGGGGGTGCAACTCCTTGTTGCAGTATAACATTCGAGGGCCGGAGCGGAGATTGCCCGGCGGCGCCTTCTAGCCCGCGGTGCGATAAAGAGCCGGCGCCGCCTGGCGGTTCAGGGTCGAGTCGAGAATCCACTGGATATGACTGGATTCAAACGGCGCCGCGCAATAGTCCGCGGCGCCCGCCTCGATGGCGTCCAACCATTCGGACACCTCGGGCCTCCGGCTGACCACCACTACCGGCAGGTCCGGCTTATGGCGGCTGACGGCCTCCAGCAATCCCAGGTACCGGTCCCGCTCGGAGGATATGAAGACCAGATCTGCTCGCAGGCGTTCCACCGCGGCCAGACACTCCGCCGGCGAGCGGTAGGGTTCGGTATGTACCTCCTGGTCCTGTTGGGCCAATACGGCTCCGAGTTCAGCGGCTAGCGCACGATCCAAACCACATAGAATAATTCTTGCGCTTTTGCCTTGTTTCGGCATAGAATACCCCTCAATTTCAGGGTCCGTTCTCTCGGTTGGGGAATAAGCCCTGGCCGGAATGACCAGTGCCGTCGTAGTCCTGCGAGAATCACACCCCTAGTGTTTAGGGTAGGAGATAAAACAGGATGAAGTCAAATTAAGATGTAAATACGCCAGAGTCACTTTCTATCTCCCCTCAAGTTCCGCCAGCCACTCCTGCACCTCCTCACGGTTTTCGCCGTGCCCCGAGTCCAAATACTTTCTCAGCTCCACTGCGGCCGCGGCGCGCTGGCCATCGCGCGCCAGAACCTGTGCCGCCGTCAGCCGCGCCTTCGGGATCTCCCGCGCGGCCGCGTCCAGGTTGAGCACCGCTTCCTGCGGGTCGCGATTTTGCGCCGCGAGCGCCATGCCAAGCACGTAGCGGGCGCTGTTAGAGGTTGCGTCGAGCACGACGGCCTCGCGCGCCTCGCGCTCGGCATCCTCGAACCGCTGCAGCATCAGGTAGGCGATCGCCAGATTGGAGTGCGCCTGGGATGAGCTGCCGTCGAGCTGCACGGCTCTTTCAAGCTGGGCAGCGGCTTCGTCCGGCCGGTTGATCCGCAGGTAGCGCGCGCCGAGATTGTTGTATGCTTCCATGAAATCCGGGTCGATTTCAATCGCTTTTTTCAGGTGCTCGATCGCTTTTAGGGTGTCGTTTGTTTCGGCCGCGGCCACGGCTTTATTGAATTCTTTCCTGGCTTTGCCGGGCACCTTGTGCCCCAATTGCGCCACGGAGACCGTTCCGGACACCGGGCGCTCCCGCTTCACCTCGGGCAGCCGCACGGTGACGAAATCGCCCATTCCGTTGACCCTGATGTACTGCTGCTCGATCACGCCGCCAGCGCCGTCGGTAACGAGCAACTGGTAGTCGCCCGGCCGCAGATCGCCGATCTGGAAGCGGCCGTCCAGCCCCGCAATGGCCTGTCCGGCAATCATGCGCGACTGCATGTCCCGCAGCTCGACGGTCAGGCCGGACGGCACGACTTTGGGGTCGTCCGTGGTGATCTCCCCGGTCAGCACCGCATGGCCCTGGGCCATGGGGTCGAACTGCGCGGCCGCAGAAAATGCCAGCAGCGCAAGCAGTAGAACGGCCGTTCTCGGTGCGCGCAGAACGAGTGCAGGGCGGAAAGAACGCATTCGGATTCCTCCGTGGCCAAGTGGGCCCGCTACGGTGGGGAAATACTTCTTGGAATGTGTGTAGGCAATTCGCGGGCCCGGAGCCGGATTTATTGAAAACAGGAGAAAATATCCCGGCCTTTCACGGTAAATTCCGCACAGTTGTGAATTTTTTTCAATCGGGCGCTCCGTCCGGGGGCGATCCGGCCCCGTTGTTACAATGAAGATTCCGGAGGATTCATGGGGATCTTGCCACGGCGCGCCACGGTTGTGGTCCAGGTAGGCGGGGTCGCGATCGGCTCGGGCCATCCGATCGCCGTGCAGTCAATGACGAACACGGATACCGCTGACGTCAGGAGCACGGTGGACCAGGCGGCCGCCCTGGCGCGGGCCGGCTCGGAGCTGGTGCGGATCACGGTGAACAACGACGCGGCCGCGCAGGCGGTGCCCCGCATCGTCGAGGACCTGGACCGGGCGGGCGTTCGCGTGCCCATCATCGGCGATTTCCACTACAACGGCCATATCCTGCTGAAGAAATATCCGGAATGCGCCCGCGCGCTGGCGAAATACCGCATCAATCCCGGCAACGTGAATATCGGAAGGAAACACGACGACAATTTCCGTGCGATGATCGAAACCGCGGTGGAGTACGGCCGTCCGGTGCGCATCGGCGTGAACTGGGGATCGCTTGACCAGGTGTTGCTGATGCGGCTGATGGACGAGAATGCGCGCAAGCCGCAGCCCGCCGATGCGCGGTCCGTGATGCTGGAGGCCATGGTCGTAAGCGCGCTCGAATCGGCGCAGGCCGCTGAGCGCTACGGGCTGGGGCACGACCAGATCATTCTCAGCGCGAAGGTGAGCGGGGTGCAGGACCTCATCAGCGTTTACCGTTCGCTGGCGGCGCGCTGCGACTACCCTCTGCACCTGGGCCTTACCGAGGCGGGGCTCGGCTCCAAGGGGATTGTCGCCACTACGGCGGCGCTGTCGGTGTTGTTGCAGGAGGGCATCGGGGATACGATCCGGGCGTCGCTGACGCCGGCGCCGAACGGCGACCGCAGCGAAGAAGTGCTGGTCTGCCAGCAAATTCTTCAGTCGCTCGGACTCCGCAGCTTCGCGCCGCAAGTTACCGCCTGCCCCGGCTGCGGCCGCACGACCAGCACGTTCTTCCAGGAGATGGCCGGGCAGATCCAGACCTATCTGCACGAGCGTATGCCCGTGTGGCGCGAGCGGCACCCCGGAGTGGAAGAAATGCGGGTGGCGGTGATGGGCTGCGTCGTGAACGGCCCGGGAGAATCCAAGCACGCCGATATCGGCATTTCTCTTCCCGGCACGTTTGAGGAGCCCAAAGCGCCCGTGTTTGTCGACGGCCGGCTGGCCACGACGCTGAAGGGAGACACCATCGTGGCCGATTTCATCGGCATTTTGGAAGACTACGTCGCCCGCAAGTACCGGGCTAACTGACGCGCCGGCCTCCGGCCAGCAACTCCCTTTTGCTATAATTAAAAAACTAGCCAGCTTGTTGATTCTGAGGGGCAAAACCGTATCCGGAAACAGAGAACAAACATGAGCACACCTGGTATTCAGCCGAGGGAATCCGACACATCTGATCTCCCCGAGCAGGCGACTCGTTCCATAAGCGAGGGCCACCTGCGTATCTTCAACCGCGTGATCGAGTGGGTCACCACCGAGAGATTTCAGTTGACCAACCTCACCGATCGCATCAACGAGCTTGTGAAGAAGAGCGGGGTGCGGGAAGGTTTGATTCACATCCAGTCGCTCCACACCACCACTGCGGTTTTTCTGAACGAGTGGCAGGATGCGCTGCTGCACGACATGAAAACATGCCTGGAAGGGTTGGTGGATCGGGAACGGCGCTGGCGGCACAACGATCCGCAGTATTCCGATTGCGAGCGGTCCAACGCGGACTCGCATCTGAGGGGCATGCTGATGGGGCAGACGCTCTGCCTACAGATCCGCAATTCGAAGGTGCTGCTCGGGACGTGGCAGAACATCATCTTCGCCGAGTTCGACGGGCCGCGCAGCCGGTCGCTCGCCGTCCAGATCTCCGGCATTTAGCTGTAGCAATGCCGCGTTTTTTCCGGCTCGAGGACGCTCAGCGGCAGCTGCCTGAACTCGAACCCGTGGTGCGCAGCATCACTTCGCTCAAGAAATCCTTCGAGGAGGTGGATCTGGAGCTGCGCGCCTGCTCGGAGCGGATCACGTTGCTCGGCGGGGCCTTCGTGCAGCGTGAAGAACTAGCTCTGAAGCGCCGCCGCCGCGACTCCCTGGCGAATACGCTGAAGAAATCGATCGATAGCGTACACGAGCACGGCTGCGTGTTAAAGGACCTCGACGAGGGCCTGGTCGACTTCCCGACCCTGTTTCGCGGCGAAGAGGTCTATCTGTGCTGGAAACTCGGCGAGCCGGCCATCGAATTCTGGCACGGCTCGACCGAAGGTTTTCGCGGCCGCAAACCCATCGACGAGGAATTCTTGGAAAACCACAGGGGAGAGTAGCAGATTGCTATCCCTGCGGCCGGTTTTTCGCCTGCTCTATCGCGATCTGGTTGATGTGCGCGAGCGCTTTCGCGCCGGAGGCGCCCTCGATGGCCTTTATCGCGATGTCCTGAACTTGCTGCTTGGCCTCGGCCAGTTGCTTTTCGAGGGCGGCTATCTGGGCCGCCTGCCGCGCCACGGTCTCCTCGAGCGCCTTCACCTGAAGCCCGAGAACGCGGCGCTCGGCTTCGGCGTCTTTCTGAAGAATTAAAACCTGCTGCTGGAAGCGCGCTTCGGCCGCCCGTTCCGCTTCCTCCGCGGCTTTTTGAGCTTCCTGCTGTAACCGTGCGGGGAATGCCGCCGATTCCTCTTTCAAGAGCGCCAGTTCCTCCTCGCGTTCCTTCAACGCTTCTTCGCGCTGCTGCCAGCTCTTCTCGAGCAGTTCCTGGCGCTCCTGGTTTCTTTTCTCCTGCAGCCGGAGTTCTTCTTCGTAGCGGTCCTGCGCCTTCTTGCGCTCGAGGTTCTTTTTATACTCGTAATCCTCGATTTCGCGCTGGCGCTGCCTGCGCAGCGCTTCCTCCTGCTCCTTGCGCTCGCGCTCCGCCGTGCGGGCCTGCTCCTCCCATTCGGCGCGCCGGGCAGCGATTTCGGCCTCGAGTTCCCGGTTCCGCCGCTCGTATTCTTCCACAAGCTGATCGAGCGCGGTGGCGGCAACGTCGATCTTGTGCATGCGCTCGAGTTCCTTGCGCTCGAGTGCGACCGCCTCACGCACATTGGCCAGCAGGTTCACCTCTTCCAGCAGCTTCGACGAGATGTCCGAGAGCGACCGGGAGATTTCCAGGCCGAGGTCGGAGAGCTTCTGCACCACCGTTTCGACGGTCACACCCTCGACGGCCTGCCTGACCTCCGCTTCGTGGACCCGGGCGGCCTCGGCGGCCTTGGAGCCCGTTTCCTCGTGCGCCGCGTCCACCTGCTCGAGGATGCTCTCGAATTCCTGTTTCACTTCAGCCTTGGTCTTGCGCGGGCGCGCGGAGGTCTTGGTTGTCGCCTTTGTGGCCATCTGGTCTCCTTGAAACGAAATTGCCAGGATATCACCGCGCGAAACAGCGAATCTAACCGGCGATCGCGATCGCGTCGATCTCCACGCGCACATCGCGCGGCAGCCGCGCCGCTTCCACAGTGGAGCGCGCGGGCGGGTTTTCCGTAAAATACCGCGCGTACACCTCGTTCATGCGCGCGAACTCGGACATGTCCTTGAGGTACACGGTGGTCTTCAGCGTCCGGTCGAGCGACGAGCCACAGGCGGCCAGCACGGCTTTAAGGTTTTCCAGCACGCGTTCGGTTTGCACGGCGATGTCGCCATCGACGATCTGATTCGTCGCCGGGTCGAGCGGGATCTGCCCGCTCAGGAACACCAGTCCATTCCAGACCACGGCCTGCGAGTACGGCCCGATTGCCTTCGGAGCTTCTGCGGTAGAAACGATTCTCTTCATAGTTCGAGCGTACCCACGATATCACGGACGCTCGCAATGCCTTGCCGCCTCAAAAAGTCCTCGAGCTCAAGCGCGATTCGCACGGAGGCGGCGGGGTCCCAGAAATTCACCGTGCCGACCTCGACAGCCGAGGCGCCGGCCACCAGAAACTCGGCGGCGTCCTCGCCGCTTGAAATCCCGCCCATGCCGACCACCGGAATGGTCACCGCGCGCGCCGCTTCATACACCAGGCGCAGCGCCAGCGGCTTGATGGCGGGACCGGAAAGCCCGCCGAACCCGCCCCCGAGGCGCGGGCGCCTCGTCCTGGCATCCACCGCCAAAGCGATAAACGTATTCACCAGGGAAACCGCATCGGCGCCGGCCTCCTCGGCCGCGCGGGCGAGCGGCTCGATGCGCGCCACGTTGGGCGAGAGTTTCGCGATCACAGGGCGGCGCGCCACGCGGCGCACTTCCGAGACCAGCTCGCCCAGGCATTTCGGGTCGCTGGAAAACTGGATCCCCCCCTGTTTGACGTTGGGACACGAGGCGTTCAATTCGTAGCCGTCCACGCCCTCGGCGTCTTCAAGTACGCGCACCACCTCTGTGTAATCTTCAGCCGTAAAGCCGAACACGTTCACGAACACAGCCGTGCGGAAGCTCCGCAACAGAGGGAGTTTTTCCTCTACGAAGGTTCGCACGCCGACGTTCTGCAGCCCGATCGAGTTGATCATTCCGGCGGCGGTTTCAAACAGCCTCGGCGGCGCGTTGCCGGGCATCGGCTCGCGCGAGATCCCTTTGACGACAAGCCCACCCAGCGCGTTCAAGTCCACCACGCGGGCGAACTCGATCCCGTAACCGAACGTGCCCGACGCCGCAATTACTGGGTTGTGCAGCGGGATACCACACAGCGAGGTGGCCGCGCGGTTCATCGGGGAGCGGTGCTGCGGATCAGTTCCCACGCCTCCTCAACGTCCTGGCGCGTTGTGTAGAGGTTGCCGATAGCCAGCCGCGCGACAAACTTCCCGTTCAGCACGGTGTGCGACAGGAAGAATTTGCCGGACGCATTGACGCAGTCGATGATCGCCCGGTTCTCCTCGTCGGTCCCCTTGTAGCGGAAGCATACGGCCGAGAGCGGCGCCGGCGCGACGCGCTCGAAGCGGGGGTCGGCGTCCACCCAGGAGGCGAACTCCGCAGCCCAGCTGACGTGCGACCGCAGCACCTCGACGATGCCTTCGCGCCCGAAGTAGCGCAGAGCGAACCACAGCTTGAGGGAGCGGAAGCGGCGGCCCAGTGGCACGCCGTAATCCATTAGGTTCACCGCACGCGGGTGCTCGGCCGTACGCAAGTATTCGGGCACCAGCGAAAACGCGCGCCTCAGGATGTCCGGCCGGCGTGTGAAGAACATGCTGATGTCCATCGGCATGAACATCCATTTGTGCGCATTGGTCACCAGGGAGTGCGCGCGCTCGACGCCGTCGAACAGGGGCCGCAGCTCCGGAACCACCATCGCCGCGCCGGCGTAAGCGGCGTCCACATGGAGCCACAGGCCGTACCGTTCGGCGATCTCCGCGATCCGGGAGACCGGGTCGATGCTGGTCGTCGAGGTAGTGCCGATGGTTGCCACGATGCAGAATGGCCGTTTCCCGGCGGCCAGATCGCGCTCGATGGCGGCTTCCAGCAGATCCGTGCGCATACGGAACTCCGAATCCGATTCGATCTTGCGCAGGTTGCGCCGGCCGATGCCGAGCGCGATCGAATCCTTCTCGATGGAGGAGTGCGCCTGGTCGGACGCATAGAGAACCATGCCGGGGCGCATTCCGTTTTCGCGGGCCTCCGGATCGGCCATCTCCCGGGCCGCCGCGATCGCGTGCATGCTGCTGACCGAAGCCGTATCGAAGATGACGCCGAAAAACTCTTTCGGCAGGCCCATCCACTGCCGCAGCCAGCCCAGTGCCACCTGCTCGAGTTCGGTGGAGGCGGGCGAGGTTTTCCAGTGAATCGCGTTGGTGTTCAGCGCCGCCGCCAGCATTTCCGCCAAAATGGCGGGCGGCGAACTGGCGCTCGGAAAGTAGGCCATGAAGCGGGGATGGTTCCAGAGCGTCGTGGCGGGCACGATCAGCTCTCGAAAATCCTTCAAAATGGCTTCCAGGCTCTCGCCCTTTTCGGGGCCCGAGGCCGGCAGCGCGTCGATCAATTCACCCGGCTTTATTTTCGGCAACACCGGGTACTGCCTGGTGTTCTCAAGGTAGCCGGCGACCCAGTCCACCGCTTCGCGGCCGGCTCGCCGGAAATCGTCTGTATATTTGCTCATCGAATGGTTACTGCTCCAGTAGCTTTGATTCTTGCCGCCGCATCGGCCGGGAGTTTCCAGTTGCGGTCGAATCTGCCCTCGGCGACTACGTTGTCAATCGATCCCTTGAACAGGATGTAATCGCCGAGGGCGGGCAGCACGCTCGCGGGCGTTCCCGTGTAGTTCAGGCCGGGCCGCCTGGAAAACTCGGCGCCGGCCCACCACGGCAGGCCCGAACTGACAAGGACATAACGCTTGTCCACCGGGAATGCGAATGCGAGGCCGTAATCCGCCGCGCCCGGGTTCAGTTCGAGCGGCAACCGCGGGGACAGCTTCGCGATCAGGCGGTTCGTCGAGGCAGTGCCAAACAGCACCAGGTTCGCCGAGGCGCGGTCCGTTTCCCGAAGGTCGCGGTCGGCCACAGCTTTGAGAGAGAGTAACAGGCGGCTGCGCGGCGTCGACCAATCGGCGGCGCGCTCGGCCTGCGCGCGGCGGCGGTCCAGCTCATTTTCCCAGTTAGTCCCGGCCGTCCCGTAGACATAGATGTGGCGCGATGCGACGGCTTCGGAAATGGGGCCTTCCAAACCGGGGCGTTTCTCGCCGGGTGCCGGCGCATACCGTCCGGGCTTCCAGCCGCCGCCGGCCCGGACAAACGATACGGTTTCACGCGCGGGCGCCTTGTGCGGGCTGCCGTTGATGGAAACCGCCAGCGTGCTGGTCCGGCTGAACTTCGGGTGACCTGCCAGGTTCAGAGTAAAGCCGTCCAGGCCCGAGGCCGTCACTTCAACATGGTTGACGGCGGTGAAACGGGCGTCGATCGAAGCCTGCACTCCCGGCGTCAGCCCGTCGAATTCCACCCAGTACGCGGAGTTGTACTTGTATGCCGTGCTTGTGAAACGCACGCGTTCGGGAAACCGCTCGCGCCTGTGTTTTGAGAACCAGTCAAAGATGGCGGCGTCCCTGTAAGCAAGGTCCCAGGAATTGTGCCTGACGCCGGGGTACTCGATGTACTCCACGTTGACCCCGAGGCGCAGCAAAGCGCGCTGCCACTGCCGCGACACCTCCACGCTGACTGCGGGATCTTTCTCGCCGTGGAAGAGGTGAACGGGGACGTTCAGCGCGTTTGCCGCCAGGTCGGCGGCGCCCTCCGGGGGCGAAGGGCACACGGAGGCTATGGCCGCCCATAAGCCCGGCCTTGTCAGGCCGAGCCAGAGCGCTCCTCCGCCTCCCATGGAAAGTCCGGTCAAGTAAATCTGGTCCTCGTCGATCGGGAAACGCCTTTTTACGTCCGCGAGCACATCGTAGACGTCTTTCTCCGCGATCCCCTGATATCCCATTGTCCCTCGGGCGAGCGGGCAGGCGACAATGTAGTCCACCTCGGGAAGCCGCTCAGAGAGGCGGGACATCTGGCTTTGGCCGAAACCGAGCCGGGCGCCGCGGCCGAACACCCTGCGCAGATTGAGCCGGTGGTCCGAATCGGCGCCGTGGAGGCTGATCACCAGCGGGTATCTTCTTTTCCTGTCGAGGCTGCGCGGCAGATAGAGGGCGTAAGGCTGATTGGAATCGTCCACATCGGAAAAGAACGTTGTCTCTTGCGCGCCGGGGATGTGGCCCTGGGCTCTCAGTCCGCGGGCGAAGGCGAGCAGCCCGGCGCCAAGCACGCTACGTCTGTGCATGCCGGCTCTCCTCGATCGCAGCAGGCAGCCAGCCACGGAACCATTCGCGAAACTCCGGCAGGCGGGCCTGGGCCTCCGCGCCGAGCGGGATGGCGTGAGGGCCCGTCTTGATGCCCCGCAGCGCCACCGCTTCGCGCACCCCGACGGGCGCCGGGAAGCGCTTGATCCACGCGATGAATTCCTGCAACTGCGCATCGAGGCGCGCTGCGGCTCCGGCGTTTCCCGCCCGGATGGCGCGATCCATCGCCACCAGCAGCTCCGGAACGGCGCAGGCGCATCCGGAAATCACGCCGTCGGCGCCGGCTTCCCGGGCCCGGGCATAAATTGCGTCGTTGCCAACGAGCAGGTCGAAACGCTGTTTTTCGCGGGCCGCTTTGAGTTGAACGAAGTCGTCCCAGCGCCCGCTGGAGTCCTTGATGCCCGCGAACCGCCCGGTGGCGAGCAGCTCGACAGCCGTGGCGGCCTCGATTCCGCTTGAAAATTGCGGAATGTTGTAGAGGATCAGCGGCGCGCCGTCATTCAGTTCACGGGCGAAGCCGAGATAGAATTCGCGGATGTCGCTCTGGCCGTAGCGGAAGAAGTAAGGGGGCATGACCAGCAGCGCGGCCGCGCCGGCGTCCGAAGCGGCCCGGGCGAGCGCCACTGCGCCGTCGAAGGTGGAATGTCCCACTCCAACGAGCACCGGCACGCGGCTCCGCTTGATTGCCAGGCCAACCAGGCGCGTGCGTTCCTCCAGGTCGAAATGGAGGAACTCGCCGGTGGAGCCCATCAGGCAGATCCCGTCGACACCGGCGGCGCACAGAAAGTCGATCAGATCGAACAGGGTCGCAAGGTCGGCTTCCGGCCCTTCGCGCCGGGGGGTAATGGCGGCAACATTAACACCGCAGGCGGCGCTCTTCACGTTCCTAAGGATACCTGACTCGCGCCCTCGCCGGTCGCGGGACGGGCTGACCGTGATCCGTCCCTAAGGAGGGGACGTGCCCGATCTCGGCACGTTGAGGACATGAGGCGGCATCAAACTGGGCACGACCTAGCTTCGAAGCGTCCGATTTCCGGCGAGGGCTGCAAAGG
>JBLNCW010000026.1:0-31920 GCA_050261015.1 Rhodospirillales bacterium | reverse complement strand
GCAGTTCTTTCAACGTCTCGGCCACGATGGGCGCGGCCAGCAGCATAAAGATTGGAATGTTTCTGGCCGACATCAGCGCCAGATGGCCGAAGCCGGTGAGGATCAGTGCATAAGCAAAGCGCTTGTGGTAGAGATTCCAGACTGCAGCCACGACTGCCAGCGCCAAGCCCGGTTCGAAATAAAGCGCCACCGGGTGCTGGAAACTCAGCGATTGGAACTCGCTGATGTGTCTAAAGTGGTAGGGGTCGGTCAGGTAGCGGTAGATATGAACGTGCAACTGGTAAAAGTACGGATTGATCAGGCTGGCGGCGGCGCAGGCGGCTGCGGTAACCAGATATGGCTTGCTGCGCGCCAGCGCGGCGCGCCGGGCCTCCGAGTCGGCCTCGAACAGCCACGAGGCCAGTTCCCCCGCGGCATACATCCCGATCAGCACGATGCCGACGAAGAAGCCGCCGTGCAGGTTCGCCCACACAATGGTTAGCGGGGGCAGAAACCAGAGCAGGCGCGTTCTGCCGTCGCGGACGCGCTCCAGCAGCGAATAGAACACCACCAGAAACAGGAGCGTGAACAGGTGGGGACGCGCCAGCCAGTGGATGGTGGAGGCTGCGTTCGCCAGAAACACGACCCCAATGGCGATCAGGACGTTGGAGCACTTCCGCCGCACCAGCCGGTAGAGCAGCGCTGAAGTCACCGACAGCACAATCAGGCTCGTGACAACGACCGCCGCCATGCCCCAGGTCGCGTGTAGCCAAGAGAAGATCACATCCCAGAGCCACTCCCAGGCGAACCACGGCTCATTCGGTTTGGTGTACGAGAAGATGTCTCGGTCGGGGACGCGGCCGTTCTGAAGGATCCAGTCGCCGGCCCGGATGTGCCACCCGGTGTCGCCGTCCGAGAGCAGGTGTTTTGCGCCTTCGAGCCGGGAAAAAACCAGGATCATGGGCATAACAAAGGCCACATCCGTCAGAGACGGAAGGCACCAGAGAACCGGATTGGTCTTCTCCTTGCCCATATCTTCTACATCAGCGAACAGCCGATCCCGTCGCGGTCGGCCGTCTTGGCGCAACTCCCGTTGGAATAATTCCGGAACTGCATCTGATTCACCTGAAAGGCCAGCCGCACGCCTTTCTCGGTCACGATCACCCTGGCCACCACCACCTGGCAATGCATGCACCGCCGGCCGAAGGAGTGGTTGGCCGGCAACTCGATGTCCACGGTGAGCAGGTCGCCGGGTTTGGGCAGCGCCGTCATAATCCGATCCGCAATCCCGGAAACCAGGATGCCGCCGCGGCTGATGTTCTCGGTGACTCCGGCAAAAAGCCGCGACTTACTCCTCGGGGAAACCACGTAACACGGCAGCTTGACATCAACCCGAGGATCGGCACGCCTGTCCATTTTTGCCTTGTTGTTAGGAGTACACCGTATCGCCGCAAGGATCAAGACCGAAAATGGATGATATATTTTTGTTGACTGAGGTTAACCGACAGTTTAAGATCGAAATTGCTTTCAAAAATCCCCTTTCCGGCCCCAAGGCGGGAAGGTCAGGAACAGGTTATCGGGATACCACGCTAACCAAAGAAAGTAGTATCGCGGTTAACTCCCGGGAAGCAGAAAAGGGCAAGGAAAGGGGCAGCCGCAACAACGATAGATCTGGTACTTACGAGAAATTTCGGTATTAGTAGTACTAGAACCAAATAAGCCGAAAATGCTAACTTCAGAATCGCTCAACTGCGGTACTAAACCAGATCCAAGGGAGGGGAGCGAGCGGCAGACTATATCGAAATTCGGGAAATTTTGTTACGATATCCGCTCGCAAGCTGGGGAATAAAGATGGCTCGCGTTCTATTGTTCACGGATGAACCTGTACTGGCGAGGGGCTTCACTTCCGTACTTTCGGGCGTGCCCGGATTCGAAAGCGTATCCGTGTGCCACAGCACTGCGGAACTCGCAGGAAGCATTCTCAACACGAAACCGGACGTCTTGCTGATCGACCTTACGCCGGAAGTGACCTTCGGAATATTAACGCAATTGCGCCGCGAATTACCGAATTGCCGAATTGTTTTGTGGGTGCGGTCAATTTCTACGGAACTCGCTTACCAGGCGATGGAATTAGGTGTGCGCGGCGTGCTGCGAAAAACCCTGCCGCCGGAGTTATTAGTCAAGTGTCTTGGCAAGGTTGCCGAAGGGGAACTGTGGTTCGACAAAACGCTGACGGCGAGCTTTTTATCGGCCAAGATGGTTTCCCTCACCAAGCGCGAGAGCCAGTTGGTGAGCCTGCTGTCGCAAGGTTTGAAGAACAAGGAAATCGCCACGACGTTGTCGATTTCCGAAGGGACCGTGAAAGTTTATCTCTCGCGCCTGTTCCAAAAAGTCGGAGTAAAAGACCGGTTTGAATTGGCTCTTTACGGCCTGAGAAATCTGCAGCACATGAGCAGCGAACGTGCGCCGCTGGCCCCGTCGCCCCAGGAATCGGCGGCGGCCGCCGGCCGGGATCCGGCTCAGGTGCAGTGGCTCAGGTCGCTTGTGCTTGAAAAGCAGCCGGTAAAGCCGGGCGATCAGGTGCAGTTCTGGAGTCCCCGCTCGTAGCGGATTCCCGCCCAGACACAACCCGCTTGCGCGGGTAATCTGAGCGGGGGAGCAGAGCATCGCCGCCATGCAACCGCTTTTCACGCAATCTCCGGGCAGCTCCGCCCTGCTCTCGGCGGAGGAGCCGGATTCGGATCAACTCTTTTCTCGGCTCTGGCCACAGGAGGCCAGCCGCTGGCCTGGTTTCACCAGTTCGGTGATACTGCACGTACTAGCAGTACTCCTGATACCACCGATCTCCGCGCGCATCGAGGCGGAATCGGACCGGAGGATCTGGGCGCGGCAGGAGAGACTCATGCGGACTTTGCGGATTCGCGTCCCGGAGCAACTCTATATCGCGTCCACCGGGAGAAGGGCGCCGGAGCCCAAGCGGGCCGTCCAGCGTCCGAGACCGGCGCCCGCTCCGGCTGCCGCAAAACCGCAGGCCCCCGCGCCGAGCGAAACCCGCCGCGCCGCCGCACCCAGGCGGCGCTTCGATCTGCCGCCGGCACAGCACCGGACCCAGAGCAGCCAGAGCCTGATCCAGCCGTTGCAGCCGCCGGATCTGCTGCCCCAGGCGGGTCTACGGCTGCCTGAAGTGTTCTTCTGGGCTCCGCCCGTGTCGCGCATGCCTCCGAAGCCGTTCGTGCAGCCGGGCCACGCCGTTCCTCCGGCACGGCCGCGGGTGCTGGATGCCCCGCCCAGACTCGAATTGCCAACGGTGACACCAACCGCGCCCCTCCAGCTCGCGAAACTGACGACACGCTCACCGCTGGAGGCGCTTCCGGATTCCCAACCAATACGCACGAGCTACCCCGACCAGCCCAGCCAGCACAGCGGTCTGTCGGGGGACCCGCTTCCAGGCGACCCAACCAATGTCCTGTCGATCTCATCGGACCCGCTGCCATTGCGGGAGTTCCTGGCCGTACCACCGGGGAACCAGATCGGCAAAACGCCGGAAACTGGAGGGCGGACGGGCCCTTTGAGTGGAACCGGCAGCGGCGGCACGGGCAGCGGTTCGGGCACGGGACCAGGCGGTAGTAGAAGCGGAACCGGAACTGGGACTGGAACCGGCGCCGGCGGATCGGGCGAGGGCGACGGCGACCTCTCGCCAAACGCGATTGCGTGGTCGGCGGCGGTGAACGCGACGCGCATCGAACACCCCTCGACCGGAGTTTTCGACGTTGTGGTGCAGTCGAGCGCGTTGGAAGGCTTCCCCGAGAGCGCGGGTGTGCTGAGCGGCAAGCCGATCTACTCGGTGTTCCTGGCTGTAGGCGCCCCCAAGGAGTGGATTCTCCAATACTGCATTCCGTTCAGCGAAGAGCGCCCGGCCGAGGCAAGCGGCGCTGTCATCAAACTGGGCAGCCCCGCGCCGCTAACCGCCCCCTTCCCCCGCGTGACGTTCCGGCCGTTTTTCGATCACCGTCCGGGAACCTACCTGATGCTGCACGGGTTCATCACCCCGCAGGGGAAATTCCAGGATTTGAAGCTGATCGGCGCCGGCGACCCGCGTGCGACCGCCGTTGTAATCGCCATACTGAACCGCTGGGAGTTCCGCCCGGCAACTCAGGATGGCCGTCCCGTGCGCGTGGAAATTCTGCTGGCGATACCCGGCGAATAGGCTCCGTCAGATTCGGAGCTCGTAGCCCAGGGCCTTCATCCGCTCGATAATTGCCGAGCGCACCGCGCCGACTTCCTCCAGCGACATCGTATGATCGGCGGCGGCGACGGTAAGGCGGAACGAGACGCTTTTCAGGCCTTCGGGAATGGGCGGTCCGGAGTACTGGCGCAGAAATTCAATCGACTCGAGCTGCGGGCCGGCGGATTCGACGATGAGTTTTTCGAGCGTGCCGGCCAGCTCGCGCATGCCCGCAATCACCGAGAGGTCAAACGCGCTTGCGGGGAAACGCCGGATGGGCTTGTAGCGCTTCTCGCGCGGCTGCAACTCCTGGACGAGCCGTAGATCGAGATCCAGAACAGCCGCCCTTCCGTCGATGAAAGACGGGTGGAACTCGAATAAGCGGCCGGTGACGCGCCCCTGCCAGAGCACGTCGGCCGCGCGTGTTGGATGCTCGAACGAACGCGGCGCGGCCGGTCTTACTTCGGCGCCGCGCATCAGGCACTCGGCGAGCCGCTTCAGCTCGAACAGGTTCTGCTCCCCGTCTTCGCGGCTGTATATCGCCGCCGCGAGGTGGGGAATTTCGTCCGGCAGGCCTTCGGCGCGCTTGTGAATCTCGCGCCCGATCTCGAACAGCCGGAACCCGTCCAGATGGCGCGCATTGTCGACAATGTTGCGGAGAATGCCGGGTACAAGGCTCATCCTCATCAGGCTCTGATCGGCGGCGATGGGGTTGGCGACGCGCACATGCGCTTCCGGCTCAAAACCGAGCGCGGCGGCCTGTTCCTCGCTGAGGAAGGAGTAGTTGTAGACTTCCGTGAAACCCTGGGCGGCCACCATGGAACGAACGCTGCGGTGGAAGAGGCGCTCTTCATCGTCCGGCGGCGGCACGACGGCCATCACCGGCGCCTGCGGCTCGATGGAATCGTAGCCGATCATGCGCCCGACCTCCTCGACCAAATCGTCCTTAATTGAGATGTCCTTCGTGGCGCGCCAGCTCGGTACGGTTACGGAAAACACCCCGGGCTCTGACTCCACCACGCCAAAGGCGAGCCGTTCGAGAATCTTTCGCACGGTTGCGGGCTCGACCCAACGCCCGAGTTTCCTTGCCAGCCAGTCCAGCGGCAGAGTGATCGGCGCCGGCGCGGGAATTTCCTTTTTCTGATCGGCGAACCCACCCACGATGCGTATGCCCGGCGAGACCTGGCGGAAAAGCTCGACCGCGCGCGCCAAGCCGCGAATTGTGTTGACCGGATCCTGAGCCTTCTCGTAGCGCATGGAAGCGTCGGTGCGCAGCTTGAGCCTGGACGAGGTCTTGCGAATATTCGAAGCGGAGAAGCACGCGCTCTCGAGAACGATGCGGGTGGTGCGCTCGTTAATGGCGCTGTCGAGTCCGCCGATCACGCCGGCCAAAGCTACCGGGCCGCGGGCGTCGGCGATGACAAGGTTCGAGCGGTCGAGCGTGTATGTTTCCCCATTCAGCGCGACAAACAGCGCGCCTTCGGGCGCCGGCCGGATGAAAATCGTGTCGCCGCGGAGCAGGTCGGCGTCGAAGGCGTGCATCGGCTGCGCCAGCTCGGCCATGATGAAGTTCGTCACGTCAACGATGTTGTTGATGGGGTTGAGGCCGATGGCTTCAAGCCGGTACTGGAGCCAGGGCGGCGAGGGCCGCACGGTCACGTTCTCAAAGACCAGCGCGCTGTAGCGCGGGCAGAGGTTGAGGTCCTCTATGGCTACTTTCACGGGCGCGGGTCCGGCGGGAACCAGTTCCGGCTTCACCGGGTCGATCAGCCGCAGTCCGAGAATGGCCGCCACCTCGCGAGCCATTCCGTAGTGGCCCCAGAGGTCCGGCCGGTGCGTAAGCGACTTGTTGTCGATCTCGATAATGCTGTCGGGCCGGCAGCCGGGTATTGGGGCGCCGGGTTCGGCATCGAGTTCGATGATGCCGGCGGTGTCGCGGTTGATGCCGAGTTCGGCGCCGCTGGCGAGCATGCCGTCGCTTTCCACGCCGTTGACCATTGCCTTGCCGATCTCGCGGCCGCCCAGCTTCGTTCCGGCCGGCACGTAGGCGGTCACGATGCCCGCGCGGCAGTTCGGGGCGCCGCAGACGACGGTCCGGGTCCCGTAAGCGCCCGCTTCGATCACCGCCTTGACGCAATGACTCCCGGCGATGGGTTCGACGCTCACGACCTTCGCGGCCACGACGCGCTCCAGGTGCGCTCCCACGGGAAACACACCCTCGCACTCCGCGGTCTTCATCGTGATCAGCCGGCCGAGTTCCGCCGGAGCGATCTCGAGACCTTCGACAAGCTCGGAAAGCCAGTTATACGAAAAATTCAATGGAGAACCTCAGCGTTGCTTCAAAACTGCTGCAAAAACCTCAGATCGCCGCCTTGGAGCAGGCGTATGTCGTCGATGCCGTAGCGCATCATCGCCAGGCGCGTCAGCCCCAGGCCGAAAGCAAAACCGTTCCACTCGTCCGGATCGATGCCGCTCATCCGCAACACGTTCGGGTGCACCAAGCCGCAGGGCAGCAGTTCGACCCAGCCGCCCTGTTTGCAAACCGGGCAGCCCGCGCCGCCGCAGATCAGGCATTGGATGTCCAGCTCGAAGCCGGGCTCGACAAACGGGAAGTAGCCCGGCCGGAGCCGCACCGTCACGTCCCGCTTGAAGATGTGGCTGAGCAGGGTCTTCATGAAATAGATCAGGTGGGCCACCGAGACGTCGCGGTCGATCATCATGCCTTCGAGCTGATAGAAGGTGTGCTCGTGCGAGGCGTCTACTTCCTCATTGCGGAACACGCGGCCCGGCGCGATCATGCGCAGCGGCGGCCCGAAGCGCTCCATGCCGCGCACCTGCACGGGTGAGGTGTGGGTTCGCAACAGGTTGCCGCCGGTGATCCAGTTGCCGCCGGTGATCCAGAAGGTGTCCTGCATATCGCGCGCGGGATGATCGGGCGGGATGTTCAGCGCATCGAAGTTGTGGTACTCGGTTTCCACCTCGGGGCCGTCGAGCACGGCGAATCCCATCGAGGTGAACAGATCCTCGATCTCACGCTGGATCTGGGTTATGGGATGCAGGCTGCCCGGGCGTGGGCCCGGCGCGGGGAGCGTTAAATCGACCCATTCGGCATCCAGCCGGGCGGCCATCGCCTGTTGTTCGAAGCGCGCCCTGCTCGTTTCGATCGCGGCTTCCAGACTCGCCTTCACGGAGTTCAGCAGCTTCCCGATGCGCGCGCGTTCCTCCGGGGCGAGCCGGCCCATCTGCTTGCTGATTTGCGCGAGAACGCCCTTGCGGCCAAGCACCTCGACGCGCACGGACTCGAGATCCTCGGGTCCGGCCGCCGCTTCGAGCCGCGCCCGCGCGCTCGCCTCAAGTTCGTTCAGCGTAGATTTCAAAGATAGAGTGGATTCGGGCATGGATCAGGCAACCGGCGTGAACACCTCGGGGGTCTTGGAAAGCTCCCAGGCGAGATGGTTGATGTAGAGCCGCAGCACGGGTTCGGAATACTTGCCGCGGAACTCCTGGTAAACCCGCTCCTGCCAGCCCTCGGTCAGGTACTGCTCCGCGTCCAGGTTCTTATCGAAAAAGCCGTCCTGATTGGGGATGCCGAGGAAGTCCAGAACCGCCCGGATCATATCGAGGTGCGCGATCAGCACCGCCTGCGCCAAATCTTTGGCGAAATCCTCATCGCCCTGCTGCAAGCGCGCCCAGAATCGCGGAATCCCCTTGCGGAGGCTCTCGGTATTGAGCTTCGCGACGTGGGCGCGCGTTTTCAACGTCTCATAAAGCTGGTACGTCTTGAGTTTTCCGATCGAAATCTGACGGATAAGCTGAGCGAATACATCTTCGCCAAGCGAAAGAAAAACCTGGGAAAGCTCCATCACCGCCAGCGTAACATATTGAGTCCGGCCTGTTCCGGGGGCAACAGGCCGGTCCGCAAGCGGCGGCGCTTCGCCTTAGAACCGGTATCCCACGCTCACGGCAGGCAGCACCGTCAAGGTGGGTCCGACGTGCCCGTAGATCCGGATTTGCGGCCGGATGAACACCGACTCCCACACGCTGATCGTAGCCCCGCCGCCGAAGACAGCGGCGAAACTGGTGTCGTTCGCCCTCAGGGGGCCAGCTCTGAATGTGCGGCGGACAACACCGGCGCCGATCTGAAAAAACGGCCGGGTCCGCCCACGCGCGCCTTGCAGTACATAGCTTGCGGTGGCGAAATGACGATCTTCGATCGCGCCATGGACATTGTTGAACAGGTAATCGAGCTGTATCCGGTGGCTTCCGGAGTACGGAAAGCCAAAGCTGAGTCCCACGGCCGAGACTCCGTGCGTATCCTGGTCGTCGCCGGCGGAAAAACCACCGCCGCCAACAATAGAAAGATCGGCCTGTTGAGCAACGGCCGGAAGCGCCAAAACGAGGAAGGCTAGCAACTGAATTACGAAATTCTTAAGCATTTTCCCGAAGCTCCGGCCGCCATGAAACACTGCGCCGCGGCACAAGCGGTCATGAATCCGCCGGAACTGTTTTTATGGTACCCGGAAAGCGGGTGCAGTTCGCTACAATTGAATACGGTCTATAGAAAAACAAATGAGCAATCTGGTCGTACTTGGCGCACAGTGGGGGGATGAAGGAAAAGGAAAAGTCGTCGATCTGTTTTCGGAACGCTTCGACGTGGTTGTCCGCTATCAGGGCGGTCATAACGCCGGGCACACGGTGCGCATAGGCGACCGCAAAGTGATTCTGAAGCTCGTCCCTTCGGGAATTCTGAGGAAAAACAAGCAGGCGGTGATCGGCAACGGCGTGGTGGTGGACCCGGCCGCGCTGCTCCAGGAAATTGCGGGCCTTGAAGCCGCCGGAATTTCGGTCAAGGGCCGGTTGTTCGTCAGCAATCGTGCGCATGTCATCACGCCGTTTCACCGGATGATGGAGCAGCTCTCGGAGGCGCGGCCGGGGCGCGCGATCGGCACGACCTCGCGCGGCATCGGGCCATGTTACGAAGACAAGGCCGGCCGGCGCGGCATACGCATCGCCGACCTCATAGATCCGGAGGTGTTCCGCCCCATTTATAACAACCTGGCCGCGGATAAAGAAGTGCTGCGAGCCGCCTTCCAACTGGGAGAGCCGGTGGACGTTGAGGCCACGCGCCGCCAGTACGAAGAGTATGGCGCACGCATCGCGCCGCTGGTGGTGGACACTGCCGCCATGCTGGACGCGGCGATTCGGGACGGCAAGCGGCTGCTGTTCGAGGGCGCGCAAGGCACGATGCTCGATATCGACCACGGCACGTACCCATATGTGACCTCGTCCAGCGCCGGCGCGGGCGGGGTTGCCAGCGGCACCGGTGTGGCTCCCACGCGTATCGGCGCGGTGCTGGGCGTGACCAAGGCTTACATCACGCGGGTCGGCGGCGGTCCGTTTCCCACCGAAATCCACGGCGCCACGGGCGATGAGCTGCGGAAAATCGGGAACGAGTTCGGCGCCGTCACGGGGCGGCCGCGGCGCTGCGGATGGTTTGATGTTCCGCTGCTCCGCTACACCGCAATGATCAACGGGTTCGACAGCCTGATCGTCACCAAGCTGGACGTGCTCGACAGCTTCCGGGAGATTCCCGTCTGTACCGGCTACAAGCTGTGCGGCAAGGAGATTTCCGACATGCCCGCCACCACCCAGGCGATGGCGGCCGTGGAGCCCGTCTACGAAAAGCTGCCCGGCTGGGGCGCACGCACCGCAGGCATAACGAAGTACGCGGACCTGCCCGCCCGCGCCCGCGACTATCTGCAGTTCCTCGCAGAGAAAACCGGCGTGGAGGTCGGCGCGATCTCGACGGGACCCGAGCGCTCCCAAACCATCGTGGTCCCGGGCTCAAAGCTGGAAAAGCTGCTGTAGGATTCAGGGCGCCCCAACTTGATGCGCTGCGAGCACCCCCTATGCCGGTGCGTCCCAACGCTCAGATCGTCTTCAAAAAAGACTTCGCTTCCTGGATGCCGGGGAAGGCGCGTTCCGCCTCCCGGAACTCGGCGGTGTGGACGCTGCGGCGGGCGCCGCGAGTCTGCGCCGGGTAGCGGAGGTGCAGCATCTCGTGGAAGAGAACGTAGTCCAGGGCAACTTGGGGCACTTTCGGATCGTCGAGCAACTTGCTGATGATGATGGCGTTGTGGGAGGGGTCGTAGTGCCCCAGCATGGTGCGGGACGCGCGGCGGCTCCACCCCAGCAGCGGGCGAGCCATCAGTCCGTTGAAGTGCCGGAAATTCAGCTCCTCGAAGCGCTCCTCTAGGTTGAAATGCTTCCCCTGCGGGCCGGAAATGAATTTCCGCCCGCGGATCTGCCGGATGAGATGGATGCTTCGCCTGACGTCGTGGCGATTGAGATAGAGCCGGTAGCGGTAGGCGTAGGAGGCCGGCACGGGGCGCCGGAGCAGTTTTCCGAGTAGTATGTAGGCGAGGGCTTCCATCACCGGAGCCGGGGCGCCCTCCAGCAGATCGCTCATCCGGATCTCGATCCGGCCCGATTCCAAGCGGGCAAAACTGTCCGGGTTGGCGAACCGGCAGAAGGTAACGGTGATTTCCGGAGGTTTCGTCCTCGGTTTCAAGTCGCGGAAAACACGGGTATAAATCTCTCGGGGAGTCTCAAAGAAAAGAGCGCTCTCGACTTGCATCTCCGTAGTATTTAACATAGCAAGATTGGGTTGATTATCGCCTTCTGTTCGTTTTCGCCGCGATACCATGTGTTCTTTAACCCGATATTGGAGGATTCGTGCCTAATGCGATGATCAGCGCGCTCGGTTGCTACGTTCCGCCGCGCGTGTTGACGAATTTTGATCTAGAGAAGATGGTGGAGACCAGCAACGAGTGGATCCTGGAGCGTACCGGGATTCGCGAGCGCCACATCGCCGCCCCGGAGGTGGCGACCTCGGACCTGGCGGTCAGCGCCGCCCGGGAGGCGCTGGCCCAGCGCGGCATCGACGCGACCGAGATCGAAATGATTCTGGTCTGCACCGTGACCCCGGATATGATGTTTCCCTCGACGGCTTGTTTGGTCCAGAAGCAGTTGGGGGCGAAAGGCGCCTGGGGCTTCGACCTGATCGCCGCATGCTCGAGTTTCCTGTACGGCTTGACCACGGCCGCGCATCTCGTAATCTCCGGCAGACACAAGAAGGTTCTGGTGATCGGAGCCGACACCATGTCGCGGATCATCGATTACACGGACCGCGCCACCTGCGTGCTGTTCGGCGACGGCGCGGGCGCGATGCTGGTCGAAGCGACCGACGACGATTCGATGGGCCTGATCGATTGCATCAATGAGATCGACGGTTCGGGAGCGCCGTACCTGTTTATGCCGGCGGGCGGAAGCCGCATGCCGCCTTCGATCGAGACCGTCGAGAAACGTCTTCACTACGTACACCAGGACGGCCAGCAGGTGTTCAAGTACGCCGTGCGTAAGATGTACGAGACGTGCCAGGCTTTGCTGGAAAGAAACGGCATCAAACCAAACGATATCGCGGCGATGATACCGCACCAGGCGAACCGCAGAATTATTCAGGCTACGGCCGACCGCCTCGGGATCAATTGCGAAAAGGTGATCATCAACATCGACCGGTACGGGAACACAACCTCGGGCACAATCCCGCTGGCGACCCGCGACGCGATCGCCGCCGGGCAGTTGAAGAAAGGCGGGCTGGTGCTGTTCGCGGCCGTCGGCGCGGGATACACGTCCGGCGCGAGCCTCTGGCGCTGGGCGTTCTGAAGGCGGCAGGTCACACGGCGGCGGCGCCGGCGTAGACTTGCTCCGCCGCGTCGGCGCCGCTCGCGGGCGGCTGGTAGCCCTCCGCTTTCAGCGCGGATTCGAGCGCGGCAAGCAGCGTCAACACGTTCGAGCAGGTGGAGGAAGCTCCCATCAGGCCGATGCGAAGAATTCGGCCGGCGAGCGGCCCGAAGCCGCCGAGAATCTCGATACCGTGTTCCTCAATCAGCCGCCTTCGGATCTTCGCGTCGTCAACGCCCTCGGGCAGCCGCGGCGTGTTGAGCGTCCAGAGGCGGTGGGCGGGATTCCGCACGTGCATGGCAAGCCCCATCGCCTCCAAACCTGCGACGAGCGCGAGGTGGTTGAGCCGGTGCCGTTCCCAGCGGCGTTCCAACCCTTCTTCCACGGCCACGGCAAGAGCTTCCCGCAGAGCGTAGAACATGCTGACCGGGGCGGTGTGGTGGTACCGGTGCGCGCCTTCGTAATAGTCGTCGAGCAGTTTCAGATCGAAATAAAAGGAACGCACCGGCGCCTCGCGGGCACGCAGGACTTCAAGCGCCCTCAGTGAAAGCGAGATGGGGGCCAGTCCGGGCGGGCAGCTCAGGCCCTTTTGGGAGCAACTGTAAGCGATATCGATGCCGGCTTCGTCCATTTTGACCGGCATCCCGCCCAGCGACGTCACACAATCGGCGATCACGAGAGCGCCCACTTCGTGCGCGGCTTCGCAGATCGCCTTGCCGTCCTGCCAGGCGCCGGTGGACGTTTCGGCCTGGACATAAGCGACGACTTCCGGGCGTTCGCGCAAAATGAAGTCCCGCGCCTCGACATCGCTGAAGGTCTCGCCCCAGGGTTTTTCAAAGCGCACAACCGCGGCACCTTGGCGCTTTGCGATATCCGTGATGCGGTCGCAAAAGTAACCGTTGGCAAAAACGGCGAAACGCGTACCCGCGCCGGCGAAGTTGGTGACGGCGGTCTCCATGCCCGCGCTGCCGGTGCCGGAAATGACCATTGTGAAGTGGCTCTCCGTGCCGAACACCATGCCAAGCATGCGGCGGATGTCCTCAGCAACCTCGAAAAAGTACGGATCGACGTGGCTGACAATGGGCAGCCGCATCGCCTCATAGACGCGGGGCTCAACCATGCTGGGGCCGGGCCCCATGAGCAGCCGCGCGGGCGGAGACAGCGGGGAGACTTGCATAGCGCTATGGTCCGTAAAATGGGAGGGCGATGTCAATCGCGCTGCCAATCGATCCGCTGATTCCCGCTGTGCTGGAGACGCTCGGGAAGGCGCGCGCGCTGGTGCTCGAAGCGCCGCCGGGCGCCGGCAAAACGACGCGTGTCCCGCCGGCGGTGATGCGGGAACTGCCCGGCGAGGTCCTGGTGCTGGAACCGCGGAGATTAGCCGTGCGGCTGGCGGCGCGTCGGGTGGCGTCTGAACTCGGGGAACGCGCCGGCGAGACGGTGGGATACCAGGTGCGCTTCGAGGAGGTGGCGGGGCCGCAAACCCGCCTCAAATTCATGACCGAGGGCGTGCTGACACGCAGGTTGCTGTCGGACCCGGAACTGCGCGGCGTCTCCGCCGTCCTGCTGGACGAGTTTCACGAGCGGCACCTGGAAGGAGATACGGCGCTGGCTCTGCTGCGCCGCTTGCAGGAAGGCCCGCGGCGGGACCTGCGGCTGGTGGTCATGTCGGCGACTATCGAAACGGGGCCGGTGGCGGATTACCTGGGCGGCTGCCCGGTGCTGCGGTCGGAAGGGCGGCAGCATGAGCTTTCGATCGCCTACAGACCGTCGTCGCCCGAACCCCTGGAACAGCAGGTTGCGGCAAGCCTGGAGACGCTGCTGCGCGACGAGCTCGACGGCGACGTGCTGGTGTTTTTGCCGGGCGCGGCGGAAATCCGGCGGGCGGCCCGGGCGTGCGAGCGGGTGGCGCAAAGGGCGGGGCTGCTGCTGCTTCCGTTACACGGGGACCTTTCGCCCGAAGAACAGGAACGCGCCATCGCGCCTGCGGACCGGCGGAAAGTGATCCTGTCGACCAACGTGGCGGAAAGCTCGGTGACGATCGAGGGCGTGACGGCGGTAATCGATAGCGGGCTGGCGCGTGTGGCCAGCCAGTCGCCGTGGTCCGGGCTTCCCAGGCTGACTGTGTCGCGGATCAGCAAGGCATCCGCCAACCAGCGCGCCGGGCGTGCCGGGCGCACGCGGCCCGGCCGGGTCATCCGGCTGTATCCGGCAGAGGATTTTCACCGGCGGCCGGCGCAGGATGTGGCGGAAATCGCGCGGGTGGAATTGACCCAGCTCGTGCTCGTGCTGGCGGCGATGGGGGTGCGCCCGGCGGAGTTGCAGTGGCTGGAAAAACCTCCGGAAGTGGCCGTCGAGGCGGCGGGCGAGCTGCTCCGGCGGCTGGGCGCGCTGGATGAAGAGGGACGGCTGACGCCGGCGGGGCGGCGGATGGCCGCCATGCCCGTGCATCCGCGCCTGGCGCGGCTGATTTTGGAGGCGGCGGCCCGCGGAGCGGCAGACGACGGGTGCGCGCTCGCGGCGCTGCTGAGTTCCGGCGAGCGGCTGCCGCGTGATGCGGAGCGCGCCGGGCCATCAGATCTGCTCCTGCTGCTCGAAACCGAGTGGGAGCCCCGGACGCGCCGGCTCTTCGAGCAGATCCGGCGCTTCGCGCTGCGAGGGCCGCGTGGCACGGGCGGCGATGAGGCTCTGCTCATGGCGGTGCTGGCGGCATTTCCGGACCGCGTCGCCAGAAGACGGAAAGGAAACGATCTGCTGCTGGCCTCGGGCGGTTCGGCGGTGCTTTCGCCGGCAAGCGTGGTGCGGAACCATGAATTCCTGGTGGCCGTGGATATCGAGGAACGAAGCGAGCACGGGCTGCCCCTGGTGAGACTGGCGAGCGGCATCGAGCCGGAATGGCTGCTCGATCTTTTTCCCGAGCGCGTGACCGAACGGCGCGGGCTGGAGTGGAACCGCGCGGCGGAGCGCGTGGAGGAATCCGGCGCGCTGTTGTACGACAAGCTCGTGATCGATGAGAGCCGGGGAGCGCCGCGCGATTCCGAGCAGGCGGCCCGCCTGCTGGCCGAAAAGGCGCTCGACGCCGGAATCGCGCGATTTTGTGAGCCGGAGGAACTGGAGCAGTTTCTCGCCCGCGCGGCGTTCGCATCGGAGCATACTCCGCTGGTGAGGGAGCTGGGCGAGGAGGACGTGCGCGCGGCGCTGGCGTCGCTGTGCCGCGGGCTCGCGAGCTTTGCGGAACTGGAGAACGCGGCCCGGAAGGGCGGCTTGCTGCGGGCGCTGGAGGCCGCCATCCCGGCAGGCGGGCGGCGGGCGCTGGAGGAGTATGCACCGGCGCGGCTGCAGCTCCCGAGCGGGCGGTTCGTGAAGGTGAACTACGCGCGCGGGCGGACGCCGTGGATCGCGGCGCGGCTCCAGGAATTTTTCGGGATGCGGGAAACGCCGAGAATCGCCGGCGGCAAAGCGCCGGTGGTGGTGCACCTGCTTGCGCCCAATAACCGGCCGGTGCAGACAACAACAGACCTGGCCGGGTTCTGGGAGCGTCTGTATCCGGCGGTCCGGCGCGAATTGAGCAGAAGGTATCCGCGCCACCGCTGGCCGGAGATGCCGGGGGTGTGAGGATGCCGCCCACAGCAATTCCCGGCAATTGTGCAGACGTTAGCTGATAAAATAGTTAACAAAGTCTTTATCATGCTTGACGCTATCCTCGCCAAGATCTTTGGAACCCGGAATGAGCGCCAGATCAAGGCGATGCGACCTCTGGTTGCCGCCATCAACGACCTGGAACCGCAACTGCGGCAACTTTCCGATCAGGAACTCGCGGCCAAAACCGTGCAATTCAAGGAGCGGCTCGCCCAGGGCGCGACTCTGGATGAGCTGCTCGTAGAGGCGTTCGCTGTGGCGCGCGAGGCCAGCCGCCGCGTGCTGAACATGCGGCACTTCGACGTGCAGCTCATCGGCGGCATTGTCCTGCACCGGGGCAAAATCGCCGAGATGAAGACCGGCGAAGGAAAAACGCTGGTGGCCACGCTTCCCGTGTACCTGAACGCACTTGAAGGCAAAGGCGTACACGTGGTTACGGTGAACGACTACCTGGCCCGGCGCGACGCCGAGTGGATGGGGAAGCTGTACAAATTCTTGGGGCTGAGCGTGGGTGTGATCGTCCACGATCTCGACGACCGCGAGCGGCAGCAGTCCTACAACGCGGACGTCACTTACGGCACCAACAACGAGTTCGGCTTCGACTACCTGCGCGACAACATGAAGTACCGGGTCGAGGACTGCGTTCAGCGGGGGCACAACTACGCCATCGTCGACGAGGTGGACTCGATTCTGATCGACGAGGCGCGCACGCCGCTGATCATCTCCGGCCCGAGCGAGGAATCCACCGACAAGTACTTCAAAGTGAACCGCATCATTCCCAAGCTGGTGCGGGGCGAGGTGATCGAAGGCAAGGAGCCGGGCGAGAAATACTTCACCGGGGACTACACCGTAGACGAGAAGGCGCGCACCGTCGCGCTCACCGACGAAGGTTTCGACAAAGCGGCGCGGCTGCTCGGACTGCCTACGCTGTGGGACCTGGAGACCATCGAGTGGAAGCACCACGTGGAGCAGGCGCTGAAGGCCCACGTGCTGTTCCAGCGGGACAAGGATTACCTGGTCAAGGACGGCGAGGTGATCATTGTCGACGAGTTCACCGGCCGCCTGATGCCGGGCCGGCGCTGGAGCGACGGGCTGCACCAGGCGGTGGAGGCCAAAGAAGGCGTAAAGGTCCAGCGCGAAAACCAGACGCTGGCCACCATCACCTTCCAGAACTACTTCCGCATGTACAAGAAGCTGGCCGGCATGACCGGTACGGCGGAGACTGAAGCGGCGGAGTTCGACAAGATTTACAAGCTTGACGTCGTGGTCATCCCCACCAACCGCCCGCTCGTGCGGAAAGAGTACCCGGACGTTGTCTACCGCACCGAGGAAGAAAAGTTCCGGAACGCGGCGAAGGAGATCAAGGCGTGCCAGGAGCGCGGGCAGCCGGTGTTGGTGGGCACGATCTCGGTGGAGAAATCGGAAAAGCTGTCGGGCATACTCCGCCGCATGGGGGTCAAGCACGAGATCCTGAACGCCAAGAATCACGAGCGGGAAGCCTACATCGTGGCGCAGGCGGGGCGGAAAGGCGCGGTCACGGTCTCCACCAACATGGCGGGACGCGGAACCGACATTCTGCTCGGCGGCAACCCCGAGTATCAGACCAGGGATTATTTCCGGAAACAGAACAGAGACCCCGACAACGTCCCGAAAGAAGAGTGGGACGCGGTATTCAAGCGCTACAAGGAAGAAACCGACCGCGAGCACGACGAAGTGGTGGCCCTGGGCGGGCTGCACATCTGCGGCACCGAGCGCCACGAGTCGCGGCGTATCGATAACCAGTTGCGAGGCCGCGCGGGACGCCAGGGCGACCCGGGCAGCTCGCGTTTCTTCCTTTCGCTTCAGGACGACCTGCTGCGCATCTTCGGCGGCGAGCGCATTCAGAACCTCATGCTCCGGCTCGGCATGGAAGAGGACGTGCCCATCGAGTCGCGGCTGATCACCAAGCGGATCGCGGCCGCGCAGAAGGCCGTTGAGGCCCAGAACTTCGCCGCCAGAAAGCACCTGCTCGAATACGACGACGTGATGAACAAGCAGCGCGAGTTCATCTACCGGTGGCGGCGGCAACTGATCGAGAAGGAAGATCAGCGAGAGTGGGTTTTCTCGACCGTGCGCAGCATCCTCCAGTTCTTCATGGATTCGCGCATACCGGAGAAGAGCCACCCGAGCACCTGGGACCTGGCCGGCCTGCAGACGGACGTGAACAGCCAGTTCGGCGTCAAGATCAACACCGCGGAGCTCGCCTCGATGAACCGAGGAGAGATCGAGGACGCCGTTTACGAGCAGATCGAGGCCAAGTATCGGGAAAAAGAGGAGCTCATCGGTCCGGAGGCCATGCGCGAGACCGAGCGCCTCATCATGCTGCACGTCATCGACGCCCAGTGGAAGGACCACTTGCTGTCGATGGATCACCTCAAGGAAGGCATCGGGCTGCGCGGCTACGGGCAGAAGGATCCTCTGGTCGAGTACAAGAAGGAATCCTTCATGCTGTTCGAGGCGCTGCGGGACCGCATCGAGGACGAGGTTATCCGGTATCTGTTCTTCCTCCGGCCGGTCGAGGCGGACCGGCTTTCCCTGCCCTTCTCGGAGCAGGAGTACCCCGAAGACACGGAAGCCGAGCAGGAAGCGGTGGCGGCAGCCGCACAGCAGCGCGCGGCAGCACAGGCCACCCTCGAGGACTTCACGCGGAATATCCAGCGTAAGAAAGACAAAGAGATGGCTGAGTTGCAGTTTGTCGGAGGCGAAAAATCCGCTTCAACGGCAAAAACGGTCTTCAAGAGCACGAAGGTGGGTCGCAACGAGCCGTGCCCGTGCGGCAGCGGCAAGAAGTACAAGAAGTGCTGCGGAGCCGACGCGTGAGGACGCTTCGCGCAGTCGCGCTGGTGGTGGCGGCGGGCCTCGCCACGCCGGCCGGGGCGGCGATCTGGCCCGACCAGCTCGGCGGCGCCGCCAAGACTGCCACGAAGGCCCTGACCGTGAAGGACAAGGCGCTGTGGAGCGAGTACGGCCTCGAACATTCCGAGCAGGCCGAATACGCCTTGGGCGAGAAAAAGTTCACCGCGACGGGCTACCGGCTCCACGACCCGACCGGCGCCCTCGCCGCGTTCCTGTGGCAGCGGCCGGCGGATGCGAAGCCGTCGCAGCTTGCGAGCGCCGCCGTCGAGACCAGCGACGGCGTCATGCTGGTCTACTACAACTACCTGCTTCAGTTCGCAGGGTGGAAGCCGGCAGTGGCCGACCTGGAACCCTTTCTCCGGGAACTGCGGCCTGTGAACGCGGCGGAATTCCCGAGGTCGTACCTGCCCGCCGGCGGCCTGGCGCCGAACTCCACGCGCTACATCCTGGGACCCCTCGCGCTTGACAGGTTCGTGCCGCGGATCCCGCCCTCCGTCGCGGCGTTTCATTTGGGGTGTGAAGTTGAGGCCGGCTCCTACACAACCAAAGCGGGAGACTTCAGCCTGGCCGTATTTTCCTACCCGACGCCCCAGATCGCCTCGATGCAGTTGGAGGCCTTCCGCAAGCTGCCAGGGGTCATGGCGAAGCGCTCCGGGCCTCTGGTGGCCGCCGCGATCGCGCCCCCGGATGCAGACGCGGCCGAACGGCTGCTGGCCGAGGTGCGGTACCAGGCGGTCATCACCGAAGCCGAGCGGATGCCGACCCCGCGCGACAATGTTGGGAACCTGCTCCTGAACGTCTTTATTCTCGCTGGCATTCTGATGGCGTTGTTCATCGCCGCGGGCCTGGTGTTCGGTTTCCTGCGGGCTTGGTCCCGGAGGGGCAAGGTCGAGGACCCAGTGATCGTTCTGCACCTGGATGACCGCCGGTAGGAGGGCGGGATACACACGTTTTCAACAGGTTAAGCCCAACGGAGGCGCCGGAGCGGGACTCGGCGGACCATGTGGGCGGATGTACAAACCGCCCAGTTTCTATAAATTAGACGGAAAACCTAAGGTCCGAAATGAACCCCTCCCACAGGTTTTCCACAGCCTGAGGAAAAATGGGGCAGCGGCTAAGGTATTTCCCTAGAAGAGCTTGGAGCGATTCGGAGCCACCCAGCTTTTTTCCTTGATTTACCCGCCCGGGTGCAATAAGATCCAATCACAAAGAGTTTTGGCGGTTGCGTTTCCGTCGAAACTGATTCTCCCATAGAACATCACCCTGGTAGAACAGGGCAAGGAAGGAAATGCCTGCCTCATCTCGAGGCGGGCATTTCTGTTTTTGGCCGGCTTTCGGAACATTCCGGCTCTTTAATCTTGACTTTTTTGTACAGATTCCGTTACCCTTGGAATGACATCCTGCACGGAGTTTCCATGAGCTCTTCAACGGACCAGATCCAGGCGTTTACGCGCCAGGAGTACAAGTACGGCTTTGTCACGGAGATCGAGACGGATTCGGTCCCCGCGGGGTTGAACGAGGACATCATCCGGCTGATCTCGGCCAAGAAACATGAACCCAAGTTCATGTTGGAGTGGCGGCTCAGAGCCTACCGGCACTGGACCAAGATGACCGAGCCGAAGTGGGCCAACGTACACTACGCCCCGATTGACTATCAGAGCATCGTCTACTACTCGGCGCCGAAGGCCGCCGCGAGCCGGCCGAAGAGCCTGGACGAAGTGGATCCGGAACTGCTCCGCACCTATGAGAAGCTGGGGATCCCGTTGCGAGAGCAGGAGGCGCTGGCGGGGGTGGCCGTGGACGCGGTTTTCGACAGCGTTTCGGTGGCCACCACATTCAAAGAGAAGCTGGCGGAGCTGGGGATCATTTTCTGTTCGTTTTCGGAGGCGGTCCAGGAGCACCCGGAGCTGGTGGAAAAGTATTTGGGCTCGGTGGTTCCCTACTCCGATAACTTTTTCGCCGCGCTGAATTCGGCGGTGTTCAGCGACGGCTCGTTCTGTTACGTGCCGAAGGGCGTCCGCTGCCCGATGGAGCTTTCCACGTACTTCCGGATTAACGCCAAGGACACGGGCCAGTTCGAGCGCACGCTGATTGTGGCCGACGAGGGCGCCTACGTCAGCTACCTGGAAGGCTGCACGGCGCCGATCCGCGACAGCAACCAGTTGCACGCGGCGGTTGTGGAACTGGTGGCGCTGGACAACGCGCAGATCAAGTACTCCACGGTTCAGAACTGGTATCCGGGCGACAAGGACGGCAAGGGCGGCATTTACAACTTCGTGACGAAGCGAGGCAAGTGCGCCGGCGTGAATTCCAAGATCTCCTGGACGCAGCTTGAGACGGGGTCGGCGATCACGTGGAAGTACCCGAGCTGCATCCTGATGGGCGAGAACTCGGTGGGCGAGTTCTACTCGGTGGCGGTGACCAACAACCGGCAGCAGGCGGACACCGGCACCAAAATGATCCACATCGGGAAGAACACGCGCTCGACCATCGTCTCGAAGGGCATCTCGGCTGGGCGCGGGCAAAACAGCTACCGGGGAATGGTGAAGATACTGCAGGGCGCGGAGGGGGCGCGCAACTACTCGCAGTGCGACTCGATGCTGCTGGGCAACGAATGCGGCGCGCACACGTTCCCCTACCTCGAAGTGAAAAACCCCTCGGCGCAAGTGGAGCACGAGGCGTCGGTGTCGCGCATCGGCGAGGACCAGATCTTTTACTGCCGGCAGCGCGGCATATCGAGCGAGGACGCGGTGTCGATGATCGTCAACGGATTCTGCAAGGAAGTTTTTCGCGAGCTGCCGATGGAGTTCGCCGTGGAAGCGCAGCGGCTGCTTAGCGTAAGTCTGGAAGGCAGCGTAGGGTAGGGTTTCACGACAGAGGAGAGAGCATTGCTGGAAATCAGAAATTTGCAGGCTCGGGTTCAGGAGAAGGAGATTCTCAAGGGGATAGACCTCACGATCAAGGCCGGTGAGGTCCACGCGATCATGGGGCCGAACGGGTCCGGGAAAAGCACTCTGGTGCAGGTGCTGGCCGGGCGCGATATCTACGAGGTTACCGGCGGCGAGGTTATCTTTGAGAGCAAAAACCTGTTGGAAATGGCGCCGGAGGATCGCGCGCGCGAGGGCATCTTTCTGGCGTTTCAATATCCGGTTGAGATTCCCGGCGTGACCAACATGTACTTTCTGCGGGCGGCCGTGAACGCCCGGCGCAAACACCAGGGGCTCGAAGAACTGGACGCCTTCGATTTTCTGGAACTGGTGAAGGAGAAAGCGAACCTGCTGGGACTCAGCGAGGACCTGCTTTCGCGGCCGGTGAACGAAGGGTTTTCCGGCGGTGAGAAAAAGCGGAACGAAGTTTTCCAGATGGCGGTGCTGGACCCGCGCCTGTGCATTCTCGATGAGACCGATTCGGGCCTGGACATCGACGCGCTCAAGGCGGTGGCCAACGGCATCAACGCAATGCGCGGTCCCGAGCGGGGCATGCTGGTGGTGACCCACTATCAAAGGCTGCTGAATTACGTGGTGCCGGATTTCGTTCACGTGATGTACAACGGCCGCATCGTGCGCTCGGGCGGCAAGGACCTGGCGCTCGAACTCGAACAGCAGGGCTACGCCGGGCTCGAAGCGGAGACGGCGCCCGTGAGGTCTTAAGAGAGAGCATATGCCGGCGACCATCGTTCCCATTCACGAGAACCAGGGACCGTACCTTGCCGCGTTCGCGCGGCGGGCCAAGTCGCTCCCCGGACTGCACGAGTTGCGCCGCGCCGCTGCCGAGCGTTTCGCCGCGCTTGGTTTTCCCACCACGAAGGACGAGGATTGGAAGTACACCAACCTGGCGCCGTTCTTGAAACGGCCGTACGAGCCCGCCGCGCCGACGCCCGCGGAAGCCGTGCGGGAACGGCTCGCGGAGGCGCCGTTTGCGGACTTGGGATGTCCCCGGCTGGTCTTCGTCAACGGGCGCTATGTTCCGGAGCTGTCCGCTCCGCCCGAGGGAATCACGGCGGGCAACCTGGGCGCGGGCCTGGATTGGACATCGTTTGCCGAGGCCGAGCAGCTTGACGACAACGCGCTTGCCGCATTGAACACGGCGCTGTTCGAAGACGGTGCGTTCATCCGGATCGGCAACGGCTGCGTCTCCGAGCAGCCTGTTTATGTTCTGTATCTCGCGTCCGGCAGCGGCGTTTCGTATCCCCGAACCCTGATCGTGGCAGGGCGCGACAGCCAGGCGGTCCTTGTCGAAGGATATCTCGGGCTGGAGGACGGCGCGTATTTCACGAACGCCGTCACCGACCTGATCGCGGCCGACGGCGCGGTCATTGCGCATGTGAAACTCCAGGCGGAGGCGGCCCAGGCGCTCCACTGCGGGCTGCTGCGTGTGCGGCAGGGCGCGAGCAGCAGCGTCAGGTCTCACAACATCGCGCTCGGCGCGGCGCTGGCGCGGAATGAGATCAGAGCGGCGCTCGAGGGCGAAGGCGCCGAGTGTACGCTGAACGGCCTGTACCTGACGACCGGCCGGCAGCACGTGGACAACCACACAACGCTCGATCACGCGCGCCCGCATACCACTAGCCACGAGTTGTACAAGGGCATTCTGGACGGCAAATCCGAAGCCGTCTTCCACGGCCGCATCATCGTACGGCCGGAGGCTCAGAAGACCGACGCGATCCAGCGGAACAAGAACCTGCTGCTGTCGCGCGACGCGGTGATCAACACCAAGCCGCAACTGGAAATTTACGCCGACGACGTGCGGTGTACGCACGGAGCCACGGTGGGCCAGGTGGACCAGGACGCGGTCTTCTACCTGCGCAGCCGGGGCATCGGCCTGGAGGAGGCGCGCAGCCTGCTCACCTACGCGTTCACGAGCGATTTGATCGACGCCGTCCCGGTGGAAGCGATCCGGGCGCGGCTGTCGGCCGCCCTGTTCGAGCGGCTGCAAGGCGGCGTCCAATGAGAACCGGAACAAGGACGGCTTCGCAGTTCGATGTCCAGCGGATTCGCGCGGACTTCCCCGCCCTGGCGCAGACGGTTCACGGCTATCCGCTGGTGTATCTCGACAACGCCGCGACATCGCAGAAGCCGCGGGCCGTGATTGATGAAATCACGCGCTTCTACGCGCAGGACTGCGCCAACGTGCATCGCGGCGTACACATGCTGAGTGAACGGTCCACGGCCGCTTATGAGGGGGCGCGGGAAACCGTTCGCCGTTTTTTGAATGCCCGCTCGACGCGGGAAATCGTGTTCACGCGCGGCGCGACGGAGGCGGTCAACCTTGTGGCGCAGACGTACGGGCGCGCCAACGTAGGGCCCGGCGACGAGATTCTGATTACGGCGCTCGAGCACCATTCCAACATCGTGCCGTGGCAGATGCTTGCCGAGGAGAAGCAGGCGGCGCTGCGCGTGGCTCCGGTCGACGACAGCGGCGAAGTGATCCTGGAGGAGTTCGAAAAGCTCGTCGGGCCGCGGACGAAGATTGTCGCGCTGGCGCATGTTTCGAACGCGCTCGGCACGATCAACCCGGCGGCGGAGATGGTGCGGATCGCGCACCGGGCGGGCGCGGTGGTCCTGGTGGACGGCGCGCAGGCCGTGCCGCACATGCAGGCGGACATGCGCCTGCTGGACTGCGATTTCTACGTCTTTTCGGGGCACAAGACATTCGGGCCCACCGGAATCGGCGTGCTTTATGGAAAAGCCGCACTGCTCGAAGCGATGCCTCCGTGGCAGGGCGGGGGCGACATGATCCGCTCGGTTACGTTTGAGAAGACGCTGTACAACGATCTGCCGTACAAGTTCGAGGCGGGCACGCCGCACATCGCGGGCGCGATCGGGCTGGGGGCCGCGCTCGATTACATGACGGGCATCGGCATGGACCGCATCGCCGAGTACGAGCACGAGCTGCTGGAATACGGAACGGAAGCGCTGCTGGGAGTTGAAGGCCTGCGGCTGATCGGGACGGCGCGGAAGAAAGCCGCCGTGCTCTCGTTCGTGATGGATGGCGTGCATCCGCACGATATCGCCACCATACTCGACCGCCGCGGCATCGCGATCCGGGCCGGCCATCACTGCGCGCAGCCGGTTATGGAGCGCTTCGGCGTGCCGGCTACGTCGCGGGCCTCGCTGGCGTTCTACAATACTCGTCAGGAGATCGACGCCCTGGTGGAAGGGCTCGGGTGGGTCAAGGAAGTTTTCGCGTGAGCACGACGGCAATCAAGGATTTATACCAGCAGGTGATCGTGGACCACAGCAAGCGGCCGCGCAATTGCCGGCGCCTGGAGGGAGCCGACCGCCAGGTGGAGGGTTACAATCCGCTGTGCGGGGACAAGATCACGCTTTATTTGAAGCTGGGAGACGGCGTTGTCAAGGACATCAGCTTTGAGGGTTCGGGCTGCGCGATTTCGACTGCATCGGCTTCGCTGCTGACCGAGTCCTTGAAAGGCAAGTCGCTGGCGGACGCCGAGGCGTTGTTTGAGAGCTTTCACCGCCTGGTGACCGGCTTGCAGCCGTCGCACGAGGAGCCGAAGCTGGGCAAGCTGGCGGTGTTTTCGGGCGTGTGCGATTATCCCACGCGCGTGAAATGCGCGACGCTGGCCTGGCACACTCTGCGCGCGGCCATTCGCGGCGAGGCGGAAAGGGTATCGACGGAATGAGCGAGCTGGAAGACAGAATCATCGGCGTATTGAAGACCTGCTACGATCCGGAGATACCTGTAAACATTTACGATCTGGGACTGATTTACGAACTGAAGGTGGACGGCGGGTCGGTGCTGGTGCGCATGACGCTGACCGCGCCCAACTGCCCGGTGGCCGGGAGCCTGCCCGGCGAGGTGGAATACAAGATTCGCGCCGTGCCGGGCGTGAGCGACGTGAAAGTCGAGCTGGTGTGGGATCCGCCATGGGACCGCAGCCGGCTCTCAAAGGCCGCCATGCTCCAGTTGGGGTTGGATTATTAGTGAAGATTTCCGCACAGGAAGAATACGGAATCCGCTGCCTCCTGCAAATCGGGAGAAGAGGGGCGGAGGCAAGCCTGACGATTCCGGAGATCAGCCGGGCCGAGGGGCTCTCCTCACATTACGTCGCGAAGCTCATGCGCGTGCTGCGCCGCGGCGGTCTGGTGAAGAGTGTGCGCGGCCAGGCGGGCGGCTACAGCCTGGCGCGCCCGCTGTCCGAGATCACGGTTGCCGAGGCGCTGGCCGCGCTGGGCGGGCGCCTGTACGAGCCGGGGTTCTGCGACCAGCACGGCGGCAGCGGAGACGTTTGCACGCACACCGTGGATTGCTCGATTCGTTATCTGTGGCGGTCGGTGCAGTACGTCGTGGATCAACTGCTCTCGCGGACGACCCTTGAAGATTTACTGCCGAAACAGGAGGACCTCACCGTCGCATCCCCACCGGAGCGGCTCGCCAGAATTGCTCAATAACCGGCGCCCCCGCTTCGCGCCTATGTTAGCCTGATTTCTTGCCTTTTTCTCTATGCCGGACCAAAAACTCCAGATCATTCCACTCGGAGGATTGGGCGAGTTCGGAATGAACTCGCTGGCGATCCGATACGGCGACGACATCATTCTCATCGATGCCGGCATGATGTTCCCCGAGGAGGAGCTGCCCGGCGTCGATATCGTGACGCCCGATTTTGCTTATCTCGAAGAAAACCGCGCGCATTTTCGCGCTGTCATCCTGACCCACGGGCACGAAGACCACATCGGCGCCGTACCCTTCCTGCTGTCGCAATTGAACGTGCCGGTGTACGGCACTCCGTTCACGCTGGCCCTTGTGGAACGGCGCCTGGAAGAGCACGATCTGCTTGCCCAATCGACTCTGGTGGAGGTCGCCGCCGGCCAAAAGATCGAGATCGGGCCGTTCCAGGTGGAGTTCATCCACGTGACGCACTCGATCGTGAGCGCGGTTGCGCTGGCCATCACCACGCCCCTCGGGACAATCATCCACAGCGGCGATTTCAAAGTGGACCCGACGCCGACCGACAACGTGCTTTTCGATCTGCATTCGCTGGCCGACTACGGCAAGCGCGGCGTGCTGCTGCTGCTTTCCGACTCGACCAACTCGGACCGCACGGGTTACACCGAGAGCGAGCGCGCCGTCCGGCCGCGGCTGGAGGACATCATCAACCGCGCCGAGCGGCGGGTGGTGATCACCTGCTTTAGCTCTTCGGTGCACCGCCTCCAGCAGATTCTCGACCTTTCGGCGGAGTGCGGGCGCAAGGTGGCGTTTCTGGGCCGCAGCATGGTGAGCACAACGGAGATCGCCCACGCTCACGGCCTGCTGGATATCCCGAACGGAATTCTGGTGCGCCCGCAGGACATCATGGACGTCCCACCGGCGAAGCTGGTGGCGGTGGTTTCCGGCAGCCAGGGCGAGCCGATGTCGGCGCTCTACCGCGTGGCGGTGGACGACCACAAGAATCTCTCGCTTTCGCGGGGCGATACGGTGGTGTTCAGCTCGCGCATCATTCCCGGAAACGAGAAGGCGATTTACCGGATGATCAACCATTTCGCCAAGCGGGGCACGGACGTGATCTACGGGTCGATGAACCCGCCCCTGCACGTCTCCGGGCACGCCAGCGCGGAGGAGTTGAAGCTGCTGCTGAACCTGGTGCGCCCGAAGTATTTCATGCCGATTCACGGCGAGTACAGGCAGCTTGCCAGGCACGCCATGCTCGCCGAGCACCTGCGGCACACCGGGCTCCAGGACACGTTCATTCTCGAAACGGGCGAGACGCTGGAGCTGGACCGCTTCGGCGCGCGCAGGGGCGCGCGGGTTCCCGTGGGGCGCGTGTGCATCGATTCGGGGTCCGTTGACGATGTGGTGGAGGATTTCGTGATCCGCGACCGCCGCCATCTTTCCGAAGAAGGTTTCCTGCTGCCGATCATTGCGATCGACAAGCACACGGGAAAAGCCGAAGGGCTGCCGGAGATCGTGAGCCGCGGCTTCATCTCCGAGGACGGCTCCGACCTGCTGCAGGAGGCGCGGCAGATTGTCGCCCGCACGATCGCTTCATCCACGGCAGAGGAGCGCACCGACTGGGGCGTGATGAAAGAGAAGATACGCACTGACCTGCGCCGTTACCTGATCAAGCAGACCTCGCGCCACCCACTGATCATGCCGGTGATCTTGGAAGTGTAGGCGGCTGGCTTAACGCTCGATCGACACGGTCAGCTTATCCAGCTCGTTGTAGTCGATTTCGTAGCCCAACCCGGGTTTGACCGGCGCCCGCACGTAGCCGTCTTTGTCAATCCGGATCTTGTCCTTGATATACGGGCGGTCCGAAGATCCTTGCGGCAGGGTCATCTCGAACCAGACATTGTTGGGCATGGCCAGCTCGCAGTGGAAATGCACGGCGTGGTCGAGCGCGTCTCCCCAGTTGTGCGGGGCGCACTCCATTCCGTGGCATTCCGCCAGGGCCGCGACTTTCATCCCTCCCGTGATGCCGCCGATGTTGTCCACGATGAAACGCAGGACATCCACCGCGCCGCGCCGTATGTATTCCGCGTAGTCATAAATGGAGAAGATGAACTCGCCCGCGTGTATCGGAATGTCGAGCGCGCTGCACAGTTGAGCCAACCCTTCTACGTCGGAAGTGGGGATGGGGTCCTCGTAGGCCACGTAGTTCAGGTCTTGAATCACACGGCCCACGAGCATGGCCTCGTGCCGGGTGTAAACGCCTACGGGATCGTGCAGCAGGATGAAGTCGTCCCCGGCGGCTTTGCGAACGGCCTTGCAGACCTCGATATCCAGCTTGTAGTCGCTTCCCTGGTGCGGAGGCAGCTCCGGCGGATGGATCTTGTAAGCTTTGAAGCCTTCGGCCTTCGCCTTCAGCACGTCCTCGACGAAGTCATCGACGGTCTTCAGATGCTGCGAACTGGCGTAGGCCAGCACTTTGTGGCGGTACGCGCCCAAAATCTTGTAGACCGGCAGGCCCACCGCCTTGCCGGCGATGTCCCAGAGGCAGTTGTCGATGGCCGAGGCGTAGGAACTCTGGCCGCGCCGCCGCTTAGGCTCCACCCACTGTGAGGTGAACTGCGGTCTGTCGAGCGCATTCCGCCCCATGAGCACCCTGCGGGCAAACTGCACCCATCCCTCGTTGTTCCAATCGGGGTGCCAGTAGCGCGTCCCAAGAGTGTAATTCCCCTCGATTCCGCTTGCGGTCACTACCGACGCCAGGCGGCCGCCTTTCATAACGTAGACCTTGACTTCCTTGATTGTCAGGTCGGGAAGATCGCCGGGCTTCACCCCGACCGCCGAGGCCACCATCTGCGCTCTGCCCGCCGCAGTGAAAACGCCCGCGCCGGCCAGTCCGGCGCCCAAAGCCTTGCGTCGCGTAATGCCAGAATCCGCCACCGGGAGCCTCCTCTCTGTCAATCGCTTCAGTTCAGATTACCCCAGTCTCGGGGGGTGTCAAGGGAGTGCGAGTGTGGGCGTTACATGAACTGGTTGACACTCGGACAAAACTGTCCGAGGCTGGAGAGGTGAAGGGTACGGGAGGCAAACGGATGTCCCAGTTCAGCTATCCCGCAAAGTTCACGGCCGGCAGCGACGGCCGCGTGCTGGTCGAGTTCATCGATCTCCCCCGCGTAGCCACTGACGGCAAAGACGAGCGCGCGGCGATGGAAGAAGCCATGGATGCTCTCGGCTCCGATCTCTCCATCCGCTTGTCCCGGCGGGAGGAAATCCCGGCGCCCTCTCGGGCGAAGCGCGGACAGCGCCTCGTGCCGGTGCCGCTCTGGTTGGCGCCGAAACTCGCGCTCTATCTGGCCATGCGCGATCAGCGCGTCAGCAACTCCGAGTTGGCACGCCGCCTGCGACTGCACGAGCGGGTGGTCCGCCGCATGCTCGATCCTAAACACGCCACGAGGCCCGAGAAGATCCAGGCCGCTCTGGCTGCCCTTGGCAAGCAGATGACCGTCGAAGTCCGTGATGCAGCCTGAGGCCGCCCCGTATCAACCCCGGCCGGTCAAGACGGTTAAAACCCTACTGCAGCTTTCCCCGCCCCTCGACGCACCAGACCTGCTCGACCTCGTCGCCGCGAATTCCGTAGACCGTCTCGTGGAGGTTCATCGCGGCGCAGATGTGGTTGGGGATGATGCGGACGCGGTCTCCCACTTTGAAGCGCTGATTCGCAACGCGCAGTTCGATGTAGCCGTGCTCCTCGTTCATCTTGGTGAACACGGCTTCCGGGGCGTCCACCACGCGGCCGAAGCTTACTTCATCGCTCGCCGGGAGGCGGTCCGAGGAAAACGTCTTCGAGCCTCCGTCCACGATGATCTGCCCTCGCACGGCGGTCGAAACCACCGTGGTCAGAATCGAGGCCGCGCAATCCGCGTACGTGCATGCGCCCGAAAGCACGGTATTCCGGTCGTTAAAAATGTACGTGCCGGGGCGGATCTCGTTTATCCCGGCGATCAAATGGGAATGAAACAGCGCGGGGGTCGATCCGCCGCTGACGATGCGCGCTTCGATGCCCGCGGCCCGCAGCTCTTCGAGCATGGCCGTCACCAGGGCGCTCAATCGGACCACAGCCGCCAGACCGGCATCGTCCATCCGCTTGATGTGCCCGGGATAGAACGCGATCCCTTCGAACCGCAGCGCCGGCAGCCGCATGAGGTCAAGGGCCAGGCGCACGAGTTCCGCGCCAGGGGCCACGCCGACACGGCCGAGCCCCACATCCACTTCCGCCAGCACGCCGATCTCAAGCCCTGCCTCGCGCGCCGCGCCCGATAGCTGTTCGGCGGCGGCCATGCTGTCGAGCGCCACCGTGACCCGCGTTTCGCGCGCGACCTCCATCAGCCGCTTCAGCTTTCGCTCTCCGATTACCGGATACGCCACCAGCAGATCCGGCGTGCCCGAGCGCAGCATCACTTCGGCCTCGCCCACCTTCGCGACCGTCAGGCCCGCCGCGCCGAGCTCGATCTGCCGCTTTCCCAGCGCCGGAATCTTGTGCGTTTTGGTGTGCGGCCGCAGCCGCAGGTTGTGCTCGCGCGCGTAGGCGGCCACGCGGCACAGGTTGCGCTCCATGATGTCCAGATCGATCAGGAGCGCCGGCGTCTCCAGGTCGGCGATTCGCATATCAACGGAATTTCAAAACAATTTTTCCAGCCGGGCCGAGGTAGTGCAGCTCGAGATCCTTGGGCTTGTGCTTGCCCTCGAGCGAAAAGTAGAGCAATCCCGAAAGCGGCTCGGAAATTTCCTTTTCGGGGAGCACCTTTTCTTTCAGCACCGCAAGCAGCGGGTTTTCCTTCTCGCCCGCGCCGGTTTTGGCGGTTGCAACCGCCTCGGTCTGCCCGGCCGAATTCCCCACCGCGGGAGGCTCCACGCCGCCGATGCGTCTCGGACGGCCGCCCGTGCCCGGAATGCCGCCCCAGATCGGACCGCGATCCTCGGCCACAATGCCGCCGCCCGAACTGGTAGTGGAAACCACCAGCGCGCCGCGCCCTGCAATCTGGCTGGGCTCGAAAGCGCCGGACTTCTGCCCGTCCTTGAAACTGCGGAGCAGGAAATCATCCCTGTCGACCCGAAGGGGTGTGTCACCCGTGGGCGTCAGTTCCACGCGGATCACTTTGAAGTATCCGCCGAGGTCGGAACCAAGCTCGTCCTTTACGGAGTCTTTGTCGGGGTAGAGCGTGGCGGTGATCTGGAGTTTGCTGTTGCCCGCTTTCGCAACCGGCAGCTTTTTCTCCGCCGCCAGGCAAACCGCAAAAGTGAAAACGAGGGAACACGCCAGCAGTCGCATCGCGGGGGAACCTCGCCCAATTATACGCCCTGGAACACGGGAGCGGTCAGATGGCCGAATTGGCCACGGCCAGCCGGACGATTCCGATGGCCACAGCCAGGGCGCAGCAGGTGACGCCCACCAGCAATGGCGCGTCCGCCGGCTTCGACTTCACTAGCGATACCAGGCCGGCGGCGAGTCCCGCGGCGGCAAACGGAAGGTTCAACCAGTTGACGAAGGTCAGAATCGGGAAAAAGCCGAACATCATCCCAATGAAGGCAACGAGACCCCAGATCAGGCTCAGCATTGGCGTGACAACCCCTCCCTTCCAGGATAAGCGGTTCCGGCGCGGGACGGCCGGCGGCACAGGCGTCAATTCCGGGATAATGGACTTAACGCAGCACCGGGGTTGGTCGAGACATGAACCAGGATCGAGGGGAGGCCGGCCTGTCCTTTTCGCTGGTCAAAGGAGGGCCGATCTATTCGCTGTTTCGCCGCGCCGGCATCATACGCGCCGGAGAACTGGGAATCAGGCGGAGAATTCTGCTCGTTTGGGCGCTGATTGCCGTGCCGGTGCTCATTCTTGCTCTGGCCGCCGGGGAACTCGTCCCAACCGCCGATATCCGGAACGCTCTTATCAGGCACTTCTCCGTCCTCGTGAGAATGCTGCTCGCGATTCCAATCTTCATCGCAACCGAAGCTGCGGTGGAGGGCTTTACCGCCA
>JBLNCW010000025.1:0-24329 GCA_050261015.1 Rhodospirillales bacterium | reverse complement strand
AGTAGCTGTACATGTCTGCTTGCTGATGATCGCGGCCGCGCATGCAGATTAGACGATCAGAACATTCCAGCCGTAACGTGTTTCAGGGTTTCAGCCTGTGTTTTTCCGCAACCTGCTAGCGCGCCGCGACCCCGCCGGGGCATACACCGTACTCGTGGATGGCGCCGTAACGATGCCATTTGGTTGAATCGTAAACGAAACCTGCTGAAGAGTCGGTGTCCCCTCAGCGGGGAGTTGAATCGTAGTCGTAGCGATGACGTACGCGGAGTCCTGTCTGCGGACATCCAGCCCATACGTCACTCCGCGTGGTACTCCGCGCATCCACTGGGCCGCTCTACTTTCGTTGTCTCCGAGGAATGCCGCGACCTGGCAGCGCAGATCTGCAGTGCTACGGATCGACTGCCCGAGAGTCGGGCCAAGCGCGGCAGCGAAGTACAGTGTCGAAAACCGGCGTGCATCCGTTTCGCTCGCAACACGGACGTTCGCCCGCGTCGCCAGTGCATTGAACTCTCTGACAGCGTCGGGAAACCCAAGTAGAGGGTAGGCGCGGCCACTCTCGGTCTCTACGGCAACAACCCAGCGTCGCTCCCCATCAACAGAGCTGTGGAACAAAACTTCATCAGGCGACACAATTTCGAAACCCGTTTCCGTGATCTCGAAAAAGTATGCGGCCTTTCGAATGTGGCCTTTGACCTTGATCTGCACCGCGAAAAGATCATCCTCGAGATCCTCGCGCCGTGCCACACGCAGGTAGTGTTTCGGCTCAAGGCGCATCAAGTCTCGGGTGAGCCGTCGCGCGGTCTCCCGCGCCACGATCTCAGGATCAGCGCCGTCGGCCCGGATAATCGAGAGGCTACCAAGGAGCAAGCACAAACCCAATCTCATGTCAGTGCTGCCTTTCCTTCCTGCGCCGTTCCTCCTCTGCGCGCAATCGTTCGCGTTGCTGGCGCTCCAACTCGCGGTATCGCTCCGGATTGCTGCGTCGAAAATCGCGACGCTCGCGGTTGCTCTGGTCGCGTCCCTGATTTAATAGTGAGCGTCGGCTCGTTCAGAACGTCCTCCGGACATGACATGTGAACCTCCGGCAACGAAGCCGCAGCAGGGGCAGTGTACCATGGCCGCTTCCACCTTCTGCGCCGGGCGCTCCCCGGAACCGCGCGAAAATAAAAGGCATGGAGAACCGGGATATTGCCCGCCTGCTCTCGGAAACAGCCGACCTGATGGAGATCGCGGGCGAAGATTTGTTCCGCATCCGCAGCTACCGGAACGCGGCTTCCTCCATCGAGAGCTACCCCGAACGAGTCATCGATATACTTAAAGACCCCAACCGCAAAGTCACCGATATCCCCGGCATCGGCAAAAGCATGGCCGCCAACCTCCAGGAAATCGCCGCCCGCGGATCGTTCGAGCGCCGCGACCAGCTCCTGACCAAATACCCGCCCACCGCCCTGGAGCTGCTCAAAATCCAGGGGCTCGGTCCTAAAACCATTTCCCTGCTCTGGGAGCACTACCGCGTCAGCACGATCGACGGACTGGAACGGCTCTGCCAGGAGCAGAAATTGCGCGTGCTACCCCGGCTCGGGGCCAAGCTCGAGGAAAAAGTCCTGCGCTCGATCTGCAATTACCGCCAGCGGGCCGGGCGGTTTCTGCTCAACTTCGCTGACGACCTCGCAGCGGACCTCACCGGTTATCTCGCCGCAACACCGGGCGTCGAAAAGGTAACTCCCGCCGGAAGCCTTCGCCGCGGGCGCGAAACCGTGGGCGACCTCGACCTCCTGGTGACCGGACCCTCGGCCAACAACGCCCTGGACCGCTTCGTCTCGCACCCCAAGGTGAGCGAGGTGCTCGCGCGCGGTCCCAACAAGGCCAGCGCGAAGGTCGGGCTCCAGGCCTTTCAGGTCGACGTGCGGGCTCTGCCGCGCGAAAGCTACGGCGCGGCGCTCCAATACTTCACCGGAAGCAAGGACCACAACATCGCGCTCCGCTCACGCGCCCTGAAAATGGGCTACACGCTCAGCGAGTACGGGCTGTTTCGCCTGGAGGACAACTCCCGGGTGGCCGGCGAGACCGAGGAAGAAGTGTACGCGAAACTCGGCCTGCCGTGGATCCCGCCGGAGTTGCGCGAAAACCAGGGCGAAATTGAAGCCGCGGCCGAGGGCCGCCTGCCCCATCTCGTCGAGCACCGGCATATCCGCGGCGACCTCCACATGCACACCGTCGAAACCGACGGCCGCGCCACGCTGGAGGAGATGGCGGCCGCCGCATCCGCCCTCGGCTACCAGTACATCGCCATCACCGACCACTCGAAGGCGCTTGCCATGGCCAACGGGCTCGACGAGCGGCGCGCGGTGGCCTTCGCAAAATATGTAAAGCGCCTGAACGAGTCCGGTTCGGGCATCCACATCTTTTCGGGAATCGAGTGCGATATTCGCAGGGACGGAACGATGGACCTCGCCGAAGACGCGCTCGCCGAACTCGACCTGGTGATCGGCAGCGTTCACAGCTACATGAATCTGGAGCCGGCTGAAATGACGGACCGCCTGCTCCGCGCCCTGGAGTGTCCTCACCTGCGGATCCTCGGGCACCCCACCGGCCGCCTGCTGCTCGTTCGCGATGCCTATCCATTCGATTTCGACCGCGTCGCCGCCGAGGCCGCGCGCCGCGGCGTCGTTTTCGAGATCAACGCCAGCCCCGAGCGGCTGGACCTGTACGACACGCTTCTGCGCTCCGCCCGTGCGCGCGGCGTCAGGTTCGTCATATCCACGGACGCCCACCATCCGACCCACCTGCGAAACATTCGTTACGGAGTGACCATGGCCCGGCGCGGCTGGCTGGAGCCCGGGGACGTCGTGAACACGCTCCCGTTGAACGAGTTCCGGAAAGCCATCGGGAAATAGGACTGGTTCCGTCTCTCCCCCCATCTGCGGGGGCCAGCGGCCCGGCCCCGGAAAGTGTACTCTCAGGGGAGGGCCATAATTTATGATCCGGAAAGAAGACGCTCTGCAGTATCATTCCTCGCCTTCTCCCGGCAAGCTGGCCATCGTACCGACCAAGCCCTGCCGGACGCAGCGCGATCTCAGCCTGGCATACACTCCCGGAGTAGCGGCGCCTTGCCTGGACATCCAGCGCGACCCCAGCCTGGCCTACAAGTACACGGCGAAGGGAAACCTAGTGGCGGTAGTCTCAAACGGCACTGCCGTGCTGGGTCTCGGCAATATTGGGGCTCAGGCAAGCAAGCCAGTAATGGAGGGCAAGGCTGTCCTCTTCAAGCGGTTTGCGGACATCGACGTCTTCGACATCGAGCTGGCAACCGAGGATCCCCGCGAGATCATCCGGGCCTGCCAGCTTCTCGAGCCCACTTTCGGCGGCATCAACCTGGAAGACATCAAGGCCCCGGAGTGCTTCGGCATCGAGGAAGAACTCAAGCGCACGCTGAAGATTCCGGTTCTGCACGACGATCAGCACGGCACAGCAATCATTTCGGGGGCCGCGCTGATCAACGCGCTGGAGATAGTCGGCAAGCGGATCGAGGACGTCAAGATCACCTTCAGCGGCGCCGGCGCCGCGGCGCTTTCCTGCGCGGCCCACTACGTGCGGCTGGGCGCCCGGCGGCAGAACATCATCATGTGCGACATTCACGGCGTGGTTTACAAGGGCCGCACCGAGGGGATGAACCCCTACATGGAGCGGTTCGCGGCCGAAACCGACGCGCGCACGCTGGCCGAGGCCCTGGAAGACGCCGACGTTTTCGTCGGCTTGTCCGCCGGCAATATCGTGACGCCGGAGATGCTCCGGCGGATGGCGCGGGACCCCGTGATCTTTGCCCTGGCCAACCCCGAACCCGAAATCCCCTACGACGAGGCCGTCGCGGCCCGGCCGGACGCCGTCGTTTGCACCGGACGCTCCGATTTTCCGAACCAGGTGAACAACGTCCTCGGCTTTCCGTTCATCTTTCGGGGAGCGCTCGACGTGCGGGCCACGACCATCAACGATGACATGAAACTGGCCGCCACGCGCGCCCTGGCGGCGCTGGCCAAGGAGGACGTGCCCGATTCCGTGCGGCGCGCTTACGGCGTCGAGAAGATGGAGTTCGGCCCCCTGTACGTGATCCCGAAGCCCTTCGACCCGCGTGTGCTGATCCGGGTGGCCTCGGCCGTGGCCCAGGCCGCGATGGAGAGCGGCGTCGCGCAGCAGCCCATCCCCATCGAAGAGTACAGGGAGCAGCTCGAACGCCGCTTCGGCAAGGCCCACGAGGTGATGCGGGCGATGATCCAGAAGGCGCGCAAGCGGCCCCAGCGCATCGTGTTCCCCGAGGGCGAGGAGCCCAAGATTCTGCGCGCCTGCCAGATTCTCCTGGACGAAGGCATCGCCGAGCCGATTCTGCTAGGGGAGGAGGAACGGATTCACAATCTGGCCTCCGAACTTCACCTGCACCTGCGAGGCGTTCAGGTAATCGAACTGGAACGGTGGGGCGATCTGCCGGTTTACGCGGAGGAACTCTACCGCCTGCGGCGCAGGAAGGGCATCACCCGGCGCTCGGCCGAACAGGCCATTCTGAACCCGAACGTGTTCGGCGCGATGATGCTGCACATGGGCCATGCCGACGCCCTGGTCGGCGGGCTGACGCACGACTACCCGGAAATCGTGCGGCCGGCCATCCAGGTGATCGCCACCCGCCCCGGGCTCCACACCGTTTCGGGCCTCCACTTATTGTGCGTGGGCAACCAGGTGTACTTCCTGGCCGACTGCACCGTGAACATCGACCCCAGCTCCGAGGACCTGGCGGAAATAGCCGTCTCCGCGGCCGATATGGCGCGCCGCTTCGACGTCGAACCGAGGGTCGCCATGCTCTCGTTCTCCAACTTCGGCAGCTCACGGCACCCGTTTGCCGAAAAGGTGCGGCGCGCGGTGGAACTGCTCCATTCGCGCGAACCGCGCCTGGCGGTGGACGGCGAGATGCAGCCCGATACGGCGATTGTTCCGGAAATCCTGGAAGAGTACCCCTTTGCCGCGATTAAGGGCGGCGCCAACGTGCTGATCTTCCCCAACCTGGAGGCCGGCAGCATCGCCTACCGCCTGCTGGCGCGGCTGGGCGGCGCCGAGGTGATCGGGCCGATTCTCATGGGACTCGCGAAACCCGTCCACGTTTTGAGGCGCGGTGCCGAAGTCAACGATATCGTCAGCATGGCCGCCATCGCGGTGGTCGACGCGCAAGCCAGCGGACGGCCCTGGCGGCCGCTCGCGCACAGCAAAGAGCGCCATCCGGACCACCCCCGCCGCCTGGACAGGACCGGCATCAAGGCCGAAATCAGCAACCGCCGCCGCACCACCGAACCCGTGATCCGGTGATCCGGCGGCGTCCTCGCCCGGTCAGGCCCGGCGCTGTGTCAGTGAGCTGCGATGACGCCCCCGGAAGAACGGGGCGCCAAAACCCCAAACGAACAGGAAAACGAAGAGGAACCCCACCAGCAGATCCGGGGGCTGCCACGCTTCGGGCGGCGGCATCAGGCCGATCACGAATGCGGCGATCGCGCTGAGAGCATGCCAGTACCATCCCACGCAGTAGAAGTACAGCAGAACCAGCGCCAGCAGAAAGGCCGAACCATAAACCAGAAGTACCAAAACCGGATTCATGGCCAACTCCTTTTCTGCCTACATATTAACCCCGACCGCAGCCGTGGCCAAGCAAAATAAGACCCGGATGACACTTTCTGGTGGCGTGCCGGCTGCTGGAATTCCTCCCGCCGGCGCGTAACGAATCGCCTTGTTGAACCGCCAAGAATAGAGCATGGAACCTACACGACGGTTTTTTATCCGCACTGCCGCCCCGGCGGCGATGCTGTTTAAACTGGCCGGGCCGAAACCGGAGTTGAAGGCCGCCGCTCCCAATGACCAGATCGCCCTCGGCTTCATCGGGGTGGGTATTCGCGGCTCATACCACCTGGAGACCTTCATGAAAACCCCGGGTGTCAGGGCCGTAATGGCGGCCGATTGCTATGACGGCCACCTCGACTGGGCCAAAGAGGCCACCGGGGGCAAGATCGAAGTCACCAAGGACTATCACCAGCTTCTCGCCCGCCAGGACATCGACGCCGTGGTAATCTCGACGCCCGATCACTGGCACGCCCGCATGGTCCTCGACGCGCTCGCCGCAGGCAAGCATGTCTACATCGAAAAGCCGATGACCTACACCATCGAGGAGGGCAAGCAGATTATCGAGGCGGTGAAGAAGTCGGGCAAACTCCTGATGGTGGGCAGCCAGAACAAGACGAGCACGCTCACCGCCAAGGCCCGCGAGGTCGTGAAATCCGGCATCCTCGGCAAACTCAACCAGTGCCGGCTCTCCGACAACCGCAACTCCCCCGAGGGCGCCTGGGTGTACCCGATTCCGGAAGACGCCTCGCCCCAAACCATCGACTGGAACAGATGGCTCGGGCCCGCGCCCAAGATCCCCTTCGACGCCAAGCGCGTGTTCCGCTGGCGCTGCTGGTGGGAGTATTCCGGCGGAGTCGCCACGGACCTCTGGGTCCACAACTTCACCACCTTCCACGAGGTGATGGACGTGAAGGCGCCGCTGTCGGTGGTGGCGCAGGGCGGCATCTACCGGTTCGATGACGGCCGCACGTGCCCCGACCTGCTGACCGCCGTCTACGAGTACCCCAACTTCCTGCTCGAGATCACGGCGAACCTCGGCAGTTCGCGGCGGACCACCGGTTTTGTCGTCTGCGGCTCCGAAGCGAGCCTCAGCTTCGGCCGGAACAGCGTGCAGGTAACCTTTGAGCCTACTCCGTCGCCGGTCGCCTGGTACGGGCTGAACGGTTGGACCGAGGCGGCCAAGGAAAAATACCTCGCCTCACTCGGATTCGGCGGCGGGAAGCGGCCGGCGGTCGAACGCACCAAGCCTCCCCAGGAGTTCCCGGTCGAGCGCGGGCTTGAGCACCACGAGTACTTCATCAAGTCCCTGCGCGAAAACCTGCCGAGCATGGAAACGGCCGAGGAAGGACACTACGCGGCCGGCGCGGCCCACTTGGGGAACCTGGCATACCGCAAGAAGCGCCGCATGCGCTGGAACATCGAAAACAACAAAGTCAGCGAAGGCTGAGTTATCGGGAAAACGCTACCGGCTGGTCCCCAAAAGGTCGCCGGTCGTCGCATCCACAAACACCGAAAATGCGCTGGTCGAGACCGACTCGCCCCAGTACACCCGCCACGCCGGGTCCGGGAATCGGTTCGTCTTTTCGAGCAGGAGTTTCACCGGCACTTGCGGATTCTTGCGCGCATACTCGCGGCCTTTCTTCATCGCCGCCTGGTAAGCGGCCGTGGAGTCCTTGCGGAACGCCAGAATGTTGAACGGTTCCGATCCCCCGCCTCCGGCCCACGTGGCCTCCACCTGGGCGTTCACCCCCCGCCGCAGGTTTCTCTCCGGATGGTGCACTGCCGAGTACGTGAAGCGGCGGACGCGCCCGGCTTTCCGCGAGACGAAGTCCGCCTCCCAGGCTGCGGCCTTCCCACCCTCCGCCTTCACTCCCTCAACATCGATCTGGGCCACCCGCAGCAGCTCGGCGTCCGGCGCCCAGCTCTTCGCGTGGGCGTACATCCCGCTGAAGGCTGAAAGCGCCGGCACGGCCTCCGGCGGCGGCTCGACCGCGGCGGGCTTCTGGTCGCCGGAACACCCTGACAGCAGGAAAAACAGCGGCAGCGCCGCGGGTGTCAATCGCAATACGCGCATAGCGAGCAAGATCCCATTCTACCCACCACCCTCAGACAGCCTTTCCCGCGGGCGGCAGGGTGCGTTCCTGGTCCTTGTACTGCAACTGGTAAAGCTTCCAGTAGATGCCGCGGGCCGCGAGCAGCTCCTGGTGGGTCCCGGATTCCCGCAGCGTGCCCTTGTGCATCACCAGGATGCGGTCCGCCTTCTGGATGGTGGACAGCCGGTGCGCGATCACGATCGCCGTGCGCCCCTGCACCATCCGCCCCAGCGCCTCGCGCACCCGAAACTCGGTTTCGGTGTCCACGCTCGATGTGGCCTCGTCCAGAATCAGAAATCGCGGGTTGTGCGCCAGCGCCCGGGCGAAGCTGATGAGCTGTTTCTGGCCGGTGGAAAGCCCGTCGCCGCGCTCGCGCACCGGCTGGGCGAAGCCGTCCGGGAGCGAATCAATGAAATCGAGCAGGCTCACCTGCTCCACTGCCGAAATCAGCGCCTCCTCGCTGATCCATTCGGTCCCCAGCCGGATGTTGCCCTCGATGGTGCCCGAAAACAGGTGCGGATCCTGAAGCACGACTCCGAAATGCCGCCGCAGATCCCGCGGATCGAGTTCCCGTATATCCACGCCGCCGATCCGGATCGCCCCGCGCTGCACGTCGTAAAACCGCAGCAGCAGGCTGATCAGGGTGGTCTTGCCCGCGCCCGTGTGCCCCACCATGGCCACCGTCTCGCCGGGCTCGATCGCGAAGCTGACATCGCGCAGCACCCACTCTTCGCCGCGGTAAGCAAACCACACTCTGTCGAACTCGATGCGCGCCGCCTCGGCGGGAAACTTCTTCGCCTCCGCCGGAGCCTGGATCTTCACTGGCGTATCCAGCAGCGCGAAAATCCGCTCGGAGGCGGCCATCGCCGATTGCAGCAGGTTGTATTTTTCGCTCAGGTCCTGTATCGGGCGGAAAAACCGCATCCCGTATTGCAAAAACGCCACCAGCACGCCCAGCGTCAGGCTGCCCTGGTTGATCCGGAACCCCGAATAGGTCAACAGCATCGCCAGCGCCAGCATCCCCAGAAACTCCACCGCCGGGTAGAACCAGGCGTAGGCGACGATCGCGTCTTTGAACGCCAGCATGTGTTGCCGGTTGATTTCATCGAACTCTTGGGCGCTCTTTTTCTCCCGGTTGAACAACTGAAGCACCGCAATGCCGCTGATGTGCTCCTGGAGGTAGGAGTTAATGCGCGCGATGGCGACGCGTATGCGCCGGTAGCTCTGGGTTGCGCTGCGGCGGAAGATTACCGTCACCAACACCACCACCGGCATCACGGCCAGCAGAAGGCCGGTCATCGGGGCGCTCAGCTTCAGCATCACGATCACCACGAAACTGAGCGTCAGTATGTCGCCGATGATCGTCACCAGCCCCGAGGCGAGCAGCTCGTTGAGCGCGTCCACGTCCGTTGTCACGCGCGTCACCATCCGCCCCACGGGCGTGCGGTCGTAAAACGACAAATCGAGCCGCTGCAGGTGCGCCATCAACTGCCGGCGCAGGTCGAGCATCGCGTGCTGCCCGGTCCACTGCATCAGGTAGGCCTGGCCGAAATCGAACACAAACGCGCCGAGCAGCACCAGGAGAAACAGCGTGGAAATCTGGGCCAGACCGATCCAGGGATTCGCCGAGAGATACGGATCCAGAGGCGTCCCGATCTCGGAGGGCACGGGCGCCAGGTACCTATCTACCGCCATCTTGGTGAGCAGCGGCCCGGCTACCTGGAGCACCGATGCGGCCAGCAGCAGGACAACGCAAATCGCCACCACGCCGCGATATGGCTTCAGATAGCCCAGCAGACGGCGCATAAGCCGCCCGTCATAGACCTTGCCCAGGATTTCCTCTTCCACTTTCATCAGGATAACAGGGACGGGATATGCAACCTGAACGTTTTGCTCTTTCGCCTTTTCCGAACTATGATCGTACCTGCGCTGCTGAACTGATCTGGCAGATAATGATGCCATTGGAGCGGCCTGAGAGGAGGAAAAATGTGGACGCGTAGGGACCTGTTGCGGCTGGCCGCCGCGCTGCCCGCCGGCCCGTGGCTGGCGCGATACGAGGCCCTGGCCGCGCCCTTCAAGGGCGAACTGAAAATCACCGCCATCAAGGCGCTGCAGCTCGATATTCAGGGCGACGGCTGCCTGGTGAAGGTCGAGACCGACGCCGGAATCACCGGATACGGCGAAACCGGCGTGAACGCGCCCATGGCCCGGGTGCAGATCGCGCTGATGTCGAGCGGGCTGATCGGCTCGGACCCGCTGGCGATCGAGCGCCACTTCCACAACATGATTTCGCGGAAGCACCCGTACCTGCCCAGCATCCCTACCATCAGCGGCATCGACATCGCCCTGTGGGACATCGCCGGAAAGGTGACCGGCTTGCCCGTCTATCGGCTTTTGGGCGGACCGTTCAGGCAAAGCGTTCCCATGTACTCGCACGGGGACTCGCTCAAAAACATGCTGGACCCGGCCTCATGCCGCGAGTGGGCCCAAATGGTCCTCCAGGCGCCCGAGGGTTTTAACACGTTCAAGATCGAGCCGACGCAGGCGCTTCGCGGCGAGCGTATCGGTCCCGTCCTCAGCGCCTCCCAGTTGAAGAAAATCGCGCAGGGATTCGCCAACCTGCGCGAGGCTCTGGGCGACACGATCGATATCGGGGTTCACTGCCACAACCAGTACAACACCCCCACCGCGATGGCCGTCGCCAAAGTGACCGAACCCATCAATCCGGTTTTCCTCGAAGATGCGCTGAACGAAGTGCAGTATTCGGAAGGCTGGCTCGCGCTCAAGCAGTCCACCAGAACTCCCATCCTGATGGGCGAAAAACTGGAGCTCGTGCGCCAGTTCCGGCCGTTTCTGGACAATCACGCCGCCGATATCATCCATCCCGACATCTCGTTCGCGGGCGGATTCACCGGATGCAGGAAGATCGCCGACTACGCGGCCCTCTCCTCCACGCCTGTGGCCCTGCATAACGTGGGCACGCTCGTGAGAACCTACGCGTCGGTGCACCTGGCGGCCTCCATAGAGAATTTTTACCGCTCGGAGTCCCGGCTGGGCCGCCCCGAGCGCATTATTGAAAAGATGGCCGCCGGCAATCCTCCGGTGGTCAAGAACTCTTTGTTCCAGCTCCCCACCGGACCGGGATTGGGACTGGAGATCGACCCGGGCTTTATCCGCGACCACATCGGCCGCGGCGAAACGAACTGGGCGTAGAGAGCTTGGGCAAGCCTGCGGCAAGCCCGGCCCGCGAAAAGACATCAGGAGAACACATATGAATCGCAGAGACTTTCTTGCTTCCGCCACCGTGGCCGCCTCGGCTGCCCCAAACCTTTGGTCTCAAAACGTGCCTGGACGCCCGGTGACCACAATGGGCTTCAGCCCCGATTGTTTCACCGTTAGCAGACCTTCCCGCAGGCCGCTCGATTACCTGGAACTCTCTGCGCGAACCGGGGCCGGCGGCGCACAGCTTAGCCTGCCCCCGAACTTCGAACCCGAACTGCCAAAACAGATCCGCAAGCGCGCCGAGGAATTGGGCGTGTACGTCGAAATCACCTGCATGATGCCCCGCACCGACGACACCAGCGAATTCGAAAGAATCGTCAAGGGCGCGCAGGAAGCCGGCGCCGTGTGCATGCGCTCGGTCTGCCTCGGCGGGCGCCGCTACGAGACCTTCGATTCCCTGGAGAAGTGGAAGGAGTTCGTCGCGGATTCCCGCGCGCGGCTGGCCCGCACCGCCCGGATCGTCGAACGGATGAAGATGCCCATGGGCATCGAGAACCACAAGGACTGGACCGCCGAGGAGATGTATCCGCTCATGAAGGAATTCGGCGGCGAGTACCTCGGCATCTGCTACGACTTCGGCAACAACATGTCGCTGCTCGACGACCCGCTGGAATTCATTCAGCTCATGGCGCCGTTCGTCAAGAACGCCCATATCAAAGACATGGCGGTTGAAGAGTACGAGGACGGTTTCTATCTGGCCGAAGTGGTGCTCGGCGAAGGCCATCTGCCCCTCAAGCAGATCATCGACATCATGGTGAAGGCTCGCCCGCAGATCAAGTTCTCGATGGACTTCCTCACCCGCAGCCCGCTCAAAATCCCCTGCCTCACGGACAAGTACTGGGTCACGATGCCCGACCGCAACGGCGTCCACCTCGCGAAAATGCTGCGCTACGTGCGGACTCACAAACCGAAGTATCCGCTGCCGTGGCTGGAAAAGATGAGCAAGGAAGAGGCGCTGGCGCTGGAAGCCTCCAACCTGGCCAAGTCGGTCGCCTACGCGCGCGACGTTCTGGGATTGCGCAAGTAGATTGGAAACGGGCAAATGCCATGGAAAACACTACTCGAGCCAGCCGGCGGGGCTTTCTCGGCGCCCTGACCGCTGCGTCCTATTCGAGAGTGCTCGGCGCGAACGATCGCATCGGGCTCGGCTTCATCGGCTACGGGCTGATCGGCAAACAGCACATCGCCGATTTCAAGAAGATGACCGACGTGGAGCTTGTGGCGCTCAGCGAAGTCTACAAGCCGCGCATGGAAGAGGGAATCGCCTTCATGGAGAATCCGAATGCAAGGCGCTACCCGGATTTTCGAAAAATGCTGGAAGACAAGGACGTGGATGGCGTGATCGTCGCCACGCCGGACCACTGGCACGCCCTGATGACCATTCTGGCGTGCGCCGCCGGCAAAGACGTCTACGTCGAAAAGCCGCTCACGCTTTTCGTCCAGGAAGGCCGCTGGATGGTGAACGCCGCGCGGAAGTACAAGCGCATGGTGACGGTCGGCACGCAGCGGCGCACGGCCCGGGGCGTGGCCCTGGCGCGCGAGATCGTGGCAAGCGGAAAGCTCGGCAAGGTGCACAGCGTCCGCATGGGCGCGTACCGCAACGTGATGCCGGGCTTCGGAAAGACCCCGCCAACCGATCCTCCGCCCGAGCTCGATTACGACATGTGGCTCGGCCCGGCGCCGAAAAGATCCTACACCAGCCATCGCGCCCTCTACCACTTCCGGTGGTTCTGGGATTACTCGGGCGGCCAGATGACCAACCTCGCCGCGCACAGCCTGGACCAGATGCACTACATCATGAACGTGAACGCGCCCACGCTGGTCTCATCGCACGGCGGCCGATACGCGCTCGAGGACGACGGCGAAACCCCCGATATCCAGGAAGCGCTGTTCACCTATCCCGGCTTCATCCTGCTCTATTCGATCCGCGAAGCCGCGGCCGGGCCGCGCGATCCGAACGCCGGGGGGTCCCAGTTCATCGGCACGAAGGGCACGCTCGTGCTGCGTGGCGATAACCTGCTCATCCCGGAAATGAAGAACAATCCTGATAACCTGATCCCGCGCTTCCTGGGCCACCCGGTGGGCGGGCCGCGCGCCACGGATCAGAAACCGGAGCCCTACTTCGAACCGCCTCCGCGCGGCGAAGCGCGGGGCGAGCGCGAGGACACCATGGCGCTTAACAAGCGCGACTGGCTGTCTTCGATGCGCAGCCGCAAGCTGCCTTTCTGCGACGTCGAGGGCGGACACCGCGTCGCCACCGCGACCCATCTGGCGAACATTTCGCTGCGCCTGGGCCGGAGCGTCCGCTGGGACCCGGAAAAGGAAACGATTATCGGAGACAAAGAGGCCGCGGCCATGCTCGTCCGGCCTTATCGTAAGCCCTGGGACCGTGTGCTCGCTTCGGTGCTGTAGGCGCTCGGCCTCCGGTTGTTTTTCTGTTGACTTCCGGAGGCCCGTGATATAGGATCGACACATGGTAGCGTGGCTATGCCACAGTACCTATTTGAAAACAGTCTGTGCAGCCGTAATACGAAGGGAGGGCCGGTTCTGCCTCTTCCAAAATGTCGTTAGGGTGGCGCTTTTGAAGTTACCTGTCTGGACTGTTTTGCTGTCGTTCACGCGGTTCTGCAGTTCAAATTCAAGGTGTATATCAATTGAGAATTGAGAGATCGAGAGCCATGAAGCACTTCTCTATAACGCTGACTATTGCGGCCGCCGGCCTCATGCTTTCCTGTTCGAAGCCGGCAGGCAATCCGTTCCTCGGCCGCTGGGATATGACCGTCACAACGCCGCAGGAGCAGTTCCCGAGCTGGATGGAAGTTGTGGAGACGAACGGGAAGCTCGAAGCGCGCGTGCAGCAACGCACCGGAAACGTGAACCCTGCCCCGTCCGTGGAGAGAGACGGCAACAAGCTGATCGTGACCGTTGCTGCAGCCACTCCGGCGCGGCCGGCAACCGAGGACCGCCCCGAGATACCGGAACGGCCCGCGCTGATTTGGGAACTCACCGAGGAGGGCGGCCGCCTCAAAGGCACCCAAACCCGGGGTTCTCAGACTTTCCAGATCGTAGGGGTCCGCGCGCCGGCATTGGACCGTGCGGCGCCGGCGGAGTGGAGCGAGCCTGAGCCCTTGTTCAACGGCAAGGACCTCACCGGCTGGGAACCGATGAACAACACGCCCCCGCCCCCCGGAGGTTTCACCAACAATTGGATTGTCAAGAACGGAGAACTGGTCAACCAGGCCCGGGGTTCCAATCTGCGGACCACCCGCGTTTTCGACGATTTCAAACTGCACGTCGAATACAACCTGGCGCCGGACGCCAACAGCGGGATCTACCTGCGCGGGCGGTACGAAGTTCAGGTGGCGCCGCCTCCCAGCCCGGCCCGCGAATCAGCGAGGCCCCAGGCCGCCGAGCGCCGCGCCGAATCCGGCCCCCCCAGGCCTCCGCGAAATCCGTATCTCGGCATTGGGTGTATCTATGGTTTCCTGGGTCCCTCATCGCCGCCGCCATTCGCGCCCGACTGGCAGACCTACGATATTACGCTCGTCGGCCGCAAGGTCACGGTGGTGTTTAATGGCGTGACAACCATTGACAACCAGGAGATCCCTGGCATCACCGGCGGCGCCATCGATAGCAATGAGGCTGAGCCCGGACCGATCTATCTTCAGGGCGACCACCCCGGCGTACTGCGCTTCCGGAACATCACGATTTCTCTGCCGAAGCGTTAAGCCCGTCGCCGACAATGGGGGCCCCGCAGCGGGTTTCATCGCCCGCTGCGGACAACTGGAAACTCGAACGACAGGCAGGCGGAGTCCTGCCGGATAGGAGGAAAATCTGTGGACACTGGACGGCGACGATTGCTGCAGGCCTCGGTCGGCGTTCTGAGCGGCGCCCGTCTCCAGGGAGGCGCGGTTCAACAACAGGCGGCCGGAAAAAAGCGCGTGCTCGCAATTCTGGGAGATGCGTATCACTGTGTCGCGCCCTTGGACCAGGCACTTGTTGGCAGGCTCAGGAGGAGCGGCTGGCAGGCCGTCACGATCATGGATTATGCGGTTCCATGGAACGATTTCGCGCAGTACGACCTGATCATCCTGAGCCGTGAGGGGCGGGAGTACATCAGGTACTATCGGGAGCGCGACGGCGACCCGCCCAACAGAGGACAAGCCCGCTGGCTGACCCCCGCCCAGGAAGACAAGTTCGAAGAGTACGTGCAGAACGGCGGCCGTGTTTTCCTCTACCACGACGGCTTCGGCGCATATCCTAAGGGGCAGGGCGTCTCCCGGATTGCCCGCTCTTACTTCATTCGCCACCCCGCGATTGTGAAGATCAAGGTGACGCCTACCGACAAGATGCCGGAGTTGACCAAAGGCATTACGCCCTTTGAGTGCGCCGACGAGGAGTATGAGGTTGAGATGGATGAAAGCAAGACCAACGTTTTCCTCGAAAGCCACTCTCCCGAAAACGGCCGGCACGCGCAGGCCTGGGCGCACACCTACGGCAAAGGCAAGGTGGCTGTCCTGATTCCCGGGCACAACCCGGAAACCATCAGGCACCCGATGATTCAGCGCTGTATCCAGAATTGCCTGGACTGGCTTACCGCGTAAGTGGATCACTGAGGCTCAAGGGGCGGCCGCCTGCCTCTTGAGCTGCCGGAACCGCTACGAGGCCGGGCATTGCTCCAATCCGAGGGCGGCGCCGAGGCGGAAGATCACGTCGCAAACCCAATCCTCCAGCCTCCCCGTGGACGGATCCACCATTCTCTCCGTAGCGCACACTCGCAGAAGGCGTGCACCGCCGCAAATGCGGCTGCCCGGGCGCGGGTTATGGCCGTTGATCAGAATCTCATCCCTCGATATGGTTTCGCTCAATTCCAGCGCCGGACGGATAAACGTCAAATCCCTGGTATAGATGCCCGGCTCAAGTCCGCGGGAAACCCGCCACGGCCCTATGCCCGTAGCCTTTAGAAAGAACTGGGCGCCCTCCACCGGCTCGTACAGGGAATCGGATAGCGCCATGACCTCGGCCGCTTCCAATACGCCCGCCATATAGGCGGCCTCGATCGCGGATACCGGGGCGAGCGTCTTACGATGCGCCGCCTGGGACTGTAGTGAGGTCGAACCCTGCCATCGCGGATTGATGTCTACGACGCACGGACGGCCCGACCGCTCTTCGACGACGAAATCGAGACCGAACAGGCCGCGATATCCGCGCGCAGCCATCCACGAACCCAGCCGCGACGTTTGCAGGCGCACGCATTCTAGAAGCTTCCCAGCCAGGGTGGCGGTTGCAGAAAAATCGTTCCCGCAATGCCCTGTCTGGCTCGATCCCAACTCCCTTTTTCCGGTGATCTGAACACTCGGGTATGCCACGGCCGTCCCGGCCGGTGTGGCGATGGCATTGACGTTGAGAGAAAGTGTGCCCGCGTAAGGCGTAGCCCACACGGCGCCTCCCGCGAATCTACCGGCAGCGAGCGCGAAGGTCTCCGCGTTGTGCACCACCGCGGTGCTGCTTCCATCGGCGCCGTGCTCGCCCTGGATAACGAAACGGCCGCCGAACTCCTGCGCCAGCTCGCCGTACCGGGCGCCCTGGAGATCGAGCCAGCGCCCAGCCAGCCGCGGCAGGTCCAGTTCCGCCACCGCCGCGTGGAGATTCGCCTTGCTGCCGAACCAGACGTGACGCTCCCACGGCAAAACGCTGCACGGGACGCCTCTCTCACTGCAAAAGCGCGCCAGGCATTCCCCGGGAACGGGAGATAGCGCTATCCATTCGTGCTGGGGTTCGGCCGCAAGCCATCCGGAAAGCTTCGTCCCGTAGGCGGGGGCCAGTTCGTCGAGAGCCTGTTCCGAAAACGTCTCGCGCCATCCCGATGTCCCCTCGATCGCGCAGAAGCGAATGCCTGTGCGCTGCGCGATGGCATCGGTGTCCAGGCCCTCGTCCATGGCCAGCACGATTTCCAGCGGAACGTGCTCCGTCATCCCCAGGCAGTAGCAGGAGTAGTAGGACTGCCATATGACGCGCTTGGACCCGAACCTGGCGCGGAAGCAAGCCGGCGACTCCATCACTGCATTCTATAATGGGTGCTCCAAAAGGATGGATTTTTTCGAACAAGCAGGAAAAAGCCTGGATTTCGTGGGGCGTTCCCGCTGGACCCGCGAAGACGTGGTCCGCTTCCAAAACCGCCGGCTGCGCGAACTGGTGCGTCACGCCTATGAACGCGTTCCCTTCTACCGGAAACTTTACGACCGGCACGGCATCGGCCCCGGCGAGGTGAACGGCATAGAGGACCTCTGGAAACTACCGCCCGCTCTGCGTGCCGACATGCAGGAAGCGGCGCCGGGTGATTTGATCGCCTCGGGCTTTGACCCGAACCGGCTGGTCAAGTGCCGGACCAGCGGTTCCACAGGAGACCCTTTTACGATCTGCCGGACCTGGTTCGAAAACCAGCTTCTGCACCTGCTCCTGATAAGGCAGCTCCGGCTCTACGGATTGCGCTGGACGGACCTTCGCACGTCGACCGCACTCGGCGAGCAGCCGGCGCCGCAACGCTGGAACCCATTCGACCCGAATTTCACCTTCCTGAGGCGTGCCCCGGTGAACGTCTTGGCGACAGCGCGCGAAATTCTCGACCGCCTTGCCGCCATCCAGCCCGACGTGATCATGTTGTACCCGGGCACTCTGGCCTGGGTTGCCGCCGAGGCTACCGAGGAAGATTTGCGCCGCATCCGCCCGCGGTTCATAGTAAGCCAGTCCGAAACGCTGACGCCATCGATGCGCCGGTTGATCCGCGAACGCTTCAACGCGCCCGTTTACGATACCTACGGTGCGAACGAGTTCAACCTGACGGCGAGCGAGTGCGTCGAAACCGGAATCTATCACGTCGAGGACTGCGCAGTGATCGTCGAGATCTTGCGCGATGGAAAACCGTGTGCCGAAGGAGAAGCGGGAGAGATCTACGGCACCGCTCTGCATTCCTTTTCGATGCCGTTTCTGCGCTACCGCTTGGGGGATGTGGTGGTGCGCGGCCCGGCGCAATGCCCCTGCGGCGCACCGTACTCTACCATCCTCCGCGTCGAAGGTAGGGTCGTAGATCGCTTCCCGCTGCCAGGCGGCGGCAGCCTGCACCCGTATCATCTGGTCGTGCCGCTCGCGCGTTCAGTTACCTGGGTCCGCCGGTACCAGATCGTGCAGGAGACAATCGATCATATCCGGGTCAGGGTTGTGCCCATGCCGGGCGAGCATCCCGGCGAAGACCAGAAGGCCGAACTGGTAAGGCTGCTAAGCGAGGGGGCGGGGCCGGGTGTCAAAATTACGGTGGAACTGGCGGCGGAGCTGCCGCCCGCGCCCAGCGGCAAGTCGCGGCCCTACTACAGCCTGGTGAACTCGACCAAGTAGGTTCACCCTTCCCCGCTCTGCTCCTTCCATTCCTCCCACCACGCCATCTGGATCGCCTCCAGCGCGCCCTCCGAAGACGCCCCGGGTTCGCCGGCGAACCCTTCCAGCTCCAGAACCCACCGGCGCAAGTCGGTAAAGCGCACCTGAAGCGGGTTCATGTCCGGGAATTTCTCATACAGGGCCAGCCCGATCTCTTCGGCATCCCCCCAGTCGAGCGCGCGCATCAGATCTTCGTCCCCTTGAGCGCCGTCCTGACGGCGTCATTCATCATCATCTCGGCCAGCCGCATGGTGGCGTCGTTCAACTTCGCGATCTGCGAACGGATCAGCAGGTGATCCTCCGAGCAATGCGCCACCAGCAGCTCATTTACGGCCTGCTCGATGGCAGCCTTCTCCGCTTCGCTCAACTGGAAATACGCGTCGCTGTCGCGGGCTTTCTCGACCGCAGCCAGAATCGTATCCGCCTCCAGGCGCGCTTCGCGCACCTGCCGTTCGGCGAAATCCTCCTCGGCGCGTTCGTACGACTCCCGGATCATCGCCTCCACCTGCTCGTCCGTCAGCCCGTAAGACGGCTTCACTTCGACGGACTGTTCCCTGCCCGTCCGCTGATCGCGCGCGGTCACGCTCAAAATGCCGTTCGCGTCGATCAAAAACCGCACTTCGATCCTCGCCATGCCCGCCGGCAGCGGATCGATGTCCTTCAGGTCGAAGCGTGCCAGGCTGCGGCAATCCCGCGCCAGTTCCCTCTCGCCCTGCAAGACGTGGATTAGCACGTTTCGCTGCCCGTCCACCGCGGTCGTAAAAACCTCGGTGGCGCTCGCCGGAATCGTGGAGTTGCGGTGGATAAGCTTCGACACAACCCCGCCCATCGTTTCGATGCCGAGCGAGAGCGGCGTCACGTCGAGCAGCAGCTTGTCCTCCACCTGCCCCGTCAGTATCCCCGCCTGCACCGCCGCGCCCAGAGCGACCACCTCTTCCGGATTCAATTCGGTGTGCGGCCGCGCGCGGAACAGGTTTTCAACAGCCTTCCGCACCAGCGGGATGCGCGTTGAACCGCCCACCAGCACGACTTCATCAATCTCTTCCACCGTCACGCCTGCGTCCTTGATGCAGGCGCGGCACGGCCCGAGCGTGCGGTCCACAATGTCGCGAATCAGGTTCTCGAACTGCTCCCGCGTGATCTCGCGCTGGTAGGTCTTTCCGCGCCGCTCGAATTCGATCGTCGTGCGCGGAACGCTGGATAGCCGCTCCTTGGCCGCGATCACCGCGCGACGCAGCGTCTGCACCGCCGCCCGGTCTTGCGAGATGTCCTCGCCCCACTCCGATTGCACATCTTCGAGCGCGATGCGCAGCAGCCGGTCGTCGATATCGTCGCCGCCCAGGTGCGTGTCGCCGTTGGTGGCCAGCACCTCGAAGATGCCGTCGCGGATTTTCAGGATCGAGATGTCGAACGTGCCCCCGCCGAGGTCGTAAACCGCGACCACGCCCTCTTTCCGCTTATCGAGCCCGTAGGCAAGCGACGCCGCCGTCGGCTCATTGACCAGCCGCAGCACGTCGAGGCCGGCGATGCGCCCGGCATCTTTGGTCGCCTGCCGCTGCGCGTCATTGAAGTACGCCGGCACCGTGATTACCGCGCGGCTCACCGGCCGGCCCAGATCCGCCTCCGCGTTCTTCTTCAACTGAATCAGGATGAACGCGGAAATTTCCGGCGGGGTCAGCGCCCGATCTCCCAGTTGCACCCGGATCACCGGATCGCTGCCCGCCGCGATGCGAAACGGAAACAGCCCCGCTTCCTTCTCGACGTCGGCCGGCCCGCGCCCCATCAGCCGCTTCACGGAGTAGACCGTGCGCTCCGGATCTTCCACCAGCATCCGCCGCGCTTCGTTGCCCACCAGCACCGGAGTCGTACCGCCGGCATGCACCACGCTCGGAACCAGGCGCTCGCCATCCGCGCCCGGAATGATCCGCGGCCCGGTCAAATCCATCACCGCGGCCAGGCTATTCGTGGTGCCGAGATCGATCCCGATCACCACGTCGGGCGTGCGCCCTCCGAAATCAATCTGAAATACGTCGGACATCAGCGGGAGAGTTCACTTTCCACCTGTTGAACCAGGTTGTCGATATATTTGCGGCGATCCAGCAGCGCGCGGAGCTTGGCGTAAACAGAGTCCGGTCCCGACTCATCATGCGCGCGGAAAAGGTTTTCCAAAGCGGCGTCGGCTTCACGCCGGAGCGCGAGAAAACGCTCCCGCGCGGCTTCGAGCTGCGGGCGCACGGAGTCGTCCCCGCCGCGCAGCTCCTCCAACGCCATGTTCAGCTCGAAAACCTCGTTGAGAAGTTCCTGCGGCGGCGCAGCCTTCGATTCCGCCGTCCCCTGCTGCTTCAATACGTACTCGGCCCTCGCAACCGGGTCGCGCAGGGTGCGGTAAGCATCGTTCAATACGGCGGAAGCTTCGAGCGCCCGTTCGCGTTCCGCCGGCGTTGCGCGCGCGTAGCGGTCCGGATGCAGTTGCCGGCTGAGCTTGTGAAACCTGTCTTCCAGATCGGCCGCATCAAGCGCGAGCTTCCGCTCCAGGCCGAAGAACTGGAAGTAATCGGGAGTGTCCATCAAGCGGAAAACGACGAGCCGCAGCCGCAGCTCTTCTTGGCGTTCGGATTCTCAAACACGAAACCGGAATGGATCAGCGATTCCCGGTAGTCCAGCGTCATTCCCTTCAGGTATAGAAGGCTCTTCGGATCGACGAAAATCTTGATTCCGTCGAACTCGTAGACCTGGTCCTTCTCCCGCTGTTTGGCCTCCAGCCGGAACAGGTAGGACAACCCCGAGCAGCCGCCTCCCTGCACCCCCAGCCGCAGCCCACCCTCGGTCACGTTGTTCTTGGCGAACGTTTCTTTGATCTTCTGAATCGCTTTGGGCGTGACGTTAATCATCTGCACCTCTATTTTCTCACCGCGCTCCGCCGCCGGCCGCCGTTCACCCTTTCTGCTGCTGCTTCTTCCTGTAATCCTCGATGGCAGCCTTGATGGCGTCCTCGGCGAGCACCGAACAGTGGATCTTCACCGGCGGCAGGCTCAGCTCGTTCACGATGTCGATGTTGCGGATGGCCAGCGCTTCGTCGATTGTTTTTCCTTTCACCCACTCGGTGGCGAGCGATGAGCTGGCGATCGCGCTGCCGCAGCCGAACGTCTTAAACCGCGCGTCCTCTATGATTCCCGTCTCTTCGTTCACCTTGATCTGGAGCCTCATGACATCGCCGCATTCCGGCGCGCCCACCATGCCCGTGCCGACACGCCGGTCGCTGCGGTCGAGCGATCCCACGTTCCGGGGATTCGAATAATGATCCAAGACCTTGTCCGAGTAAGCCATCTCTAATCCTTCACCCAGTGCACCGACTTCAGATCCACGCCCTCTTTGGCCATCTCATACAGCGGCGACAGTTCGCGCAATTTCTTCACAACCTCCGTGACCCGCGCGGCCACGTAATCCACCTCTTCCTCGGTGTTGAACCGCCCGAGGCCGAAGCGGATCGAGGTGTGCGCCAGATCCTCGCCGACTCCCAACGCGCGCAGCACGTAGCTCGGCTCGAGCGTCGCCGACGTGCATGCCGACCCGCTCGAAACCGCAATATCCTTGATCCCCATCATCAGCGATTCGCCCTCCACGTAGGCGAAGCTGATGTTCAGGTTGTTCGGCAGCCTGTGCTCCATCGAGCCGTTGATATAGATCTCGTCGAGTTGGCTCTGCAGCTTGTCCTTCAGCCGGTCGCGCAGCGCCGCAATCCGGGCGGATTCCTCGGCCATCTCGCGCTGGCAGATCGCGCACGCCTCGCCCAGCCCGACGATCCCGGGCACGTTCAGCGTTCCCGAGCGCATGCCGCGCTCGTGGCCGCCGCCGTCCATCTCCGCCGCGAGCTGCACCCGGGGATTCTTCCGCCGCACGTACAGTGCGCCCACCCCCTTTGGGCCGTACATCTTGTGCCCGCTCAATGACATAAGGTCGATATTGTCATCGTTTACGTTAATGGGCACTTTGCCGGCCGATTGGGTCGCATCGGTGTGGAAAAGCACGCCGCGCTCCCGCGCGATGCGCCCGATCTCCCGGATCGGTTGCAGCACGCCGATTTCATTATTCGCGTGCATGACGCTGATGAGCACGGTCTTGTCCGTGATGGCCTCTCTCAACCGGTCCAGGTCGATCAGACCGTCCCGCTCCACCGGGAGATACGTCACCTCGCAGCCGCTCTTGGCCAGCCGCTTGCACGTGTCCAGAACCGCCTTGTGCTCGGTGGCAACCGTGATGATGTGGTTGCCGCGCTCGGCGTACATCCTCGCCACACCCTTGATCGCCAGGTTGTCCGATTCCGTCGCCCCGCTCGTGAAGATGATCTCCTGCGGGCTGGCGCCGATCAAATCGGCGATCTGCTTGCGCGCTTTCTCCACCGCCTGCTCCGCCGCCCAGCCGAAAGCGTGATTCCGGCTGGCCGCGTTCCCGAACACCTCCCGGAAGTAGGGCAGCATCGCGTCCAGCACGCGCGGATCGACCGGCGTGGTCGCGTGGTAATCCATGTAGATCGGCGTTTTCATACGATTTGCGCTAATTGCGTCTTCTGCTCCAATTCGCCGGATTCCTCGCCCATCTCTGATATGCTGATGCTCTCCAGGAGCCGCAGAATACCTTCGTGAATGCGGCGCAGCGGCTCCTTCACGCTGCACTTATCCGATTGGCCGCACCCCTGCCCGGTGAAACAGGACGTCAGGATGACTGGCCCATCGATCGTCCGTATCACTTCCAACGCGCTGACCTTTCGCGGATCGCGGGCAAGCCTGTAGCCCCCGTTCGTCCCGTACACCGGGGTCAGAAAGCCGTGGCGCGCAAGCTTCTGAAGCACTTTGGAGAGCAACGGAAGCGGGATGCCGTAGGTGTCGGCGATCTCCTTCGCGCTGGCGCTCTGCCCTGGCTCCCTCAACGCCAGATGCCGTAGCGCGATCAGCCCGTAATCCGCCTTCTTGGTCAGCTTCAGCATATCGGACCGAACAAGTCCAATATCCAATCTAACAGATGTCATACTGAAAGCAAGGTGATACGCATCGGGGCGTCGGGGTGGCACTACAATCACTGGCGCGGGCCGTTTTACCCGGAAAAGCTGCCTGCCTCCAAGTTCCTCGCATTCTACTCCCAGCACTTCGACACCGTGGAAATCAACAATTCTTTCTATAAGTTGCCGGCCGAATCCGCGCTCGAGGAGTGGGAAAGCACCGTGCCGCCGAACTTCCTGTTCTCGGTCAAGGCCAGCCGCTTCATCACACACATGAAGAAGCTTTTGGATCCCGAAGCAGCCTTTAAGAAATTCTTTGACCGTGTCATTCTGCTCGGGCGGAAGCTGGGACCGGTGCTGTTTCAGTTGCCGCCGCGCTGGAACTGCGACCCGGAGCGCCTGGATGCCTTCCTCTCCGGACTGCCGCGCCGCCTCCGGTACGCCTTCGAGCTGCGCAACCCGACGTGGTTCAACCCGGAGGTCGAGGCCATCCTGCGCAATTACCGCGCCGCTTTCTGCATCTACGAAATCGCCCACTTCCTCTCGCCCAAGACAATTACGTCCGATTTTGTTTATGTGCGCCTGCACGGTCCAGACGGGCCGTACCAGGGCGACTACGCCGACTCCGTTCTCGCCGGATGGGCCCGCGACTTCCGCGCCTGGAATAAAACGGGCAAAGACGTGTACTGCTATTTCGACAACGACCAGGAGGGCTACGCGGTCAAGAACGCCCTCCGTCTGAAAGAACTCGTCTAGCAGGTTGCGGAAAAACACAGGCTGAAACCCTGAAACACGTTACGGCTGGAATGTTCTGATCGTCTAATCTGCATGCGCGGCCGCGATCATCAGCAAGCAGACATGTACAGCTACTT
>JBLNCW010000024.1:0-10356 GCA_050261015.1 Rhodospirillales bacterium | reverse complement strand
TCCTTCCGCAGCCAGAACGAGCCCCCGCCGCTCCTTCACGACTCGCACGACCGAGTTCTGCTGCCCTCCTGCCCCGCAGATTGGCTTTCCCCAGACGCTACGCGCGGATTAGGGTTGCGGTCTGAATGTCACTTCATGCGCGTCGCGGCGCCTGTTCACCGTGCCTTAAAATGAAAGCAGCGTCAGGGGGGGAATTGCTATGGTGCTCGCCGTGTTCCTGCTTGCCGCATCCATATCTTACGATGCGCCCACAGACCGCAAGCCGAGGCCCAAGCCGCCGCTGCCGGCGTTGCAGGGCGCGAACACGATAATCAAGGACCCCACCTTCGGAAACCGCATTCTGCGCGTCACCGACGGCCGCACCTTTCCCGCCTATCCCAACGGCGTGTGCACCACCGCCGCGGCGTCGCTTCAGAACACGTGGAATTCCGACAGCACGCGGTTCACCGTGATTTGCAGCAGCGTGGTGTTTCCGTTTGAATTCGATCCCAAAACGTTTCGCGCCAGGCGGATCGGCAGCACATCGAACCGTCAGGGCGGCCTCTACCTCGACCTCAAGGCCTCGCCCGCGTTCAGCTTCACCGATCCCGACCTGATCTACGGCGTCGGCGCCGGCATCGACGGCGAGAACACCAACAAGCTTCTCGAGTACAACTTCCGCACCAAAAAATACCGCACGCTGGTGGACCTGGAAAAACTGGTTCCCAGCTACGAGGGCGGCGCGGGCGCCGTCACAGCGGCCGCGAACGAGCGCATCTCGGTGATCTTCGGCGGAATGCAGGACACCTACCGCTACGTGCTCTTCTTCGACAAGCAGACGGGCAGGAAGCGCATCCTCGACACGCGGGCGGCCGCGATCGACGGCAAGCCGGCCGGCATCCCCATGAACTGGGGGATTCACCTGGCCAACATCGACAAGAGCGGCCGCTACATCGTCATCAGCAAGGGCGAGGGCGGCCGGTCGCCGAACCTTGTAGTCTGGGATACCGAAACCGACAAGTTCGCCGAGGTCGCGCCCAAAGGCACGGGGCATTATTCCACCGGCTACGGCATGCTGGTCAACGGCAACGGCTGGTGGCCGTCGTGGGCGATGTGGCTGCTCCGCCCGCTGGACCCGGACCGCATCGGCATGTTCGAAAAGCTCATCGATCCGCCGCTCGGGGAAGATTACGGCGGGCGCGAGGAACACTCCTCGTGGAACAACGCCCGGCCGGATGCGGCGGCGCCCGTTTTCGTCAGCATCGCGCGCCATGCGGACGCCAAGAATCCGCTTGAGCCCTGGGACGACGAGATCGTGGCCATCAGCACCGACCCGAAGCACCCCACCGTGTGGCGGTTCGCTCATCATCGCAGCAGCTACAACGGTTACTTCTGGGACGACCCGCGCGGCAACGTCAGTCCGGACGGCCGCTATTTCCTCTTCACTTCGAACTGGGAAAACACGCTGGGGACATCGCCCGACAACAGGCCCCGCCAGGACGTTTTCCTCGTCGAGTTGCCTCTGGCCGGCGCGCCATGAGATTCTGAATATCGTCCGTTCAGAGGGGTCTATGGCCAGGCTATTCGCCGGAACCTCGGGCTTTGCTTATCCGCAGTGGAAGCCGCGCTTCTACCCCGAGGACCTGCCGCAGAAAAAGTTTCTTGAATACTATTCCAGCCGTTTGAACTGCGTCGAAATCAACTACACATTCCGGCGTCTGCCTGCGGCTGCGACGCTGGAAAGCTGGGTGACCGCCACGCCGCCGCACTTCCTGTTTGCCCTGAAGGCGCACATGCGCCTCACGCACGTGCTGAGACTGCGCAACGCCGCCGAGTTCACCGAAGTGTTCTTCCGCGCCATCGACCCGCTGCGTTCGGCGCGCAGGCTCGGTCCCGTGCTGTTCCAGTTGCCGCCGCAGTTCCGCTGCGATACTGCGGTGCTGGGCGAGTTCCTGCCGCTGCTGCCGCGCGACATCCGCTGCGCGTTCGAATTCCGGCACGAATCCTGGCTGAACGATGCGATTTACAAGCTGCTTGAAAAACACAACGCATGCCTTTGCCTGGCGGAATCGGAAAAGCTTGAAGTGCCGAAGGTGATCACGGCCGATTTCGTGTATTTCAGGCTGCGCAAGCCGGAGTATACGCCCGCCGACCTCCAAGAAATCGCCGCGCGCACAACAACTCTGCTGGCGCAGGGCAAGGACCTCTTTGTCTTCTTCAAGCACGAGGACACGCCGGAAGGCGCGCTGTACGCGGAACAATTGCTGGCGGGAAAGGCTTAAGTCCCGTAAGCGGCAGCCAACTGTTTCCGGATGAAGGCGACGTCGCGCGCCATGGCAGCCAGCTCATCGGCAGCCTGATACTCCACGTGGAGCGAGAGCGGACCGGCGTACCTGGCGGAGGCAAGAGCGCCAAACACCTTCGGCCAGTTCACCATTCCCTCCCCCATGGGGCACCACTGCACGATCCACCTTCCGCCCTTTTTCGCCCAGTAGAAATCTTTGAGCGCGACCATCTTCAGACGCGGCATCACGAGGCTAAGCGACACCTGCCAGCCCGCCAAACCGCCCTCGATGGTCGCATGGCACGGGTCCAAATAGTAACCGATCCATTTCGGATCCAAGCCGCGGATGAGTTCGCGGATATCCCAGACCGCCTCGCCGACGTAGTCGCCGGAATGGTTGTGCACTCCCGCCTGGATCCCGTATTCCTGGGCGAGCGCCGCCAACCCCACCAGCTTCCGCCTGGTTTCCTCGAGTACGGCCTCCACATCGCGCCCGCGGTAGTAGTAGTAGCCCGGCTTGAAGTAGGGCACTTTCAAGCGGGCGGCGGTGGCGAGAATCGGCCGGGCAGTGGGATGGGAAGCGTCCACCAGTTCCGTGGTGATCATCGGGACAGACAGGCCGTGCGAGCGGATGGCCTCGACCGCCCGGGGCATGTCCTGGGCCGCGCGCTCCGGCAGCACATGCGCGTTCGTGCGCACCGTGAGGTCGACCCCGTCGAAACCGAGTTGCCGCGCCGTTTTTCCCAGCTCCTCGTAATTCAGATTCGCAAGGTGCTTCGAGAAGATACAGAGCGCCGGCTTTGCCTGCACGGCGAGGGCGGCGGATGCTGCCGCCGTTGTAATGAACTCTCTTCTGGTAACAGTCATCGCCTCTATTCGCTCCCGCGGTATGCCAATATCCTACCCCCACCAGTATTGTTCCGGAGGTGACTCAGTGCTCCAATGAAGTCAGGGGTGGGGATGCGTATTCAGGCGCTGACTGCGATGTTGGCGGCCGAACTGGTTCTGCTCGCCAGTATCGGCGGATGCGGGCGACGAACGACCCCGCCTGCCGCGCCCCTCACGCCCACGGTGTTTCAGCCGCTGCGTCAGGAACTCAATAAGTCCTACGCCGAGTTATTCCGCATCGCGCCCAGCCTGGAGTACAGCCAGGCCCAGATCGACTCCATGCGGGAATACCTGGACCAGGCGGAAGACTTCTGTGTCAGCCGCGTCAAGGACCGCGCCGCCCAGTATGAAAAGGAGCTGGCCGGCTATCAGGAGAAGCTGCGTGAGCCCGCGACCAATGGCGGCCGCCACAACCTCCACTGCGAAGTCCAGAACACCCGCGCCATGATGAACCAGGCGAGAGTTCTGGGCCAGACCGCGATTCCGATAAGCTACGAGAACCGCAAAGCCAAGCTCGATCTGATCCAGAACTGGCCCACCGATCTCAAGGCCATCCGGCAGCAGATCGCCTCGGGAGCGTACCGCAACCGCAGGTGGGGAGACGTCGAGGATATCGGGTTTCGCGAAGTCGCCTCCGGCCAGGAGGACGACATCAAGATGGGCCAGGACGCCATCCGCGACATGAAGGCGGCCGGCCTGATGCCGAGGGCGGTCGAAGATCCCGCGGTGGTGACTTATGTGAGGAATTTGGCCGGCCAAATCGCCGGCCGCTCGGATCTTCGGGTACCCCTGCACATCACCGTTTTGAATTCCAAAGAAATTAATGCTTTCGCTTTGCCGGGCGGCTACCTGTTTATCGAGCGCGGGCTGCTGGAAGCGGTCGAAAACGAATCGCAACTGGCGGGCGTGATCGCGCACGAAATCGCTCACGGGGCGGCGCGGCACGGCCACAAGCTGATGGTGCGCGCCACGATTTCCTCCATCATCTACCAGGCCGCGGAAGTGGCCGCCATCATGCTTACCGGCGGCGTTGCATCGATCGGGATTTACTACGCAATGCAGTATGGTTTTTTTGGTCTTGGACTTGTACTAAACCTCAACCTGCTCGGTGTCAGCCGCGAGTATGAACTCGAGGCCGATCAGTTGGGCGTCCAGTACGCCTGGAATTCCGGCTACGACCCAAGGGGGTTCATCAACTTCTTCGACAAGGTGGCTACTAAAGAGGGATATGTCAGCGGGCTTAGCTGGTTCCACAGCCACCCGCCGTTCTACCAGCGCATGGTGGAGGCGCAGCGCGAGATCATGTTCCTGCCCGCCAGGCCGGCCATCACGAACACCCGCGAATTCCAGCAGATGAAGCGCGCGCTGGCCGGGGTAACGGCCACAGCCCGCGCCGAGGAGAACGAGCCGAACCGGCCCAGTTTGCTCTCGCCGGAGCCCGGCTGCCCCCCGCCCTCGATCATCTCCTTCCAGGACCAGCGGCAGGTTGAGGATGTATGCCAACTAAACCCGGAGCAACTCGCGCCGCGGCCCGGCAGATCATTGCCGGCGGATTAGCGCTGATCTTCCTGGCGGCCCGCGTCGCTGCGGTCGAGCCGAGCGCCCCGCGCAACCTTTATGTCTCGGTCGAAAGGGACGGCAGGCCGGTCGAGGGCCTCAATCCGACGAGTTTCCGCTTGTTGATCGACGGCGGTCCCGCGCCGGTCCAGCTCGCGCCCCAGGAACAACCTGCCCAGGTGGTGTTCGTGATCGAGAACAGCCGCAGCGCCGACTGGTACCGCAGCGAAATCGCCGCTGCCATGCAGGAATTCGCCGAGACCGCTCCCGAAGGCAACTGGTACGCGCTGGTCGGTTTCGCGCGCGATGTGGAGGTGACGGCCGACTTCACCCGTGTGAAGGAGAATATCGCCTCCGCTTTCGACAGCATGGGGCAGTCCGGCTGGGAGGACATCAGCACTTTCGACGCGGTCTACGCCGTGCTCGGCAGACTCCGGCGTATTCCCGGCCGGCACGTCGTCGTCCTCATCGGCTCGGGGCTGGACCGCTACAGCGAACGCTCGCTCGGCGACGCTCAGAAGGAGCTCGAAGCCTCGGACGTCACGGTCTACGCAATCGGCACCGGCGCCCTGCTCCGCAGACAGTACGAACCCTATGTGTTCCCCGGCCTGCGAATGAACGAGATGCAGGCGCAGGGCGTTCTGGAGACGCTGGCCGAGGACAGCGGCGGAAAGGCCTGGTTCCCCGATTCCGAATCCGGCTTCGCCGACGCCATGCGGGGCGTGTTCACCGACATGGCCTCTCAGTACCGCCTGGTCTACGCCGGCGGGATCCCTCCGGACGGAAAGCTCCACAAAATCAAGCTGAAAATCGTGGAGTTCGGTGGCCGGGAGTTGGACTACGACGTGCGGGTCCGCAAAGGCTGGCGCGCCGGGTAGCCCTCCGGCTGCCAGCCGCGCATTTGTTCTAGACCACTCCAGGAATTCAGGAATATCGTTTGCACCCGCGCGTATAATCGTGTGTTGTGTTCAGACGGCTGGCTCCCAAACTGATCCTGTCGTTGACCGTCATCGTGGTGGTGATCGACACGGTGTTCGGGATAGTGATCTCGCGGGTTCAGGAGCGGCATCTTCTGGAAACGATGGTGCTTGGCGTGGACCAGCTTTCCCGCGGCATCACCAGCGCCACCTGGCACGCGATGCTCGCCGATCATCGCACCTCGGCCTATGAAGTCATGCGGACCATCGCGCTCAAGCAGGGCATCGAGCGCATCCGTATTTTCAACAACAGCGGCCGCATCATGTTCTCCACCGTTGCCGGGGAACGCTATACGCAGGTGGATAAAGATGCCGAGAGCTGCTCGCTTTGCCACTCCTCGACCGAGCCGCTGGTAAAGGTGGACGTGCCGTCCCGCGCCCGCATTTTCCGCGGCCCAGACGGGCGGCGCAAGCTCGCCATGATCACGCCCATCTACAACGAGCCCTCCTGCAGCAGCGCCGCCTGCCACGCCCATCCGGCCGACACCAAGGTTTTGGGGGTGCTCGATGTCGCCCTCGATCTCGAGCCGGTGGACCGCGAGGCCGCCGCGATGCGATGGAGCGTTCTCGCCCTCACCGGCGTGCATATCCTGGTGTTCGGCGTCTTCATCGTATTCTTCACGCGCCATTTCCTCGGCAAGCCCATACGCGCGCTCGTCGGCGCCACGCAGGCGGTCAGCCGCATGGATCTCGACAAGCCCATTGTCATCGGATCCAGTGAAGATCTCGACGAAGTGGCCCGCTCCTTCAACGCCATGCGCGAACGGCTGAAAGCGGCGATGGCGGAAATCCAGGAGTTCACGCACCGTCTGGAAGCCAAGGTCGCCGAGCGCACCGAGCAGTTGGAGGCCGCCAATCGAAAGCTTTTCCAGAGCAACCGGATGGCCTCATTGGGGCAGCTTGCGGCCAGCGTGGCCCACGAGGTCAACAACCCGCTCTCCGGGATACTCAACCTGGCGATGCTGATGCAGTGCATGATCGACGAGCGGGGCTTGCCCCCGGAACGCATCGCCGAATTCCGCAGGTACCTCTCGCTGATCGCCGGCGAGACCGAGCGGGTGGGGCGCGTGGTGAGCGACCTGCTTGCCTTCTCCCGCTGGTCGAAACCGCAGCGCTCGGACGCGGACCTCAACAAGCTGGTGCGCTTCACCGTATCGCTCGTTTCGCACAAGCTGAAGCTGGCGAACGTCGAGGTCGAGGTTGACCTGGATGAGAACCTTCCGCTGGTGCCCTGCGACGGCACGCAACTCCAGCAAGTGCTGCTCAATCTGCTGCTGAATGCGGCCGAGGCCATGCCTGAGGGCCGCGGCGGAAACGTCCGGATCCAGACGCGGGCGGAGGGCGATGGGCGGTCGGCGGTGATCGCCGTGAGCGACACCGGCGACGGGATCTCCCCGGAAAACCTCGGGCGCATTTTCGACCCCTTCTTCACTACCAAGCCCGAGGGCAAGGGCGTCGGGCTCGGACTGGCGGTATCCTACGGAATCATCCAGGCGCATGGCGGCGAGATCGACGTGGAGAGCAAAGTGGGCGTGGGCACGACCTTTACTGTCAAGCTGCCGCTCACGGCGCCGTCGGTCGCGGAGGTTTGATCGATGTACAGGAACATCCTCGTGGTTGACGACGAAGAGGTGATGTGCGAGTCGCTGGCCGCATGGCTGCGCGAGGACGGCTATACGGTCGATACGGCCGGCTCCGGCAGACAGGCCATCGAAAAGGTGCGCGCCAAAGACTATGCCATTTGCTTCGTGGATTTGAAAATGCCTGGCGGTCTCGACGGGCTGGAGACCATGCGCGAGATTCACAAGCTGAGGCCCGAGGCCGCCGTCATTATCATCACCGCCTACGCCACGGTGGATACCGCCGTGGCGGCCATCAAACAGGGCGCGCAAGAGTACGTAGTCAAGCCCTGCAATCCGCGCGAGATCTCGCTGATGGTGTCGCGGATTCTCAAGATGAAGCGGCTCGAGCGCGAGAACGCCATTCTGCGCGCGAAGCTCGCGCAGCGGCACCGTTTCCAGGATTTCCTGTCGCAAAGCCCGCGCGTGGCCGAAATCATCGACCTGTGCCGCCAGATCGCCAACCTCCCCAGCACCGTCCTGCTCCGCGGCGAAAGCGGTACGGGCAAGGGCCTGCTGGCGCGAGCGATCCACAACGCCAGCAACCGGGCCTCCCGCCCGTTCGTCAGCGTATCCTGCGCCGCATTGGCCGAGACTCTGCTCGAATCCGAGCTCTTCGGGCACGAAAAAGGCTCCTTCACCGGCGCCGTGGAAACCGCCAGGGGAAAGTTCGAAATCGCGGACGGCGGGACGATTTTCCTCGACGAAATCGGCGACATTTCACCCAAGCTGCAAACCGATCTGCTGCGGGTGCTCGAGGACAAGCGCTTCTACCGGGTCGGCGGCTCCCAGGAGATCGTGGTGGACGTTCGCGTGATCGCGGCCACCAACATGGACCTTAAGAAGGCCGTGCAGGAGGGCAGGTTCCGCGACGACCTTTATTACCGGCTCAACGTCATCGATATCGCCATTCCGCCCCTGCGCGAGCGCCGCGAGGACATTCCCCTGCTCGCCCGCCACTTCATCGACCGCCGCTCCCACGAACTGGGCAAAGAGATTTACGGAATTTCCGACGCCGCGATGAAGGCGCTGCTCGATCACGACTGGCCAGGGAACGTCAGGGAGCTCGAAAACGCCATCGAACGCGCGATCGTGACCTGCAGCGGCAGTGAACTCGGGGAAAAGGATTTTGCGTTTCTCAAGCGCGACGACAAAACGCCTTGGCCGCTGCCCGCCGGCATGACTCTTGAGGAAATGGAAAAGCAGGCGATCGCCGCCGCGCTGGAGCGGCACCGGGGCAATATTAAGGAAACGGCGGCCACGCTGGGGATCGACCGCTCCACCCTTTACGACAAAATCAAGCGGTATGGGATTCCCCGCGGCGCTTGAGCGCCTCGTAAATCACGCACGCGGCCACCGTTGCCAGAAACGCCAAAACCCCAACGCCCATCAAGATATTCGTAAAGTTTAGCCACCAGATCTCACCTTCACCCATGCCCTGCTTTCTGGCACGCTCCTCGCCAGATGCGAAACAAAGGAGATATCGGAAGCGCCTCGGGCGGAATGCCGGATTCCCCTACACGCCCGTCCTGGAATCCCACACAGAAAAGGCATCAGTCTGATCTACACCGTCCTCTGTCTGGCGCCTCCCGCCGCCGCCCGGTTCTCGATTCCTGGGTTGAAGCCCACCGCGGGACAGAGTACGATCATCTGCGGGCGTTCAGTTCAGGCCCCCGGGCGCAGCGCCGGGGAGATGGAGGTCCGGATTATGGCAACGAAAACCACCCGCCGCTCTTTTCTAGGAGCAACAGCCGCCACGGTTGCGGGAGCACAGACTACCCAGGTAATTCCGGGATTCGATCAGACGCGCACGGAAGTGGACCAGTCACAGGTCTGGCAGCCTTACAGCGACCGCAAGATCCGGTTCGGGCTGGTCGGCTACGGGTATTGCAGGTTTGCGGCCGAGTTTGAATTCCAGAACCATCCCAACGTAGAAGTGGTCGCCGTCAGCGACTTGTTCCCCGACCGCTGCGAGGCGCTAGCCAAACGCGTCAGGTGCTCAAAGACCTATCCCTCGCTCGAGGAGATGGTAAAGGATGACAGCATTGAAGCCATCTTCGTCGCCACGGACGCCCCGTCGCACGCCAGGCATTGCATCGAGGTGCTCAACCACGGCAAGCACGTCTGCACCGCGGTTCCGGCCTTCCGGGGCGATATTGAAGACGCCGCGCGGCTGCTGGAATGCGTGAAGAAGAACCGGGGGCTCGTGTACGCCATGTTTGAAACCTCGGTGTTTCACGATGATCTGTACGCCATGGAGAAGCTCTACGCGGCGAACGTCTTCGGGAACATCGTTTACTGCGAAGGGGAGTACTGCCATCCCCACAGCCTGGGCTCGCCTTCCCTCCCCTCGTACAAAGACTGGCGCAAGCACGGCTCGCCGATGTGGTATCCCACGCACGCGACCGCCTATTACGTCGGCGTGACGCACGACAGTCTTGTTGAGGTAAGTTGCCTGGGCACGGCGCCGTTCGACAAGAGTATGCGGCAGCCCAACGCGATCGGCAACATTTTCAACTCCGAGGTGGGGCTGTTTCGAACCCGCCAGGGAGGGCTGTGCCGGTTCATCGTCTGCTACTCGCAAGGCGAGTATCTGGAAGCCGGGCGGCTCCGCGGCGAGTATGCCGGCTACGACTGGCACAACGGAAGGACCGACGGATTCGTCGGCGACGCCGAGGGGAAGAAGCGGCTCGCGGCTGCGAGAGCGAAGGGCCTGAATACCAGGAAGTACGCCTTACCGCCGGGTGTCTCACCGGGCGGGCACGGGGGCTCCCACGGCTATCTTGCCGACGATTTCGTCGACGCGATCCTGCGCGGCCGGAAACCCAGGGTCGATATCATCGACGCGCTGAACATGACGGTCCCGGGTTACTATGCTCACCTGTCCGCGATGAAGGACGGGGAGAACATGAAAATCCCGCAGTTCTCCCTCTAGCAGGCTGCGGAAAAACGCCGATTTTAGGCAGAATCCGCAACTGCATTTATGTCGAATCAATTGGCGAGGCGGTCTGACGTGCGATTAGACAGGCTAAGTGCCTGTATCTGCGGCTCT
>JBLNCW010000023.1:0-39544 GCA_050261015.1 Rhodospirillales bacterium | reverse complement strand
GCCGCAGATACAGGCACTTAGCCTGTCTAATCGCACGTCAGACCGCCTCGCCAATTGATTCGACATAAATGCAGTTGCGGATTCTGCCTGAAATCGGCGTTTTTCCGCAGCCTGCTAGGCTTCGCCGAGTTCGTACAGCAGCCGGCCGGGGCGGCGGCGGGCCATGCGGCGCTCCAGGCGCTCCTGCCGCCGGGCGAGGTCCTCGGAATCGGCCAGCGCGCGGGCGCTGCGGATCATTTCCAGCGCCATGGCGTAGTTCCTTTCGCGGTGCTCGTAGTACTTCGCCAGCGCTTCGAGCGCCGGCACGCGGTACGGGTTGCGGCTGGCGGCCAGGTCCGTCCAAATGGCCAGAGCCGCGGGCTCGTTGCCCGATTTTTTCTCCAGAGCGGCGGTATCCCACAGCGTTCGGAACAGCAGGTCGTCCGGGAGCCCCAGGTCCACCGCGCGGCGCATGAGTTCAAGCGCCTGTTCGCGCTTGCCGGCCTTCAAACACCAGCGCGCCAGGCCCACCAGGTCTGTCCCGTGCGCGAGGGGGGCCGCATTGGGCTCGCGGAACGCGAACGGCACGATGCCGGTGAGGCAGGCCGTAGTCAGAATATCGACGGCGTTGTGGTGGAAGATGGGAACCAGCCGGAACGCCTGTTGCGTGCGCAGGTATTCGAAGTAGACATAGGGGATCATCTCGCCCGGCAGGTCGCCCTCGCGCTCCACGCCGAGAATCTGGTTCTCCAAATCGACCAGCCGGCAGCTCTCCAGCCGCAGCTTCCATAAGCGCCGCGCGCCGTGCAGCAAATCGAGATGCGCCATCCGGTCAAACGGCGGGCGCGCGCGGGCCATGCGGTACCGCGTTTCCAGGAGCGGCTGATCGTACGTCTTGCCGTTGTATGTGATGAGGACGTCGAACCGCTTCAGGTGCTCCGCCAGGGCGTGGAGCAGGCTGGCTTCCTCGCCGTAATCGCGCATGAAGAACTGCCGGACGCGGAACCCCTCCTCGCAGATGGAGCCGACGCCGATCAGGAACGCATACGTGCCGGAGCCCCCGGCAAGCCCGGTGGTTTCCGTATCGAGAAAAGCCCAGCGGCTCACCGGCGCCGGTGCAGCCTCGCCGCAGGAAAGCGGGCCGAGAAGGTCCTCGGGCAGCTCGAGCAGGTTTGATATCTCCATGCTGCCGTGCCGGCGGTGGCGCTCGTACAGCCGTTCGGTTTCAAAGTGTGAGCCGAAGGGAGTTTCAACAATCTCGCCGCTGAGCCATTGCTCGACGAAGTAGCGCGCGGGGCGGCGATCGACGGGCAGCGGCTGCGCCGGCGGCCCGGCCGCGTACTTGCGGTCGATGCGCTCGATCTTGCGGCGAAGAGCGGCGAGCTGTTCCTGGAGATCGGCCATTAATTCGCTTTTTCTTTGCCAAATGGTAAAACGAAGAGGCGCAAGAATTCAAGTTCCGGCTCGCCGCTCCGCTCGCCCTCACCCCTGTTCCTGCGCTTCCCTGCGGATCGCGTCCAGAATTCCATTAATGAAAGAAACCGATTCCTCCCCGGAAAAGCGCCGCGCCAGCTCGAGAGCTTCATTAATCACCACGGCGGGCGGGTTCACCCCTTCGGCCATCTCAAAAACGGCCATTCTCAAAATGTTGCGATCCACGGCAGGCATGCGCTCCAGGCGCCAGTTCTCCGAGTACTTCGCGATGCGGCGGTCGATGGCCTCCACCCGAGCGCAGGTACCCTTGACGAGTTCCTCCATGAACGGATCGGGCGGCAGCGGCGCCTCGTGGTCCTCGTGCTCCTCGGAGTAGAGCGAATCGTAATAAGCGCGGATGGCGGCCTCAACCGGCTGCTTGCGAACGTCCACCTGGAACAGCACCTGAAGCGCGCGCTGCCTTGAACGGCGGCGGGACGGCATGATACTTCAGCGCGGCTGGCGCAACTGGCGCATCAGGTTGCCCATCTCGACGGCGGACATCGCCGCGTCAAAGCCCTTGTTGCCGCTCTTTGCGCCCGCCCGGTCGATGGCCTGTTCCAGCGTGTCGCAGGTGAGCACGCCGAAGGTGATCGGCACGCCGGTTTCCAGCGCCGACTGCGCCAAACCCTTGGCGGCTTCCGCCGCGATGTATTCATAGTGCGGCGTGTCGCCGCGGATCACGGCGCTCAGGCAGATCACGGCGTCGTGCCGCTTCTGCTTCGCCAGCTCGTGCGCCACGAGGGGCAGTTCCCAGGAGCCCGGCACCCGGACGATCTCGATATCCTCCGGCCCGCCGGTGCGCGCCAGCGCGTCCAGCGCCCCCGCCAGCAGGCGGTCGGTGATGATGCTATTAAAACGGCTCACGACGATGGCGAATTTCAGCCCCGCCGCGCTCAGATTTCCTTCAATTACCTGTTTGGACATTTCACTTTCCCTGAAACACGGCTTTGCGCTTTTCCAGAAAGGCCGCCGTGCCCTCTTTGCGGTCCTCGGTGGACGCCGCGACGGCAAACGCGCTCGCTTCAAACTTGAGTCCTTCTTCCAGCCCGCTGCTCAGGCCCACATCGACCGCATCCATAATCAGCGCGGCGGCGATGGGAGCGTTCTGAATCATCTTCAGGAGCAGCGCCCGGGAGAAGCCGAGCAACTCGGCCCGGGGGACCACGTGGTCAACCAGCCCGATGCGGAGCGCCTCCCCGGCGTCAACCGGCTCGCCCGTGAGAAGCATTTCGAGCGCGCGCCCGCGCCCCACTAGCCGGGGCAGCCGCTGCGTCCCGCCGTATCCGGGGATCATGCCCAGCCGGACTTCCGGCTGGCCCAGCCGTGCGTCCTCCGAAGCCACGCGAACGGTGCAGCACATCGCCAGCTCAAGGCCGCCTCCCAGCGCGAAACCGTTGATGGCCGCCACCGAAGGCTTGGCCATCAGCTCCAGCCGGCGGAAGGCGCGCTGCCCGGCCATCGAGGCTTCACGGGCCTGCACGGGAGTCTTGCCCGCCAGCTCCGCGATGTCGGCGCCCGCCGCGAAGGCCTTCTCCCCCGCGCCGGTGAGGATGAGTCCCTTGACGGCGTCGTCCGCTCCCGCCCGCGCAAAGGCATCGTCAAGTTCCGCAATCACGGCGGAATCGAGCGCGTTGAGCTTCTCCGGGCGGTTGATCGCGACCAGGGCGATCCCGTCCTCCGAGAGCTCGAAAGCGATTCTGCTGTAAGACATATGGGATAATCGCTAGAGGCGCTAACCGCGCGGCAAACCGCCGCTTACCGCGTCCGTTACATCATACCGCATGGACCCCCGATATATACGCAATTTCTCTATCATCGCCCACATAGACCACGGGAAATCGACTCTGGCGGACCGCATGCTGGAGGCGACCGGCGCGCTCTCCGAGCGGGAGATGATGGACCAGGTGCTCGACTCGATGGATCTCGAGCGCGAGCGCGGCATCACCATCAAGGCCCACGCGGTCCGGCTGAACTACCGGACAAACGACGGCGAACTCTACCAGCTTAACCTCATCGACACGCCCGGCCACGTGGATTTCAGCTACGAGGTCTCGCGCAGCCTGCAGGCCTGCGAGGGCGCGCTGCTGGTGGTGGACGCCTCTCAGGGCGTCGAAGCCCAGACTCTGGCCAACACCTACCTGGCGCTGCACCACAACCTGGAACTCATTCCGGTCATCAACAAGATCGATTTGCCGGTGGCCGAGCCCGAGCGCGTCCGCGAGCAGATCGAGCAGGTGATCGGGCTGGACGCATCGAGCGCCATCCTGGTCAGCGCCAAGCAGGGCACAGGCATCGACGAGGTGCTGGAAGCGATCGTCCACCTGGTGCCCCCGCCCGGCGGCAACCCAGAGGCGCCGCTGCGCGCGCTGATTTTCGATTCGTGGTTCGACCCCTACCGCGGAGTCATCATTCTGCTGCGCGTGGTCGACGGAAAGCTGCGGCTCGGCCAGCACATCCGCCTCTGGGCCAACGGCAAGGTGTTCGAAGTGGAAGGATTGGGCTATCAGTCGCCGAAACCGGTGGCCTGCGAGAAGCTGTCCGCCGGCGAAGTGGGCTTCATGTTCGCGAACATCAAGACCGTCTCAGACGCGCAGATCGGCGACACGGTGATCGACGACGACAACCCGGCGTCGGAGCCGCTGCCCGGCTTCCAGGAAGTGAAGCCGATGGTGTTCGCCGGGCTGTACCCGGTGGAGTCCCACGAGCATGGCGCGCTGCGCGACGCGCTCGAAAAACTGCGGCTCAATGACAGCGCGCTCAACTTCGAGCCGGAGCACTCGGCGGCGCTCGGCTTCGGCTTCCGCTGCGGCTTCCTCGGCCTGCTGCACATGGACATCGTTCAGGAACGCCTGGAGCGCGAATTCAATATCGATCTGATCACCACCGCGCCGGGCGTGCGTTATCGCGTACTGACCCGCAAGGGCGACGTGCTGGAGGTGGACAACCCTACCAAGTTCCCCAATGCCGCTGAAATCGAGCAGATCGAGGAGCCCATCTTCGAGGCCACCGTCATCACGCGCGAGGAGTACATAGGCGAGATCCTGAGGCTGCTCGAGGAAAAGCGCGGCGTCCAGAAGAAATTCGAGTACATCGGCACGGGCCGCGTGCTGCTGGTTTACGAGCTGCCGCTGAGCGAAATCGTGCTCGATTTCTATGACCGCCTGAAAACGGTCTCCCGCGGGTATGCGTCGCTCGACTATCACTTTGCCGGCTACCGCGCCTCCCCGATGGTGAAGCTGGATGTGCTGGTGGCGGGCGAGCCGGTGGACGCGCTCTCGATGATCGTGCACAAGGATCATGCGTATGAGCGCGGCAAGAGCCTGATCGAGCGGCTGCGAAAGCTGATCCCCCGGCAGATGTTCGAAGTCGCGCTTCAGGCGGCCATCGGCAACAAAGTGATCGCGCGCGAAACCATCTCCGCGCTGCGGAAAAACGTGCTCGCCAAGTGCTACGGCGGCGACGTCACACGCAAGCGCAAGCTGCTGGAAAAGCAAAAAGAAGGTAAGCGGCGGATGAAGCGCGTCGGGCGCGTCGAAATCCCGCAGGAAGCCTTCCTGGCCGTGCTGCGCGTGGGCGGGGAGGAGGAGTAAAGGCGGCCGCGCTCACCAGACCTGGCTGAGCACGACGATAGCTCCCAGCAACGCAAGTGAGGAAACCGAGCCGCCAAGCGCAAACCCGTAGCCTTCGCGGTCGTAGACTGGGGCATCCTGTTTATGGCCCCCCACAGCGCGCAGTTGAATGAGTCGAACGAGGCAGAAAAGCGTCCATGTGAACTGAAGTGCGGGAACGGCAAACAGCGTGAAACGAAAGTCGCCCCAAACACCCATCATCACGGCGCCTGTGTACGCTGCAAAGGAAATCAACGCCGCCTTCCAGAAGTTTCGCCGCATGCCCCGCCTCCACCTGGGTCGGAAACGCACTTCAGCTCGAAGTTGACCTCAAGCACCATACTACAGCGCGCGGCTACGAGACTTCTTGTTACACAACCAACAGCCGCAGCCCGGGATCGATTTGCCTGAGATCGTCTGGGTCGCTGGTGACGACCGCCTGGCCCGCCCTCTGCGCACAAAGGACGACGTGCGCATCGACGATGTCGGTTGTTGCGGTTCGCGCCAATAGCCGGCCGACAGCGGTTGCGTCGGGTCCGTCGAGTGCGACGAGGTCGGTGCCGGGCTGACGAATCAGCCGGGAGAGGCGCGCTTGCCGGGCGGGGTTGCGCATCGCCTGCGCCAGCGCCGTCGCCGGAATCGTGATGCGCATCCCAAGCTCGGTTGCTCGCGCGATCAGGACGATCACCCGGCGGTCATTCCGGTCCAACGCAACCAGACCACCAGCATCGAAGGTAATGCCGCTCACGCGGCTTTCCCCTTCTTGGCGTGTCTCCTCTCCCCGCGCGGAGAAAGAAGCGCGTCGGCCCACACACGCTCTTTCTTGCTCAAGGGGCCGCCGGTCTGTTGCAGCGCGTCTTCCAGCATCTCGCGCCATCCCGCGACATCGGAAAGAGCGACCCTGACGGCGTGCTGGACGAAGCCGGAAACGCTCGCGGCCTTTCCGGCTGCCACCAGAGCGCAAACCTCTTTGAGCTGATCGTCGGGAAGCGTGATGGTAATCTTGCGGGTCGCCATACCAAAAACCATACCACGCCGGCGATTCGGATAACAGGCGCTCTTACCAACCCATCCGCCGCATCCGCGTCTCGATGGCGGCGCTGTAGCGATCCATTCGGGCCGGTCTGCGCTTCCTGGGCGATGGGAGAATGGCGGCCAGGCGGACGGCACGCGCCCGGTCCACCGCCGCCGCCGGTATGCCGTAGTGGTAGCGCGCCGCGGCTTCGGCCCCGTAGACCCCCGGCCCCCACTCAACCACGTTCAGGTACAGCTCGAGAATCCGCCGCTTGGGAAGGACAAGTTCGGCCAGCGGCGCGAGCGTGAACTCCGGAATCTTGCGCAGCGCCGACCGGTGCGTCGTGAAAAACAGATTTTTCACGAGTTGCTGCGTGATGGTCGAGGCGCCGCGGCTTATGCGGCCGCTTTCGATCCCGTCTTCAATCACGTTGCCTACTTCTTTCCAGTCGATGCCGTGGTGCTGGAAAAACCGCGTATCTTCGGCGGCGATGACCGCGCGCTGAAGGCTTGGCGAGATCCTGCCAAGCGGCACGAACGTGTACCGCTTCTGGTAACGCTCTCGCGCGAGCAGCGCCTCGACGCGGCGCTGGATGTGGACGCCGGTGGTGAAGGGGTTCACCCACCGCAATGCGATCATCCCGAGAACGGCAGCGGCATAGCAGCCAATTACCAGCAGCGCGAACCAACGCGCCGCCCGCCACAGAACGCGCTTCACCGGCCGGGCGCTTCAGCCTCGCTTTCCGGAAGCGGCCGGAACCAGATGTTGCGGAAGCGCATCACCGTGAACGGCGCGCCCTTGTAGTTGTGGTCCTGAAGCATCAACGGGCCGGGCTCGCCGATGTTGCCCTCGATGCAGCCGCGCCCGATGTTCTTGATCGTGACGTGGTCCTGCACAACCACCCCGTTCCAGCTCACAGTTACCGTCCCGCGCTCGAGCAGCCTGCCCTCGGCGCTACATTTCGGCGGGTGAAAGATGATGTCGTAGGTCTGCCACTCTCCCGGCGGCCGGGCGGCGTTCACCAGCGGCGGCGCCTGACCGTAAAGCGCGGCCGACGCCCCCGTCGGGTAGGTCGGGTTCTTGTACGAGTCGAGGATCTGGATCTCGTACCGGCCGTGCAGGTACACGCCGCTGTTGCCGCGCTCCTGGCTGTGCTTATCCGGCATGGACGGCAGGCTGTATTCCAAGTGGATCTGCGCCGCCCGGAATTTCTTCTTGCTGTAGATGTCGCCATCTCCCGTTTTGCAGACCATAACGCCTTGCTCGACGCTGCCTCCCGCCGGCGATCCGTCGCTCTTGGTCCATTCCGACAGATCCTTGCCGTCGAACAGGATGACGGCGTCCGAAGGCGGCTGCCCGGGCTTGCCTGGGTCCACTACGCGGGGCTGGGGTTCCGATTGCGCGGCCAGCACGGCCGCGCCGAAAAGGATTGCCGCAAACGCGGCCGGAAGTTTGGCGTGCATAGATTGATCATTATCGGATATCGCGCTTCCGGCAAGGACCCGGCTCTTACCTGCGGAATTTCGGGCGCGCCAGCTCGCTCCAGGCGCCCCCGTCGATCAGAAAGCCGATCCCGTGAGGCGGACGGCGAGCGGTCCGGGCAAACGGTTTGTTACACTCGTTTTCAATCCCAACGGAACTGTCTTATGCAGAATTTCGAATACCGGAACCCCGTCAAAATCCTTTTCGGCAAGGGCCAGATCTCAAAGATTGGCGCGGAAATACCGGCCGGCGCCCGCATTCTGATGACGTACGGCGGCGGCAGCATCAAGCGAAACGGCGTCTACGAGCAGGTGCGCTCTGCTCTGGAAGGCCGGTCTGTCGCCGAGTTCGGCGGCATCGAGCCGAATCCGCGGTATGAAAAGCTGATGAAGGCCGTTGAAATCGTGCGCGCCGAAAAGATCGATTTCCTGCTCGCCGTTGGCGGCGGTTCGGTGCTGGACGGCACCAAGTTCATCGCGGCGGCTGCGCCGTTCCAGGGCGACGCATGGGACATCGTACTGAAACACGCGCCGGTGACCTCCGCAATCCCCCTCGGGGCCGTGCTTACGCTGCCCGCCACCGGTTCGGAGATGAATAACTTCGCGGTCATCACGAACTGGTCGAGGCAGGAGAAGCTGCCCTTTGCAAGCGACCTGGTGTATCCGCGGTTTTCCGTGCTCGACCCCGAAACCACGTTCTCCCTGCCGCCGCGACAGATCGCCAACGGCATCGTTGACGCCTTCGTACACGTCATGGAGCAGTACATGACGTTTCCGGCGGACGCGCCGCTCCAGGACCGGTTCGCCGAAGCGATTCTGCTCACGCTGATCGAGGAGGGGCCGAAGACGCTGGCCGAGCCGCGCAACTACGAAGCGCGCGCGAACCTGATGTGGTGCGCCACCATGGCGCTCAACGGATTGATCGGCCAGGGCGTGCCGCAGGACTGGGCGACGCACATGATCGGCCACGAAATTACGGCCCTGTGCGGCCTCGATCACGGGCAGACGCTGGCCATCGTGCTGCCCGCCCTGCTCGAAGTGCAGCGCGAAAGCAAGAAGGCCAAGCTGCTCCAGTACGGCGAGCGCGTGTGGGGCGTGAGGTCGGGGACCGAGGACGAGCGTATGACGGAGGCCATCCGGCGCACGCGCGAGTTCTTCGAACGCGTGGGCGTGCCGACCCGGCTGGCGGCCTACGGCGTCGCGCCCGCCGCGGTGTGCGGTATCCCCGAAAGACTCGAACGGCGCGGCTGGACAGCCCTCGGAGAATCCGGCGAGGTTACCCCGGCCGTGGTGCAGCGCGTTCTTGCGGCCGCAGCCTGACAGCGCGGCTCTTTATAGCGCCAGGCAGCGCGGCACCGCAAAACCCCGGCGCAGCTCGCCCGGATGAGGCACGTGCCGCAGGCACATCTTCACCGTCAGCTTAGAGCTTCCGCAGGTGAACGGCACCACGGTCCAGCACTCCGTTCCGCCGCTCCGTGTGTTGAAGTTGTGGCCGAAAACGACGGTCGGGATGCTCATGCCCAGCGGCCCGGTCTGCTCTTCAAGCAGATTCTTGACGTTGCCTATGATGATATTGGCCAGTTCGGCGACTGCATCCAGAACGTCGTCGCTGACGGCCTCCGGCGGCGCTGTGTCTTCCATCGCCAGCAGATGCGTGTAGATCCTGCCCGCCAGGCTCGGGTCGCATTGCACGATCCCCGTGCCCGCCCACTGCCCCACCAGGCCCAGAAGCGCGATGACTCCGTCGGTCGGTCCCGAACTGGGCGGCTCGCGGTACGGCTCTCCGGGCGTAATGGCGAGATTCAGCATCGTGCCGAAGACCTCGGCCGTCGCGGTGCATATCGAACTGACTATTTGTTCTTCTTTGAGCGGTTCCACAATGGTCTGATTTCCCCTTCCTGAGTGCTACAGAAAGCTCGCCAGCGTGTGCCGGATCTGGTCGGCAGTGAATGGCTTGCGGATGTAGCCGGCCGCGCCAAGCTCGGCGGCCGCCATCACCTTCGCCTGCCCGCCCTCGGTGGTCACCATGATCACCGGCAGGTTTTTCCACTGCTCGTTTTCCTTGAGCTTTCGAAGCAACTGGAGGCCGTCCATGTTCGGCATATTAATGTCGGCCAGCACAAGGCTGACCTTCTGGGTGCCGAGTACCTTGAGAGCATCCAGGCCATCGGCTGCTTCGTACACCTCTCCAAGAGGCACATCGGCCTGCCGCAGGACGCGCTGCAAGATTTTCCGGATGGCGGCCGAGTCGTCAACGATAAGAACATCCAGGAGCATCAACTCCCATATCGGGTTATCGGGCGGGGGAGTTTAGGCCGATTTTCCGAACGGCTTACACCACGTACCGCTCGCTCGCCGTGCCCTTGAGGCTGACCACGCCTTCGCTCTCCAGTTGCCGCACCAGCGCGATGATTTGCTGCTGCGCCGCCTCGACGTCCTTGAGTTTCACCGGCCCGAGCGCTTCCATGTCCTCGCGGAGGATTTCCGCGCCGCGCTGCGACATGCACTCGGTGAAGTGCCGCTTGAGTTCCTCGCTCGTTCCCTTCAGCGCCACCGTGAGCAGCTTGCGGTCCACCCGGCTCAGCACTTCCTTGATGCCGTTGGAGTCGATCAGCACCATATCCTCGAATACAAACATGAGCTGGCGCACCGTCTCCACCAGCGACGCCTCGCGCTGCTCCATCGCGGCCAGAATATCCTTGCTCATCGCCGAATCCATGCGGTTGAGCATCTCCGCCACCGCCCGCACGCCGCCGTAGGATTCCCTGCTGATCTCGCCCAGCGCGTTCAGCTTCTGCCCGATAATCGCCGCCACTTTCGAAATGATCTCCGGAGATATGCGATCGAGTTTCGCCATCCGGTAGGCGACGTCCGCGCGCATCTCAAGCGGGAGCGAAACCAGCAGCGCGGCCGCCTGCGAGGCGTTTAGGTGCGACAGGATCAGCGCAACCATCTGCGGATGTTCGCTGTGAATGAAACGCGCCAGTTGCTGGGGATCGGCCTTCTGCAGCGCGTCGAAGCTCAGGAAGTCGTTGCCGAGCGCCTTCATCAGCCGGTCGAGCATGCGCCTGCCTGTCTCGGGGCCGAAGGCGCTGATCAGCAGCTTGCGCGCATAATCCACGCCGCCCTTCAGCACGTACTCGTGCGCCACGGACATCTCGAAGAATTCCTGGAGCACGGCCTCGGCCTGCTCGGCGGCAACCGAACCTATGCGCGCCACCTCCTGGCTGACCTTCTGCACTTCCTCTTCTTCGAGTTCCTTGAGGATTTCGGCGCTGACCTGGTCCCCCAGGCTGACCAGCAGAATGGCCGCCTTCTGTATGCCCGGCAGCAGATCGCGAGGAGCGTTTGTCGTGGTCATCTCTCCTGTTTCCGGGACGCGCGGACTCCCGGCGGCTGATTCGCGCGTTCCTCCCTACAACATCGGGCTAAAAGCGGCGGGCCTGAATCAGGGAATCACCCGAGCGCGGCCCTGGTCCTCTACTGCCGGCTAAGGCGGCCTACTGAGCCGGGCGACGTAAAGTCCATCGGTTTTAAGCCGATATGGGGGTTTTGAACGGCGCCTCCGCAAACGCATCCATTCTTAACAGCTAAGAAATCGGCGGCGCCGCGAAATAACAGGAGCGAGGACGTGAAATCACAGGTAACTATCGGCGCGAAGCTCGGCGGGAGTTTCGTAGTCATTCTTTTGCTGCTGCTCGTGTTGAGCGGCGTGTCACTGCGCGCCATCTCAACCCTGGGGCGGGAAACAGACAGGCTGGCAACCACGGAAATGAAACAACAGGCTGTGATTGCCGAGCTGGACCGGGCCCTCTCGGAAATGCTCGCCGCACAGCGCGGCGCCGCCCTGTTCTCGATGGCAAAGCAGAACGGATTGGCCCGCCTGGCCGCGGACGATTTCCGCAACGCCAGTTCCACGGCCGCGGCGCTTGCCGGCCAGTTGCGCACGGAGCTCGACAGCGATTCCGGCCGCAGCGCCGCCGAGGAGATCCTGGCCGGGGTGAACGCCTGGATGCCGCTCTATCAGGAGATTCTGAAGCTCACAGCCGCCGAGCAGTCCGAGGGCCCGCTGATGGAAGTGCTGGGCCGGACCGCGCCCATTACGGACCGGATTAGCCGCGCGGCCGTGCGTCTGAGGGAGTCCCAGACACAGCGTGCCGCGGCGATAGCGTCGGAGTCCGCCGGAACCGCCTCGGCCAACTGGTGGATTGTCCTCGCGCTGAGCGGGTTGATAGCTGCAGGGGGATGCGCCGGCCTGGCCCTGACGCGGCAACTGAACTCCGGACTGCGGCAGATCGCCGCGGAAATCGCCGGCAGCGCAGGCCACATTGCGGCAGGCGCGGGCCAGGTTTCTGCCGCGAGCCAAACTCTCGCGCAGGGCGCCTCCGAGCAGGCCGCCTCGCTCGAGGAGACCTCGGCCTCCAGCGGGGAGATTACATCGATGACACGAAAGAACGCCGAAAACTCAAAATCGGCCGCCGAGTTCATGGCCGACGCCGAGCGGAAAGTGGAAGAGGCCAACCGCACGCTCGGCGAAATGGTGGCCTCCATGCGGGAGATCAACGCCTCCAGCGACAAGATCGGAAAAATCATCAAGGTGATCGATGAGATCGCCTTCCAGACGAACATTCTGGCGCTGAACGCCGCGGTCGAGGCGGCGCGGGCCGGCGAAGCGGGAATGGGCTTCGCGGTGGTGGCCGATGAAGTGCGCAACCTCGCGCAGCGCTCCGCGCAGGCCGCCAAGGATACGGCCGCCCTCATCGAGGAGTCCATCACCACGTCCAACGAGGGCAGCAGCCGGCTGGACCAGGTCGCCGCCGCCATTCGCGCCATCACCGGCAGCGTCAACCAGGTCAAAACGCTGGTGGACGAAGTGAAGGTGGGCAGCGAGGAGCAGACCCGCGGCATCGAGCAGATCTCGAAAGCCATCGCGCAAATGGAGCAGGTCACGCAGAAAACGGCCGCAAGCGCCGAGGAGAGTGCGTCCGCCGGGGCCGAGATGAGCGCGCAGGCGGAACAACTCAACCAGGCCGTGGCGCGGCTGCGCTCGATGGTGGGCGGAGCGGATTTCGCGGCCGGCGCCGCGCCCCGCACAGTCGCCAGGCTCGCGCCGCGCGTCACCCAGAACTTGAAGGCGCTCAGCCGCGCCGTTTCGTTCCGCAATCAGCCGGCGGGGCAGGCTGCCGTCACCGCGGCGGCAAAAGCCAGAGAAGCGCTGCCGCTCGACGGGGATTTCAAGGAGTTCTAGGGACTACTATGCCCCGGAGACTACACTTCCGCCACTTTGGGGAAAGGTATAACCATGTCCGGTAACGGCTCGATCGCTGACGGGCTGCGCCGCCAGGTGGAAGAACTGGCAATAGCCGTCATGATGCAGGAATCGCCGGCAGCGCCCGAGGCCCTGCGCGCGCTCGCGGCCGCCCTGGAAGAGACCCGCAGGCAGGCGGCGGAAGCCGGCTGGGAGGAAGTGGCGCGAATCGCCGGCGAACTGGCGGGCGCCGGGCCCGACGACCTCCGCCAGGGCATCGCCAGGTTGCAGGCCGCCCTGGAAAACCCTCCATCGGCGCCCGCCGCCTCTCTGACTCAGGACACGGACCTGCTGAACGACGTCGTCATGGAGTCGGCCGAGCACCTCATCTCGATCGAAAGCCAACTGCTGACGCTCGAGCAGGACCCGGCCAATGCCGAAGCCATTCACTCGGCCTTCCGGAGCTTCCACACCATAAAGGGCCTGGCCGGCTTCATGGAGTTGAACGCCATCCAGGCGGTGGCCCACGAGGTCGAAAACATCCTCGACCTGGCGCGGAACAAGAAACTCAAAATCACTCCTTCGGTGATCGACGTCGTGCTTGCCGGCAAGGATTACCTTCAGCACGCCTTCCGGCTGCTCGAGCCTGCCCTGCACGGCGGGCAGCCCGGCGAGCCGCCGGACAATACCGCGCTGATCGCGCGCATCAAGGCCCTGGCGGAAAACCCCGAGCAGGTTGAGGCGCCGGAGGCCGGCGTTGAAACGCGGAAGGAAGCCGCCGCGGCGCCCAGCCAAATCTCCGAAGCCCGGATGGTCAAGGTCGACACCGGGAAGCTCGACTTTTTGGTGGACATGGCCGGCGAGATGGTGATCGCACAATCGCAGATCACCCACGACCCGGATCTGCAGTCCATGGAAAGCCCGCGCCTGCAGCGCAACCTCGCCCACCTGTCGCGCATTACCGAGGAGATCCAGAAGACCGCGATGTCCATGCGCATGGTGCCGATCGGGCAGTTGTTCCGGCGCATGCACCGGCTGGTGCGCGACCTGGCGCGGAAGGCCGGAAAACAGGTCGAACTGGAGCTGGCCGGCGAGGACACCGAACTGGATCGAACCATTGTCGAAGCGCTTTCCGACCCGCTCATTCACATGGTGCGCAACTCGGTGGATCACGGCATCGAAAAGCCGGACGTGCGCCGCGCAGCGGGCAAGGACCCGGTGGGCCGGGTGCGCCTGAAGGCTTGCCACCAGGCCGGCAGCATTCTGATCGAAATCTGCGACGACGGCTGCGGTATCAACCGCCAGAAAGTTCTCGCCAGGGCGCTGGAGCGGGGTCTGATCCAGCCCGGCGTCACTCCGCCCGACTCCGAAATTCTCAACCTGATCATGGAGCCGGGCTTTTCCACCGCGGAACGCGTCACCGACGTTTCCGGCCGCGGCGTCGGCATGGACGTCGTCAGGAAGCAAGTGATGAAGCTCCGCGGGCGTGTGGACATCCAGTCCGTCGAAGGCAAGGGAACCACTTTCTTTTTGAAACTGCCGCTGACGCTGGCGATCATCGACGGGCTGGTGGTCGGCGTCGGGCGCGAGCGCTATATCGTGCCGCTGTTTGCGGTACGCGAGATGTTCCGGCCCGTGCCAGGCATGGTCACCAACGCCTGCAACCAGGGCGAGGTCGTGCTCATCCGCGGCCGGCTGCTCCCGCTGGTGCGCCTCTACCGGCGTTTCGACGTCAAACCCCGCACCGAAGATCCCTGCGAGAGCGTGTTCCTGGTGGCCGAGAGCGGCAGTAATGTCTTCTGTCTGATGGTGGACGAGTTTATAGGAAAGCAGGAAGTGGTCATCAAGAGCCTGGGAGAGACCCTGAAGAACATTCCCGGAATCGCCGGAGGCGCGATCCTCGGCGACGGGCGCGTCGGGCTGGTTCTGGATCTGGACGGTGTTTTCGAGCAAGAACATGACCCTCACCAGGCGGGAGTTTGAGCGGATCCGCAGCCTGGCCCGCGAGCACGCCGGACTGGACCTGCGGGACGGCAAAGAGGGACTGGTTTCCGCGAGGCTTGGCAAGAAGGTCCGGCAGCGGGGTTTTCGCAGCTTCCAGCAATACTGCGATCACATCGCCGCGGACGCCAGCGGGGAAGCGCTCGCCGAGATGATCGACGCGCTCACCACCAATCACACCATGTTCCTGAGGGAGCCGGCGCACTTCGATTTTCTGCGCCGGATCGCCTCGGCCGAGCTGCGCGGGCCCGGTCCGATCCGGATCTGGAGTGCCGCCTGCTCTACCGGGGAGGAGCCGTATTCCATCGCCATCTGCCTGCTCGAGGAGCTCGGGCCGCAGGCCGCCCGGCGGATCCGCATTCTGGCGTCGGACATTTCCACCCGCGCGCTCGAAGCGGCCCAGGAGGGCATCTATGCGGCCGACCGGTTCGAGGGGTTTCCCGCTGCCTGGCTGCCCAGATACTTCCTCCGCGGCGAGGGCGACTGGAAGGGTTGGTATCGCGTCAAACCGGAACTGCGGCGAATGCTGGAGTTCCGCCGCATCAACCTGATGGAGCCGCTCGATGGCCTGCCGCGCTTTGGTGTCGTATTCTGCCGGAACGTCATGATCTACTTTGACCGGCCCACCCGGGAGGATGTGATCCGGCGAATCACCGCCTTGATCGAGCCCGGCGGCTACCTGCTGACCGGGCACTCGGAAAGCCTGCTGAGCGGGCAGCACTCGCTCGAGTACATCTGCCCGGCGGTCTATCGCAAGCCGCGGGAGGGCGCTTTCCGCCGCAGGCTGCTGGAGGGCAGGCTATGCGTCCGGTAATCGTCGGCGTCGCGGATTGCCAGGTCAGCGCCGACCCGGAGACGGTGCTGGTGACCTACGCTCTCGGTTCCTGCATCGCGGTCACTGTCTACGACCCCGTGGCGCGGGTCGGCGGGATGCTGCATTACATGCTGCCGGAATCGAGCATCGACGCCGCCATGGCGCAGGAGAAGCCTTTTATGTTCGCCGATACGGGCATCCCGCTGCTGTTCCGCACAGCCTACAAGTGCGGGGCCGAGAAGAAGCGGATGATTGTGCGGGTGGCCGGCGGCGCCCAGGTGATGGACGACCAGGGCGTGTTTGACATCGGCCGGCGGAACTACCTCGCTTTGAGAAAGATTTTGTGGAAAGCCGGCGTGCTGATCCACGGAGAGCATGTCGGAGGCACCAATTCGCGCACCATGCGGCTGGAGATCGCCACCGGGGCGGTCTGGCTGCGGGACGCCGGAGCCCAGGAGCTGCAGCTCGGGCCGCCGGTTCCCCAGGGGAGAGTGTAATCAGATGGGATACCGCGTGCTGATCGTCGACGACTCGCCGGCGATGCGATCCGTCATCCGGCGGGTGATCGTCCTGTCCGGGTTCGACCTGGAAGAATGCCTGGAGGCCGAGCACGGCGGGGAAGCCTGCCGGATGTTGCAGGAGCGGCCGGTAGACGTCATTCTGACCGACATCAATATGCCTGTCATGAATGGCGAGCGGTTGCTCGAAGCGATCAAGGCGAATGTCGCGCTCGAAGCTATTCCTGTCCTCGTCGTCTCGACCGACGCCACCGAACACCGGATTCGCCGGATGCTCGAACTGGGCGCGCAGGGCTACGTCACCAAACCTTTCTTTCCTGAGTCGCTCCGCGGCGAACTGGAGCGCGTGCTGGGGGTGAACCATGGCTGAGGCGGCCGGAGGTGAAATCCTCCTTGCCGCGGCGCGGCAGGTGCTCGAAACGATGTTCTTCACCTCGATCGTGGGTGAGAGGCCGGGCCCGCCCGACGGCCCGGTGGTGGCGGCCCGGGTTTCCTTCGAAGGCGACCCATCCGGCAGCTTCGGCTTGAAGCTGTCGGCGGGCGCTGCGCGCGCCATCGCCGCCAATTTTCTCGGCGTGGAGAACGATGAGGAGGTCACGGCCGCCCAGACAGGCGAAGTGATCTGCGAGCTCGCGAACATGGTCTGCGGCGCTATACTGAGCCGCGTCGAAAGCGGCTCCACCTTCCAGATCGCGCACCCCCAACTGGCCGCCGGCGAGGAGGCTTGTGACGGCGCGACAGCGCGATACCTGGATCTGGACAACGGCGCCCTGGCTCTCTGGGTGCGGTTCGACGGGAAATGATTCTCAAGGGGCGTAAAATCCGCGTGCTGATCGTCGACGACTCGGCGATCGTGCGAAAACTGCTGCGCGAGGCGCTCTCGGCGGAGCCCGATCTCGAAGTCGTGGCGACCGCGCCGGATCCGTATATCGCCCGCGACAAAATCTTTTCGCTCGAACCCGATGTCCTGACGCTCGACATCGAAATGCCCCGCATGGACGGGCTGACTTTCCTCAAAAAGCTCATGCAATACCGGCCCATGCCGGTGATTGTGATCAGCTCGCTCGCCCGCGCCTCCTGCGATGCGGCCATCACCGCCCTGAGGGAAGGCGCCGTCGAGGTGATGGCCAAGCCCGGCGGACCGTACTCGGTCGGCGAACTGCGCCTCACTCTGGCGAACAAGATCAGGGCGGCCGCCCGCGCGCGCATCACTCCCCGTTTGCCGGTGCAGGCGCCCGATCCCGGCTGCGGCCAGGTCGGCGCCGGCGGCGCAAGCCGGGTGGTCGTGATCGGCGCGTCCACGGGCGGCACCGAGGCCATTGAGAGCATCCTTACGCGCCTGCCGGAGGACATGCCCGGAATCACGATCGCGCAGCACATCCCCTCCGGTTTCTCCCGCGCCTTCGCGGAGCGCTTGAACGAGATCTGCCGCCTCGAAGTGAAGGAGGCCGAAGACGGCGACACTCTAGCCCCCGGGCGCGTCCTTATCGCCCCGGGCAACTTCCACATGATGCTCAGGCGGGCCGGGAACGGTTACCGCGTCGAGGTCAAGTCCGGCCCGCTGGTCTGCTATCAGCGACCGTCGGTGGATGTGCTGTTTTGCTCCGCTGCCGAAAGCGCCGGGGCCCAAGCTGTCGGAGTCATTTTGACCGGGATGGGCGCGGACGGCGCCCGCGGCCTGCTCAAAATGAGACAGGCCGGCGCGGCGACGATTGCCCAGGACGAGGCGTCCTGCGTGGTCTTCGGCATGCCTCGCGAGGCGATCCGGCTGGGCGCCGCCGGCCGCGTGGTGCCTCTCCTCAGAATGCCCGCGGCCATCGTGGCGGCGCTGCGCCAGGGAGAAGCGCAGGCGGTCACTCCTGCCGCAGCGCCCTGATCGGGTCGATCCGCGAGGCGCGGCGTCCAGGCAGGTAGCCGGCCAGCAGCGCGACCAGGGTCAGAACCGTTCCACCCGCTACGAACGTCAGCGGGTCGGCCGCCTTGATCCCAAACAACTGCGATTGCACCAGCCGGCTGAGCGCAAGCGCCGCGGGAATGCCGATAGCCAGCCCCGCCGCGACCAGCCCCGCCGCCTCCCTCAGCACCAGGCCGAGCACGCGCCTCCGGGAGGCTCCCAGCGCGATCCGCACGCCGATCTCCGATGTGCGCCGTGCCACCGTGTACGCCACAATGCCGTACAGCCCGACGGCCGCCAGCAGCGTCGCGAGCACGCCGAACGCAGTGGACAGCACCGCAATCATCCGGTCGGTGTGCACCGTTTCCTCCACCAGCACCTGCATCGATTTCATCTCGAGCACGGGAAGGCCGGCGTCCAACTGCTGGACGGCCTGGCGGATCAGCGGTCCCGCCTGGCTTACATCCCCTTCCGTCCGCACGTAGAAGTTCACCCGTTCCAACCGCCTCTCCTGGGCAAACGGGTAGTACAGGATGGGCCGGGCGGCTTCCCGCGCATTGGCGTGCTTGGCATCCGCCGCCACGCCTACGATGCGGCAGTCGGCCTGCCGGACGCCGGCCGAGCCCCGGCTGGCGTGGTACCCGATCGGGTTGCGGTTCCCGAAATACCTCCGCGCGAATGCCTGGTTGATAATGGCGACCTTGGGCGCGGAAGCGTCGTCCCGCTCCGTGAATTCGCGCCCGGCGAGCAGAGGAATGCCCAGCGTTCGAAAGTAATCCGGGCTGATGGAAAAATATGACGCGCCGGGCTCCTCGTCCTCGGCGGGGTGATACCCTTCGACCACAACGGTGCCGCCGCGCTCGGTTCTCGAAAGCGGCCCCGGATTCGCCGCGGCCGCGGCGCGCACACTGGGCAAGCCGGCCAAACGGTCCCGCAGGTCGCGGCACAAGGCGATCCCGCGCGCGTCCGAGTAACCGGCCAGGCTCGGATCGACGACGAACCAGATCAGGTTTTCAATCCGAAACCCGAGGTCGGCGTGAAGCAAATTGTAGAGGCTTCGCGAAAACAGCCCGGCGCTGACCACCAGCAGCAGCGAAAGCGCAATCTGCGTCACGACCAGCGCTTTCCGGAAACGCGCCTGCCCCAGCACGCCCGTCACCGTCCCCGATGTTCCTCTCAGCACCTGGGAAAGTTCCGGCCCCGCCGTCTGTAAAGCCGGTATCAGGCCGAAAAGCAGTCCTGCCAGCACCGAAAGCCCCACGGTGAAACCCAGCAGGCGGAAGTCGAGCTCCGGCCTAAACCATCCGTCGGCCGGCCCGCCGGTCATCAGGAACACCAGCGCGGCAGTTGTCCAGCGGGCCGCCGCAAACCCCAGCAGCCCCCCTGCGAACGCCACCACCGCGCCTTCCGCCAGCGACTGCCGCACGATCGCCCAGCGCGTAGCGCCGATGGCCATCCTGATCGCGATGTCCTTCTGCCGCGCCGCCGCCCGCGCCGTCATCAGCCCCGCCACATTCGCGCAGGCGATCAGCAGCACCAGCCCGACCATGGCCATGAGCGCAATCAGCGGCGTTTTCAATTCCCTCGCCATCTCGCTGATGCCTCGCGACGCGTCCTCGAGGCGGACCCTCTGCGCCAGGAAAAGCTGCCGCTCCCGCTCGCTGCGCAACCGGCCCAACTGCGCCAGCTCCTCCACCATGATCGGATGGTAGATGGTGTGAAGCCCCGCCTCGGCCTGCGACAGCGTCATCCCGGGCTTCAAGCGAGCGAAAACGTTCAGCCACCGCGTGCGGCGGTCGAGCAACCCGTCCCACACCGGCGTCATCTGCGCCTTCATGGACACCGGCACGAACAGCTCGGGCATCGCTCCAGCCAGCACGCCGTGGAACCCGGGCTCGAGCACGCCCACAATCACCATCGGATGGTTATTGACCACCAGTTTCTGGTTCAGTACGGTGCGGCTGCCCCCGAACCGGCTCTGCCAGGCGGCATAACTCAATACGGCCACCGGGTTCGCCCCCGGAGGGCCCTCGTCATCGGGCGTCAACACGCGTCCGAGCACCGCCCGGACGCCAAGGACCTCAAAAAAATTCCCGGAAACCAGGTTCGCCCCGACGTTTTCGGTTCGCCCGCCGTAGATGACGTTCACGCGCGCGCCGGAACGCGCGATCACGCCGTCGAACATCGTGGCGCGGTCGCGAATGTCCCTGAAGAGCGGATACGAGAACACTGTCTGGTTGTTATCGCTGAATGCAAAGCCGGGCGCCCGGTAGTCCTGGTGGAAAACGACAAGTTGTTCCGGATGGCGCACCGGGAGCGGGCGCATCAATACCTGGTAGAACAGCGAAAAAATGGACGTGTTCGCCCCGATGCCCAGCGCCACAGACACGACGGCTGCGGCTGTGACCATGGGGCTGCGGCTCAGCACTCGCAGTGCGAACCGGAATTCCTTCCGCATGGGCGCTTCTGATTATACGTGTTTAATTATACGTGTCTGATTATACGTGCGTGTGTTCGCCCGGGGGGTTACGAAGCGTCGGTCGGCTGGGACAGCGGGCTCGCAATCTGCACGAGCTCGGGGGCGGGCGGAGCGGAGGGGCGCACCAGTCCCGCGGCGCCGGGTTTTCGAGTGGTCAGGGGCTTCTGCGGCGCGCGCCAGAAATCGATGTAAGACACCTGGTGAACGCAGGAAATCGTGCAGGTGGGCGCGCATCCCTTTTCGAGCAGGAACGCGCGCCGCATGTCGGCCGGGCCGTAGGCGTCCAGCGGCTTGGCTGGATATCCGCGCCGCTGCGAGCAGTAGTGTACCAGCCCGTCCTCGCAGACGTAGAGATAACGGGCGCCGGCCCGGCAGCGCCAGTTGCTGAACCTGCCCTCGGCGATATTGTCCTGATAGCGATTGATCCGGGCATAACTGCGCTTCCCCAGTTTCTTCGCCTCCAGGAATACGCGGTATTCCTCTTCGCCGAGCGCCTTCATTGGTTGCTTGGGGTCGTGACAGAGGCCGACCGTGGAACTGAACCCCAGTTCCACCGCCCGCCGGGCGACCACGAGCGCATCCTGCGGCCGCGACATGCCCGCCCCAACGACGGAATTGATGTTGACGTGAAAAAGCGCGCGCTCGGCCAGAAGCTTCAGCTTGCGGTCAAGCACCTTGAGGCTCTTCACGGAAACGCCGTCGGGCTGCACGTTATCGATACTGATCTGCATGTGGTCGAGCCCGGCGCGGTTCAGCCTGTCAATGCGCTCGGCCGTCAGGAGATAGCCGTTGGTGATCAATCCGGCGATCATCCCGCGGTGCCGGATACGCGCGATCACCTCCTCCACTTCGGGGTGCAGCAGCGGTTCGCCGCCGCTGATAGTGACGATGCTGGCGCCCAACTCCGCCAGGCGATCGACGCGCCGCCGGAGCGTTTCCACCGGGACCGGCGGCGATACGTGATCGTATTCGTTGCAATACTTGCACGAGAGATTGCAGCGGCGGATGGGGATCAGGTGCGCGAGGATCGGATGGCCGGTCGAAACCAGCCCGCGGACAATCATTTCGATCTCTCGCAGCCGGCGGTGTATGGCTCTCGCGCGCCGCCGGAGACTGTGATCCCAGTTCGGCATCAGCCCCTCCAAAAACACTATTCGACCACACGAGGCCGCCACCTCCGATGACTTCCTCTTCTGTGGGGTGAATTCGGTGTTAAACGGTGAAAATGAAGGGGTAAGTGCGCCTAAACGCTCACCACCGGGCAGGGGGATTGCCGGATGATGGCATAGGCGTTCGTCCGCAGGCGGCCGAACAGGCCCGCTGCCGAGCCGCGCCCGATCACCAGCAGGTCCGCCTCGAATTTTTCCGCTGCGCGGCAGACCACGTTGGGCGCGTCCCCGCCCTCCACAAAGATCTCGGCTTCAGCGCCTGCGTGCCGGCTCATGTTCTCCAGCTCTTCTCGGGCGCTCATTGCCAGATCCGAAGCCAGCTCGCGGTCGAAATACTCGCCCGGCAGCGACTCGATGCGGGGGTTGGCATGCACCAGCACGAGCCGCGCCTCGAACTCATCGGCCATCTCCTTTGCCCAGGCGAGCGTCTTGCGGCTCTGCGGACCCAGATCCAGAGCGCAAACGATGGTCCGGAACGCAATCGAGTCCACCGACGGGGCTTCCTCGAGGTGCACACCGGTCCACACCGGGCAATCGGCATCGTGCAGCACCTTCGCGGTGACCGATCCGAGGATAAACCGCCGGAACGGTCCATAGCCGTGGGTCGGCATGGTGATGAGATTCACGCGCTCCCGGTGAGCGTAGTCCACGATCCGGGTCGCCGGGTCGCCCTCGAGCAGTTCCCGTTTCACCCTCACGTGCCGCAGTTCCTCTTCGAGAAAGGTTTCGAGCTGCTTGCGCGCCACCTCGGTGCGGTTGGCCATCAGGTCGTTCATCGCCGTTCCGCCGAATTCGAGCGTGCTGAATTCATAGCGGATGGGTTCGAGCACGTGCAGCAGGATGATCTCCGAGTGAAAGTGCGCCGCCAACGCCTCCGCATACCGGAATGCGCCAAGGCACCGCTCGGAGAAGTCCACCGGCAACAGGATCCTGGCAAGGGGGAACATGGCCTGTCCTCCAATCCCGTCTAAATTGTAACCCCGATTTTGAGTTATTGAAGTCCTAAATCAGTCAGGATCTTAGGCGACGGCTCCTCCATCGCCAGTATCTGGTGGCAGCTAGAGCAGTCCTGCCCGATTTTCTTGCCGTCGGCCGCTGCGTGCTCGTCATCGTGACAGCGGAAGCAGCCGGGAAAATCCATGTGGCCGATATTGTTTGGATACGTCCCCCAGGTCACTTTCATCGCCGGGAACACATTCCGTTTGTAAATGGAGACCAGCGATGCGGCCGCGCGCGCAATGTCCTCGCGGCGCCCAGCATAAACCTCGGGGTGATTTTCTTTGTAGAACCCGTCAAGCCCGGCGGCGATCGCCGCTTCGGCTTCCTTGTGGCTCGAGTAAGTCGCTTTCAGCAGCTCCGTTCCCTTCTTCTTGACGAAGGGCAGCGAGGGTGAAATGTCGCCGGCCGCCATGGCCTTGTTGATCTCGCGCTCCGGCAGCGAAAAAGTGTGGGTCGGGCGGTTGTGGCAGTCCATGCAATCCATGAGCCGGGTGGGAAGATTGTTGACCTCTTCGGCTTTGGCCCCGGCCGCCAGGTAAACGGCCGATCGCCCGGTCAGACTGTTGTGATACTCGACTTTGGGGATCGTCTGGCGGCTTTCGTCCGCCGGCGAGTAGTGGATCGTGACGCCCGGCCCGAGGTGGGCGCCATGAATCCCGGGGCCGCCGCGCCCGCCCCCGATCCTCATCAGGAGCACGGTCTGGGTCAGCGTGTTCGTTTCATCGTCGGCGTAGTTATTGATGATGCGCAGCCGGTCCTCGCCGAACTTCTGGGGCCAGTGGCACGCCTCACAGGTTTCGCGCGCCGGGCGCAAGTTGTGAACCGGAGTGGGAATCGGCCGGGGATAGGTGTTGAAGGTGACCGCGATCACCTGCCAGGTTCCCGAAAGCTTGCTTTTCACGAACCACGAGGCGCCGGGGCCGATGTGGCAGGCCACGCACTCCACCCGCGAGTGAGGCGAGTTCTGGTACGCCGCGTACTCGGGCTCCATCACCGTGTGGCAGGTCCGCCCGCAGAACGCAACGCTGTCCATGTAGCTCACCGCCTGGTATGTGAACAGGCTTCCCAGCACGAGATTAACGACAGTGGTAATGCCCACGAACAGCGCGAGCCGCTTCAGCGCCGGGGTGTGCAGCGTCAGCGGCGCAAAGACCTCCGAAACGCCCCTCTTGCGATCCCGCCGCACCCGCAGCCAGATCCCCAGCGGTATCAGGGCAAGACCGGCAAAAAAACCGGCAGGCAGTATCAAAAATTCCAGAATTCCGACGTACGGATGCGCTCCCTCGGCCCGCATCGTCATCGGAAACAGGAAAATCCAGAAAACCACCGCCGAGGTCACCAGCACAACGCCGATACGGCTGATCAGGTTGGCGCTCAAATAGACGATCGGCGCAATAAAAGTCTGAAATGGCGCTCTGCGAAGGACCATAGGGTTCTATTCCGATTTGGATTCCGCGGCTGCCGCGTGGGCTGTCCCAGTTTCCCCGTGCTGCTTCCCTCCGTGGTCTCTCACTGAAACGCCGTTTAGAAACGCGGTCTCAAGCGGATAGACATCCGGATCGAAAATGACGGAGTAAAAGTGCCATACGGCGATAGCCAGCGTGGCGAGAATCGCCTCGTAAAGATGTATGGAAGTCGCAACGTCCAGCCAGCTCTTGGGGAAATACCGGAGCATCCAATTGTTTGCCCACAGCATGATTCCCGTGGCGCTCATGATCACCGTGCCCCACACCACGGCCCAGTATTCCGCCTTCTCGATGTAGCTGTACGGGGAGATCGAAGGCCGGCGCGACACCACGCCAAGGTTGTAGCCGAAATTCACCAGCGCTTCCGGGACGTCCTGGCGCCGCGGCCAGAGTTGCTTCCAGTGGCGGCGCAAACGCCGGCTCGCGATGAGTGATATGACGTGCACCACCCCGGCGCCCATCAGCACAACCGCCGCGATCCGGTGGACGACTCCGCGCACCGGGAAAACGCTTTCCCAGAACACGAGCGGGCGCGCCCACCAATGGTCCGGATACTTCAGCGCGAAGCCCGTCCAGACCAGGACGATAAAGGAAATTGCGGTCAGCGCGTGCTGGAATCGCTCCAAGCCGTACATCCGGGTTTCCGGCTTGACCCCGTGCGGAGGCGGCATGCGGCGAACCGGCTTGAACCGCAGCGCGGACAGCTTCCGCACCCAGTCGCCGAAGTTGTGCAGCAGCATAAACCCGATCGTCAGCGGAATGAGCACGGAGTAGGCCAGGCGCACCCACTTGACGCCTTCCGGCTCTCCACTGCCCGGCAACTGGTGAATCGGGCCGAGCGCAAACCTCGTGCCGGCGCCCTGGTGGCAGCGGCCGCACGTCTCCGGCAGATTCTTGGGGTTGATGCTCGACTTCGGATCGGACGACGGCAGAATGTTATGGAAACCGTGGCAGCTCGCGCAATTCGCCACCGACTGCGAGCCGGCTTTGGCCGCCAGCCCGTGGAAAGACGCGTCGAAACTGAGGATCCGGTCGGTAGGCAGCCCAAAGCGCCTGGAAAGCAGCAAGTTGCCGTGGCACTGCCCGCAGGTCTCCCGGATGTGCGCGGCGTTTACCGGGGATGCCTGGTCGCTCTTGGCAAGAATGGAATGCTCGCCGTGGCACGTCGTGCAGACGGGAGCGGCGGCAACTCCCCTCGCGGCGGCCGATCCGTGAACGCTGGCACGGAACTGCTCGGAGATCTCGCCGTGGCACATGCCGCAGGTATCGGGAATTCCGGTGCGGAACTCAAGCGAGGTCGTCGGTTTCGCCTCATGGGCCCCGCCGTGGCAGACGGCGCACTCCGGCGCGGCGGAGTTGCCTCTTCGCGCCGCCTGTCCGTGTGCGCTCCGCGAATACTGCTCCGCCACTTCGGCATGACACTGAGCACACTGCGGTTTCGGAACGTCCGTGGGGTGCGGATAAGCCCCGTGCTTCTCGTGGCACGTACCGCAGCCCACGCCGGCGTGTGCCGAAACCGCAACCTTCTTGCCCTCGTCATGACAGGAAGCGCAAGAGTCGTCAGCAGACTGCGCAATCCCAGCCGTCAGCGAGCCCCAGAAGGCGAACCCCAATATCGTGAGTACGATCGGGGAACGCATCAGCTATTAGTCCATCCTTATCGTGGTATCAGTGAACAGCTTGTAGATATACATTCCGGCGATCGCCAAGGTATAGAGCCCGACAATCACGGTAAGGGTCTTCCCCCAAAAATCCACCTTGTCCAGCTTCTTGGCGATCTCAGCCTGAGCGGCTACAATCGGAGCTTCCGAATCCAGCACGTGCAGAACCTCGTCGGTCTTTCCCTGGAGCCGGCGCCGGTAAATAGCCAGAAACACGACCACCGTCGCCAGCACGCCCCAAATCACCAGAAGGACAGTCATGTTGCTCATGATCGAATCGACCTCGCTAATTTGAACGAATGAAAATGGAGCACGCGGGTCTGCGCCGCCGCACATCCCCGCTCATCCTCGTACAATTCCTCTCGAAACCAATACAGTTTACATCAAGCCCGTTCAGTGTACCGCCGGCGGGTTGGGAAGATTTTTGCGATCGAACTTCTTCCCCAGCGCCTCTTCAATCGCATCGACGATCGCCGGCAGATACGCGTCCAGCGCGCACGCCTCGCCTCTCAGCTCGCAATTTCCATCGAGCTGCTGCTCGAGACAGTTCGAGCAGACGTGCTCGCGGATCGCCTCCACATACGCCTCGATCCTGTCGCTGTCCGTCGCCATGATGGCCTGAACCACCAGGGGGAACAGCCGGAACAGCGAGCAGTGATTCGGATCGTCCAGACCGCAGATCGCCTCGGTGGTTTTTTCCGTGCAGACCATGCAAACGCGGTTCCTGACAATCGCCTCCAGGTTCTCGAAACTGACTTGTGGCCTCATTTCAACCCCTCCTCTGCACCTTCAAAGGGTGCGCGTGTCCGTCCGGCATCGGCTCGGCGGGTTTGCCGCAAGCGGGCGCAGCCGCCAAACCCTGGGCTTCGGCCCAGCGGGTTTCGGTCTTCGGCACCCGCAGTTCGGCGGCCATGATCGCCAGGACCGCCGTGCTCAAAGGATCCTTGTTAAAAACCACCGAGCGGATGCCTGCGTTCCAGGCCTGCGTTAAATGCTTCGGATCGTTACTGGTGATGAGCACGACCCGCTCGGGATGCACCAAGGGGAGCGGCAAACGGCTCAGGGCTTCCGAATCCACAACAATCACGCCGCCCTGGTTTGTGTCCGGCTGTTCGACGCAACGGATCTCGCGATTTCCGCCGCGCATCAGCAAATCCCGAAGCGCCTTGGCGTAGTGAACGTCAGCGATCGTGAGTTGAACCGTCTCCATATCCGGAACTCCTCTCGGGAGCCAATCCGACAACTTCACACCAATGTCAGCAATCGGATAACCACATCTGTTCCACTTGGAGAACTTCCTGCAGATCAATAAGATAGGAGGGTCTACCCAGCTGCGGCCGCGGCTTGCCTGCCTGCGTGCCAGAGGGGGCAATCCACGCAACATGGGGCTGATTGGGTAAGGTGACCCAACCGCGGGCGGTACCGGCCGGGGCAGCCTGCCTCCCCGGATTTCAGAACCCGGGCGCTGCTTCCCCGACTTGGGTGATTTCACCCACCCATGCGCTACAATAAGGTAAGTTCTCAAAACCAGTTAAGCGGGTATTCCATGAAGTTGATGCCAAAGTGGCAGCAGTCGAACGTCCTCGAAGCTGTGTTCGATCAGCTCTCGGACGCTCTGATTATGTGCGACACCGACCAGACCATAACCGGGGTAAATCGCGCAGCCGAGCGGCTTTTCGGGATACCCGCCGACGAAATGGTTGGCCGCACTTGCCGCGAAGTCTTCAACTGCGATGGGTGCGAAGCGGGCTGCGGCCTCATGGCCGGGCTGAACGCACACTCGGAGCTGCCCCACGGCGCCATCCGGCTGCACACGGAGGATGGCCGGGAACGGCTCGTGCTCATCCGCACCTCGCTGGTTAGCAGCCATAGAGGCGAAAAGCAGGGGGTGGTGGCGACCATCAAGGACATCACCGAAGAGGTCGCTCCCATCAAGCGCGAGGTCATCGCCGAGTCTGAAGCCATGAGGGAGGTGCTCAGCTTCGTCCGCAAGGTCGCTGCCAGCGAGGCCACCACGGTGCTGCTGGAAGGCGAGAACGGAACCGGCAAGGACCTCATCGCCAAGACCCTCCACTACGAGAGCGCCCGCCAGGCGGAACCTTTCATCGCCATCAACTGCGCTGCGATTCCGGAAACGCTGCTGGAAAGCGAGCTGTTCGGCTACGAGAAGGGCGCCTTCACCGATGCGCGCTCCCAAAAACGCGGGCTGTTCGAGCTTGCCGACAAGGGCACGCTGTTCCTCGACGAAATCGGCGAAATCCCGCTGACGCTTCAGGCGAAGCTCCTCAGGGTGCTCGAAGAGCAGAGCTTCCGCAGGCTGGGCGGGCTGAAAGATATCCAGGTGGACCTCCGGTTCGTTGCCGCCACCAACAAGAACCTGCGCGAAGCCGTAAGAGAAGGCGCGTTCCGCCAGGACCTTTACTTCCGCCTCAACGTCATCCAGATCGTCATTCCCCCGCTTCGTGAGCGCAAAGAGGACATCATTCCACTGGCCCAGTTCTTCATCGACCATTACAACCGGAAGTTCAAGCGCCACATCGAAGGGGTGTCGGCAGAGGCGAGGGATTTGTTGCTGAATCACGACTGGCCCGGCAATGTCCGCGAGTTGCGGAACGCGATCGAGCGCGCGATGATTCTCGAAGACTCGTCGCTCATCACACCCTCGAGCCTGCCTATCAGCATCAGCCGCGCGGACGCCACGCAGGGTCCGTCCGCGGAACCGGACCTGCGAATCCCGGACGTCGGATTGTCGCTGGTGGACAACGAGCGCCAGTTGCTCGCGCGCGCTCTGGAGAAGACCAACGGCAACCAGACGCAGGCTGCCCGCCTGTTGCGCATCACCCGCGATACCCTGCGTTACAAAATGAAGAAATACAATCTCCGCTAATCATCCGTACGGCATTGGATCTGCTATCATTAAGATAATTTCATTGTCTTGGGCCGCCTGACTTGGGGGGTCTTGGCGGCGCGACATCAGAGGGTGACTTCTGGCTTGGGGGATGCGTGTTGACTCCATTGTCGGACGGCTTTCCTGATTCGGATTACTTCCTGAAAGAGAAATTCCTTGTTACAGGAGGCGCGGGGTTTACGGGCGCAGCCCTGTCCGCGCGGCTGCTTGCCCGCGGCGCGCAGGTCATCATTTACGACAACTTCGCGCAGCCCGGCTCGGCTCACAACGTTGACTGGCTGGCGGAGCGCTACGGCAGCCGCGTCAGGGTGGTTCGCGGCGATGTCCGGTCAGCAGGCGGGCTCGCGGAAGTGGTCCGGCAGGTGGGCGTGGTTTTCCACCTCGCAGCACGGCCGGCGGGCTTCAACGGCGTCGCCGCGCCCGAAGAAGACTTCGAAGTGAACGCGCTCGGCACCTTGAATGTTCTGGAGGCGGCCCGCGCGTCCCGGCGGCCTCCGCTGGTTTGTTACAGCTCAACGTCCAGCGTTTACGGCTCGCCGGACCCGAAGCCGTTTGGGGTGGCCGAAAGCGAACAACTGGACATGCGCTCGCACGTCGGCTGCTCAAAAGGCGCTGGGGACCAATATGCGGCCGACTACGCGCGAACCTACGGACTGAAGACGGTCATATTCAGGCAATCCTGCATTTACGGCCCGGGCCAGTCCGGCGCGGAAGAACAGGGCTGGGTGGCGCGTTATGCGATTCGGGCCATGGCCGGGCTCCCGGTCACGATACACGGCAGCGGGAGGCAGGTTCGGGATGTTCTCTACATCGACGATCTCATCAGCGCGTACGAAGCGGCGATCAGAAAGCCGGCGAGCACAGCCGGCCGGATCTACAACATTGGCGGCGGGCCTCGCAACACTCTTTCGCCGCTTGAACTTGTCGGTGTTCTGGAATCCCAGACCGGACGCCGGATCGATGTGCGGTTTGAGCCGGCGCAGCCGGATTGCCCGGACGTCTTTGTGGCCGATATCGAGAAAGCGCGGCGGGACTTCGGATGGGCGCCGCGTGTGCCGCCCGCGGAAGGCGTCAGGCGTCTCCTCAAATGGCTGAAAACCAACCCGGACCGCTTGAACGCGGCAGCCCGCGGCGCAGCCGCGGAGGGGCTGTGGTGAGCGCGGTGCATCCCGCTCCCGCTGCCGCCCGGAGCACGGGGTCAAGCCGCCTGCTGAAAGCGGCGCCTCTCCTGCTCGGACTGATTTTTGCGTTTTCGGCCCTGCGTTCCCTGGCTGGAGGCAATATCATCGATCCCGACGCCGCGCGGCACGCGCTCAACGGAGCTTTCATCCGCGACCTGGTTGCCGGCGGCGAACTTACGAATCCCATCGCGTTCGGCAAGCGATACTACAGCCATTACCCTGCTCTCTCGCTGCCCTATCATCCGCCGCTATTTCCCGCGATCGAAGCGTCGTTCTATGCGGTGGGAGGCGTGAATCTGGCGGCGGCGAGGACGGCCGTGGCGCTTTCCGCGGGTCTGAGCGCAGCTTTGCTTTACGGCCTGATTCTCTCCCGCTACGGCTCGCACCCGTTGGCGTTCGTTTCCACCTTCGTTTTCATGTCGTGGCGCTGGTCGCAATACGTCGCCAACGACGTGATGCTCGAGTTCCCCGCCCTGGTCCTCGTGCTCGCGTCTTTATACTTCATCCGCGAGCCGGTTGACGGCCCGCAGCTCTATATCTTCGCGGCGCTTGCCGGGGCGGCCGTGTGGACAAAGCAGAACGCGCTGTTTCTCGGCCTGGTTCCTTTTGCATACGTGTTCTTCCGCGGCGATTGGCAGGCGCTCCGGCGGAAGACAATCTGGCTTGCCGCAGCGCTGTTCGGGGCGGCGGCCGCCGCGCTCGCATCGCTGGCCGCTCTGTTCGGATGGACCGGCCTGGCGCAGGCAGACAGCGGACGGTCAATCGCCTCCATTCTGCTGGAAAACCCGGTCTACTACACGCAAGCACTGGCGCTGGATGCAGGCGCCGCCGTCACGGCGCTGATGCTGGCGGCAGTGATGGCCGCCGCTGTGCGGGCGTTGCGCGGCCGGCGCGAAGACGCGCTCTTCCTGGCGTGGGCGTTTTCGGCGGCGGCCTTTCTGCTGTCCCTGGGCATGCTGGACCAGCGCTACCTGATCTTTGCCGCCCCTCCGCTGATCGTCATTTTCTTCCGCTCGCTTCATGCCGTATGCGCGCGGTTCACGGGGCATTTCCGCGCGTGGCTGCCGGCAGGCGCACTAGCGGCGATCTTCAGTGTTGTGCAACTCAGCCAGCCGGCGCCGTTCCTTAGCGGACCCGCGGAGGCGGCCGAAGCCGTGCTCGCCGGAGGGCCCGCTCGCATCATCTATTGCGGCGGCACTACCGGGCAGTTCACGTTTGCGGCGCGCGAGCGCGACGTCAAACGGCAATCCGTCGTGATTCGCGGAGACCGGCTGCCGGCAGGTATGTTCGACGCCGCGGCATTCGAAAACTTCGCCCACCGCTACGGCGCGCGGTACGTGGTACTCGAAAAGACGCGCCGGCAGCGCGATTGGGACGTGCTGGCCGCCAACCCCGCGCCCTCGATGGTGCTGGAGCGCGTGATTCCGCTGCGGGCCTCCGATCCGCTCTGGAGAGGCTTTCTCGCCGTATATCGCTTCACCAATCCCTCGCCGATGCCCGACGACACGATCAAGCTGCGCCTGAGCAAGGTGAGCGGCGACTGGGAGGCCACTTTCTGACAGCGCGGGCTCGCATGAAACCGCCCATGCGCCCCCTGAATTTCCTGTTTGTCACCACCTTCTACCCGCCGTACAGCTTCGGCGGAGACGCCGTCTATGCGTACCGGCTGGCGCACGCTCTGGGGGACGAAGGTCATCGAGTGGATGTCGTCCACTGCGTAGACTCCTACCACATGCTGCACCCGGGGCCGCCGGAGATCGGTTTTCCAGAGCATCCGAACGTCACCCGGCACGAACTGCGGAGCGGCCGCGGCACGCTCTCACCGCTGCTGGCTCACCAGACCGGCTATCCGCTTCTCAAACGCAAAATCCTGCGCGGCCTGATGCGCAAGAACAGCTACGACGTCGTGCACTACCACAACATGTCGCTGATCGGTCCCGCGGCGCTGGCGTTGAAGCCGGAGCGCGGCCGCGCGTTGAAGCTCTACACCGCGCACGAGCACTGGCTGGTATGCCCGATGCACACGCTATGGAAATACAATCGCGGCCCGTGCGAAAAGCCCGCCTGCATTCGCTGCTCCATCGTGTCGAGGCGGCCGGTGCAGTTGTGGCGCTACACCGGCCTGCTCCAACGCGCCGCCACGCACGTCGACCGGTTCCTCGCCCCCAGCCGCTTCGCCGCGCGCATGCACGCCGAGCGCGGCTTCATGCGCCCCATCACGCACCTGCCGGGCTTCGCGGAGCGGATTGATGCGGAGTGGCAGCAATCCGGACCCAGCCCGCATGAGCGTCCCTATTTCCTGTTCGCCGGGCGCCTCGAATACATCAAGGGAGTGCAGACGCTCATCGAGGCGTGGAGACGGCCTCGCGGCTACGACCTGCTGATCGCCGGCAGTGGTTCCTACGAGCCGAGGTTGCGAGCTGCCGCCGCTTCCAACCCTCAGATCCGGTTTTTGGGGCCCGTGCCGCAGCGCGGGCTCTGGCCGCTTTACCGGCATGCGCTGGCCTGCCTTGCGCCGTCGATCGCCTACGAAACCTTCGGCCTGGTGTGCATCGAGGCCTTCGCCTGCAAGACGCCAGTGATCGCGCGGAATCTCGGGGCACTGCCCGAGATTGTCGAGGAGAGCGGCGGAGGGTTCGTCTATAGCATCGACGGGGAACTGCCCGGCCTCACGGATCAGATTGCAGCCTCGCCGCGCCTCCGCCAGGAACTCGGCGCCCGGGGTTACAACTCGTTTCTCCGCCGGTGGACCAGAGAGGCGCACCTGGAGGCTTACTTCAACATCCTCGAACGGGCCGCCATGGAGAAATTCGGGTACATGCCGTGGAGGAACCGCTGCGGAGCCGCCCACGAACCGCCGCACACGCTCCAGGACCCGGCAGCATAGCGATGGCCGCCAGCCCCAGACCGGCGCTCGGGCGCAACTACGTTTTCCTCACCTCGGGCGAAGTCGTCTCCAAGGTGATGGCGGTGGCGTCCTTCATGTACCTCGGGCGCGTGCTCGGTCCGGAGCGTTACGGCAACCTCGAATTCACATTGGCGGCGATGGTCTTTTTCACGCTGCCGGTGGATTTCGGCCTCGCCGATTACGGGGCGCGCGAGATGGCGCGCGGCTGCCGGTCCCCCGCCGATCTGCTTAGCCAGGTGCCCGGCCTGCGGCTGCTGCTCGCGTTCTGCTCTTTCTCGGCGCTGCTGGTGTTCGTCAGCCTGCTGAACCGGAGCGCGGAATTGAAGCCGCTCTTCCTGCTTTACGGGCTGAGCCTGTTCGGCGCTCCCGCGCTCCTCCAGTGGTTCTTTCAGGGCAGAGACCAGATGCATCTTGTCGCGGTGATTTCGGTGGTGCGGCAAGGCGTGTTCACGGCCATGGTGTTCGCCCTGGTGCGGAGCGGACTCCCGCTGCACCGGATCGGTATCGCCGAGTGCGCTTCGGTGCTGGCGGCGGGAGTCGCGTGCGTCTTCATCCTGAGGGGGCGGTTGAAAGTCCCGCTGCCGCCGCTCACCCTGCGGCCGTCGCGCCTTGCCGGGGCGCTCTCGGAAGCCCTGCCGATCGGGTTCGCCCAGCTCGCCTGGGCTTTCCAGTGGTACTTCGCGACGGTGCTGCTCGGCTGGCTTGCGCCGGGCGAGGCGGTGGGCTGGTTCGGCGCTTCGCATCGCGTCCTCACGTCGCTGCACACTTTTGTTTGGCTCTACTTCATCAACCTGCTGCCTTCCATTTCGCGAACCGCCGCGCAGCCGGGACCGGAACTGCGCCGGCTGATTGCGCGGTCGCTCACCATCTCCGGGTGGAGCGCCGTATTCGTGGCCATAGTAATTGCGGTGTTCGCGCCCGAACTGCTCCGGCTCCTTTATGGCGCCAAATTCGCCGGCGCCGAAAGAGTTCTGCGGCTGCTTGTCTGGATGCTTCCGATCGCGATGGCAGGCGGGCACTACCGCTACATTCTGATCGGATATGGCCGGCGCTGGCTGCTGATGAAATCGATGGGAACAGCGGCCACCGCGGCCGCAGTAACGGCGGCTGTGCTCATCCCGCGATGGGGGGCGCAGGGCGCGGCCGCAGCATTGCTCACTGCGGGCGTTGTGGAATGCGTTCTCTCCTACTCCTTCGTGCGCCTCTCCGTAGTTCGCCCGCGCGGGTTAGAGTGACCGGTCTCGGTTACGATGCCTGTGATGTACTCGATCGGGGTCCACTCAAAGTAATAGTTCCGCACCGCCAGGTTCGGCACGGGTTCGGCGAGAATCTCGCGCGGATCTTTGGCCGGCTCGGGCGGCAGCTCGTAATCCGGGGGCAGCATTTTCTCAGAGCTGCAGAGTGCGTATACGGGAACGTGCAGCGCCGCGGCCGCCATCGCGATGAGGGCGGTGCCGATCTTATTTACCACGCCGCGCGTCGAGACGGCGTCCGCGCCCACCAACACGAGCGCGCATTCGCGCAAGAGGGACGCCGCGGCCGCATCGGGAATCAGCACGGTCTCGATTCCCTCCCCCGCCAGCCGCGCCGCAAGCGTAGCGCCCTCGCAGAGAGGACGCGACTCCGTGCAGACCGCGCGAAAGCGCGTGCCTGCGGCGTGCGCCGCGCGAAATGCTTCAAGCACCGCCGAGCTGTAGGAGTGCGTGAGCACGCTCTCGCCGCTGCGGATGAGCCTCGCGCCGTTTTCGGCCACCCGGGGAGCTGCTTCGCGCATCCTGGAGACAAACTCGCGCGCCGCCGCGCGGGGATCCTCTGCGGCGCTGACGGCGCGTCCGAGGTTGACCAGCGGCGCCATAAGTGGCTGCGCGGCCGCAATCGCGCGTGCGGCTTCTTCGACCGTGTGCGGCGCGATCTCCGCGGCGAGCACGAGCGCCTCGGCCGCTTCGGCGGTGAGATCAGCCGCCCCGCTGGTCCGGTTGATCCGAATGGCCTCGATCCGGGCCTGCACCAAGGGAGGCAACGGCATCGCGCGGGCTGCCCCGTTACGCCTCGGCGCGGACGATGCGCGGGTACACCTTCCGGATCGCCGTCACCACATCCGCGATATCCCGCGCCGTAAACATCGGGTCCATGGCCACGCCCGCGAAGCGCCCAAGAATATCCAGCGTGCGGGGGCAGCATTCCGGCCCGTAACGGATCGCCCTGCCCCGCTCGGAAGTAAACGAGGGCCAGTCCGGATGAACCGTGACCTTGTTGATAATGTGCGGCAGAACCGGCAGGATTACCGACCCGCCCGGAGGAGCGGCGGGCACTCCCTCCGCCTTCATCGCCTCGATGTAGCGGTCGCGCAACTCCTTGGAGCGGAACTTGAGGAACACCGCCGATCCCAGTTCGCCGGCCGGATCCGGCCGGAGCCGCAGACGGAGTCCTTCGAGCCCCTGAATTCCCTCATACACCTGCCGCGCGTTCGCGCGGACCGCGCCGACGATCGTATCCAGCTTTCGCAACTGCGCCAGCAGCACGCCGCCGGTGAACTCGCTCATTCGGAAATTGGTCCCGATGAACCAATCCCCTTGCCGCTTGCCGACGACTTTCTCGTGCACGGCGTGAAAGTTGCCTAGGTCGTGGAAGCGCGCCGCGCGCTCGAACAGCAACGGATCGCTCGTCGCCACCGCGCCGCCCTCGCCCGCCGTGATCGTCTTGTTGAGCTGCAGGCTGTAGATCGCGATGTCGCCCATCGATCCCAGGGGCCGGCCCTTATAGCTTGCGCCCACGCTCTGCGCGCAATCCTCCAGCACCTTGATGCCGCGCCGGCGCGCCACCGCCAGCACGCGGTCCATGTCGCACGGATTGCCTTGCAGATGGACCGCCATAATCAGCTTCGTTCGCGGTGTGATCTTGCCCTCGATATCGTCCGGATCGATGTTGAACGATTCGTCGATCTCGGCGAACACCGGCAGCGCGCCCGCATGCACGATCGTATTGAAGCAGGAGTGCCAGGTCCACGCCGGCAGGATCACCTCGTCGCCCGGGCCGATGCCGAGGGCGGCGAGCGCCGTCTGCAGAGCCGCCGTTCCCGATGTTACAGCGAGCGCGTACTTGGTTTGCATGCGCGCGGCGAACTCTCTTTCGAACGTTGCTACTTTTTCCGGCCGCCCGCTCCCGCGCCCATACCAGCGGAAAGGCCGGCCGGTCTCCAGCACCTCGAGCAGCTCGCGGCGCTCTTTATCGTCGTAGTACTCCGGACCCCAGTAATCGGCGCGAAGCGGCTTGTCGCGTACAGGCTTACCGCCGTCAATCGCAAGCTGAGGGGCGGAATACGCGCCGCGAGCCCCAGCCGCCGCGGCGGAAGCAGCGAGGAACTTTCTGCGATCGATTTCCATGGCAGGCTCTCCTTTTCCTGCCCCAGCATACATCGATCGGGCCGCTCCATCAATCGTTTACAGCGTTCACTCGATTTCGGAATCCGAAAGGATGGCGCAGCCGATTTTGCGGTGCTAGCATGTGGTTAAGGGGCGCGGGCTCAGATGGGCGATGAAGAGTTGAACTTCACCGACGAGGAAGCTCGTAGCTGGGCGGGCGATCCTCGAAATCAGCCTGCAGAAAGCGAGCGTCTGGCGAGGGTTCCGGTGGCCTGCATCTTACTTGTGGTGGCCATCATCATATTCGTGTTGTTGCTCGGTTTCTCGGCGGTTCAACATCAGTCGGCTGTTGAGCCGGTCGCCGGCGCGTCAACGGCTGTGCCGTAAGGTTTGGCGCGCGGACCGCGCCGGGCGGCGGCGCTTCCTGGTTGTCCAGGTGCCGTAGGGCCTGGACGATCGCGGTTTCTTGGGGGTGAATAAAATGTCTTTCCACCCGCGAGTGCCCACTTCCCCGGACCGCACTGTCTTCACGCGCGCAACTATTCCAAAAGGAGGAGAAGACTACTGTGCCAACCAAAGAAGGGATGACAATCGTTGACGAGCCGCTTCCGGAACAGCACGAGGCGCCGGAAATTGAAGTTCATGGAAGCGAAGCCGTGATCCGTGTCGAGCAGGAGCACGGTCCCGAGGAACGCAGGGTGAAGCTCCCGGAAACCGTCTGGGCGTAACACAAATGCTGACCGAAGTACGCTGGGAGAAAGAAAAGGAGTTGATGCAAAGTGTGTTCCCGCAGTTCAAGCCTTTTATGCGTAATTCGGTCTTCGGTTTCGAAGGGTTACTGAAAGGCAAGGCATCGGGACGCACTTACCACGTCGTGCTGGAATCCGAAAAATCGAGTTATCCGCAATTTCCGCCCAGCATCTACATGGACCCCCCGATCGGGCACCACTGGATCGGAAACGGGCGGCGGTGGCTGTGCGTGAGCAGAAAATGGCTGGCGGCCCGGTCGACTTTCGCAAACAGTCTGCTCGCGGCAGTTCGTTATCTCGATGAATACGACACGGCAGAGCACGCACCGGACCGCCGCCCGCAACGCGGGCGGTGGCCGAGCCTGATGACCGGAGCGGAACGTTAAGTGTTCTATGCACGAAACACGCGTGAGCGGGAATTACTCGCCGAAGCGCGTGTGTCGGTGATCGGCTGCGGAAGCTTCGGTTCCGCGCTGGCGGACATGCTGGTACGCGCCGGCCTCGGGCGCCTGACGCTGATCGACCCCGAGGATTTCGCCATTGAGAACGTCGGCCGGCACGTGCTCACCGGCGCTGAAGTCGGGCGCGCCAAGACTGAGGCTCTGGCCGATCATCTCCGCAAGATCAACCCTGGACTCGACGTCGAAGCCCGGCGCGAAAAATTCCACACAGCCGAGGGCCTGCTGCTGTGCTGTGCCGATTCGCGCAGATGCGAGTCGATGGTAAACGCCGTTTCGATCGCGCACGGGCTTCCGGCGGTCTTCGTGGGAGCGTACGGCGCGGCCCGCGCGGGGGAAGTACAAATCTGCATTCCGGGGAAGACGCCCTGCCGCGAGTGCTTCGCCGGGTTCCGCGACGATCCGGAGCCGGCGGCAGTGGCCCCCGAGCGCTACACGGATCCCGGCTTTGACGAGACGAGGACGCCGGCGCGCGCGGGATTGTGGGGATCCATTCTGGCCATCGCGGGAGTCGCCTTCCACGCCGTGTTGGGCGTGCTCGGGGTGCGGGAGACGATCGACACCGAGCGCCCGCTGTGGATCATCAACCTCGACTACGAAGGCTTCCGGCCCTACGCCCTCACCTACGCCCGGGTCAAGAAGGGCTGCCCGGTGTGCGACGAAAGCAAGATCGAGGAATTGACGCTGGAGTGGTAGGCGCGGCTGGATTCGAACCAGCGACCCTCAGCTTAGAAGGCTGATGCTCTATCCAACTGAGCTACGCGCCCACAAAAGGCTTCCAACCTAGGTCTTAGTTTACCAGTTGCCGCGGGCCGCGCTGGCGGCACCAACGGGGCAGCGCCCGGTGACCGCGCACAATCCGCCTGTCGGCCTCTTCCGCCGGATTGAAACCGGCCGCGGTAGAGGTTGCCGCCGTGGCCGGCTGAGCCGCTCCGCTACGGGAGCGGCTTTTCGCGCTGGATCAGGTGGAGGATATTGCCGTCGGGGTCCGTGAAGAAAACCGTGCTGACGCCCTTCTTGGTGTCTGGCTCGGTGAGAAACTGCACGCCTTTTTCCTTCAGCGCCGCGACGGCGGCCGGGAAATCGGTCACCGTGATGGCGAAGTGGCGCAGGCCGGGGGTCTTCATGGAGGCCTGCGGGCGCTCGCCTTCCGAGGCGATGATCTCGAACATCGAGCCATTGGGCGCCTTTACGAACGTCGTCTTGCTCGTGGGCGAGAAGTAGTTGATCGTGAAACCAAGGGTCTCCACGTACCACTTGGCGAGCTTCTCGGGATCCGGTGTTGCGATTGCGGCGTGTTCTAGTCCTTGGAACATAGAACGGCATTCTATCAGGTCCCGGTTGCGCACCGGAAGAACCAATACTCTCATTGGGTGCGCCGGTTGACTTCGCCCGAAGCGAAGCGCTACGATGCGGACAAATGCAACGAACTTGGGGGGGTGCTGTGGGGTCCGGCGGGCAGACCGGCTTCGATCTGGGTCCCGCAAAGAACATTTGAATTCAAGAGTCTGGCTGCGTTATTGTAGTCTCTTTGTGGAAGGATGTCGGTGCAGTCCGAACCGCACATTCCAGATCCTGTTATCCTGTTGAGGTGATGGCCCCGTTTCGGAGGCCGGCTCCCCAAAGTTCCGGAGGAATTCTTGATGCAAGCTCTTACACCTGTATTAGCGCTATGGCTCCAGGCAGGCGCTGTTGACGAGTCCGGGGCGAATTACCTGCACCTGGTAATCGCCATCAGCATTCTGTCGCTGGCAGTCGCGTTCCTGTTCGCCCGCTGGGTGATCGGCAAAGACACCGGCACCGCAGAAATGCGGCGAATCTCGGACGCGATCCGCCAGGGAGCGGAAGCGTTTCTCCATCGCCAGAACACTACGATCATCACCCTGGCCGTGGCGCTGGCGGTCATTATTTACGCTGGGTACGCGTTCGGTAAAGGCGACACCACGCTTGCGGTGCGAATGACGATTTCATTCGTCGTGGGCGCCCTCTGTTCGCTGGCTGCCGGCTTCTGCGGCATGTGGGTCTCCATCCGGAGCAACATTCGCGTTGCCTCGTCGGCGCGCAGGAACCTGAACGAAGCGCTCCAGGTTGCCCTTCGCGGCGGCGCGGTGACCGGCCTCAGCGTTGTGGCGCTCTCGCTGCTCGGCGTCGGCGGCCTGTTCTGGATCTT
>JBLNCW010000022.1:0-16187 GCA_050261015.1 Rhodospirillales bacterium | reverse complement strand
TGGTCGGGCCGCCGGGATTTGAACCCGGGACCTCTTGCACCCCAAGCAAGCGCGCTAGCCAGGCTGCGCCACGGCCCGAACTTCCCTATTCTATCGCACTGCAGGCGTTGCCCTTCACTCGCCTTCGGTTTCGGCCGACCCCGCCAGCACTCGCGCGTGATCCTCCGATACCTCCAGCCAGCCGCCGTCGATTCGCATCGCCTGCCGCCTTCCCTGAATCACGTACGTCAGCTCGCCGCGCCCCAGTTCGGCCAGCATTGCCGCGTGCCCGGGCAGCAAGCCCACGTACCCGTTCGCCGCCGGGATCTGCGCTTCGCTTACCTGCTCGCTCACCAACAGCCGCTCCGGCGTCGCTACTTCCAGCAAAAAAGTCTCGGGCATCGCTCCTTACCGTCAGGCCGCCGCCTGCAACTGCTCGGCGCGCGCCAGCACGTCCTCGATCGTGCCCTGCATGTAGAACGCCTGCTCGGGGATGTTGTCGTGCTTGCCTTCCACAATCTCCTTGAATCCTTTGATCGTGTCGGCCAGCTTCACGTACTTGCCCGGCAGTCCGGTGAACTGCTCCGCCACGTGGAACGGCTGCGAGAGGAACCGCTGCAGCTTTCTCGCCCGCGCCACGATCAGCTTGTCCTCGTCGGAAAGCTCGTCGATTCCCAAAATGGCAATGATGTCCTGAAGGTCTTTGTACCGCTGCAGCACGGCCTTGACCCGCTGCGCCACACTGTAGTGCTCCTCGCCCACGATGCGCGGATCCAGGATGCGCGACGTCGAGGCCAGCGGATCCACCGCCGGATAGATTCCCAAGGAAACCAACTGCCGCGAAAGGTTCGTCGTCGCGTCCAGGTGCGCGAACGTGGTCGCCGGCGCCGGATCCGTGTAGTCGTCCGCGGGCACGTAAATCGCCTGGACCGACGTGATCGATCCCTTCTTCGTCGACGTGATCCGCTCCTGCAACTCGCCCATCTCAGTCGCCAGGTTCGGCTGGTATCCCACCGCCGAAGGCATGCGCCCCAGCAGAGCCGAAACTTCGGAACCCGCCTGCGTGAACCGGAAGATGTTGTCGATGAACAGCAGCACGTCCTGGCCTTCCACGTCGCGGAAGTACTCCGCCACGGTCAACGCCGTCAGCCCGACCCGCAGCCGCGCCCCGGGCGGCTCCGTCATCTGCCCGTAAATCAGGGCGCACTTGGACTTCCGCCAGTCGCGCGGGTCGATCACGCCCGATTCCTGCATTTCCAGCCACAGGTCGTTTCCTTCGCGCGTCCGCTCGCCCACTCCGCCGAACACCGACACACCGCCGTGCTTCATGGCGATGTTGTTGATCAGCTCCTGAATGATGACGGTCTTTCCGACTCCCGCGCCGCCGAACAACCCGATCTTCCCGCCTCGCAGATACGGCTCGATCAGGTCGATCACCTTGATCCCGGTCTCGAACATTTGCAGTTCCGTGGACTGCTCGTCGAACGCCGGCGCCGGTCTGTGGATGGGGAAGAACATCTTGGCCTCGAGCGGACCCATACGGTCCACCGGCTGACCTACCACGTTGATGACCCGGCCCAGCGTCTCCGGTCCGACCGGAACTTCCACCGGACGCCCCAGGCTGACCGCCTTCATCCCACGGACAAGGCCCTCGGTCGGCTGAAGCGCCACCGTTCGCACGCGCCCTTCGCCGATGTGCTGCGCCACTTCCACAATGATGTCGATCGGCACCGGCACGTCGAACCCTTCGCTGGTGATCCGCACTGCCGTATTGATCACCGGGATCTGCCCTTCGGGGAACTGTATGTCCACCGCCGGCCCGGCAACCTGGATCACGTGCCCGATCACTTCAACTCCCGTGGATTTTTGCCCGCCGTTTTCGGAATGGGGAGCCATCAAAAATCCTCCTCGCTAATCACATCTGCGCCGCTGCGCCGCTCACCACTTCGATCAGTTCTTTGGTGATGCTGGCCTGCCGCACGCGGTTCATGTACAGCGTCAGCTTGTCGATCATCTCCTCGGCGTTCGTAGTCGCCGAATCCATCGCTGTCATCCGCGCCGCATGCTCGGCCGCCGCCGATTCCAGCATCGCCTGGTACACGACGATCTCCACATATCGCGGCAGCAGCCCGTTCAACAATTGCTGAGCCGGCTGCTCGTAGATATAGTCGCGCCCGTCCGATCCCGCCGGCACTTCCACCGGAAGCACCTTGAGCACCGTCAGCTTCTGCGCCATTACGCTCTTGAATTCGTTGTAAATCAGGTAGACCGCGTCTACCTCGCACTCCTCGAAGCGGCGCCGCACTTCGGCTGCCACCTCCGCGGCGTCGGAAAATTGTGCCGTCTGGGAGATGCCGGTTTTCTCGGCTACAACCTGCGCCCCGCGCTTGCGGAAAAAGTCCCGCCCTTTGCGGCCTATCGTGTACAGCAGCGTTTCCGCGTCCTCGTGTTCCCGCAGAAACTGCTGTGTCGTTCTGATCAGATTGGAGTTGAACGCGCCAGCCAGGCCGCGGTCCGCCGTCAGCAGCACAACCAGAATTCTCTTTTCCGGCCGCTGAGCGAGCAGCGGATGCGCCGCCAACTGTTCGTCGCCGGCGGCCGCCGCCGCCACGTCTCCGAGCACCTTCCGGAAAATCGCCGCGTATGGCCGCGCGTCCAGCGCCCTATCCTGTGCCCGGCGGAGCTTTGCCGCCGAGACCATTTTCATCGCCTTGGTGACCTGCTGCGTGCTTTTTACCGAGCGAATCCGCCGCCGCAGGTCGATCAGTGATGGCATGAATCAGCTCCGGCTCTCGGAAAGGAACCGCTCCTTCGCCTGTTGGATCACCGCGTTCAGTTCCGCCCGAAGCGCGTCGTCGATCTTCTTCTGTTCGCGGATCTTCGCCAGCAGCGCCGGTTGAGTGTTCTCGACAAACCGGTACAGCTCCTGCTCGAACGGCCTGACCTGTTCCACTTCCAGATCGTCCAGAAAGGCGTTCGTGCCCGCAAACAGCGCCAGAATCTGCTTTTCCACCGGCAGCGGGTTGTATTGCGGCTGCTTCAACAACTCCGTCAGCCGCGCGCCCCGGTTCAACTGGGCCTGCGACGCCTTGTCCAGATCCGAACCGAACTGCGCGAACGCCGCGAGTTCCCTGTACTGCGCCAGATCCAGCCTCAGAGTGCCCGCCACCTGCCGCATTGCCCGGATCTGCGCGTTGCCACCCACGCGGCTCACCGAGATGCCCACATCGATAGCCGGCCGTATGTTCGAGTTGAACAGGTCGGCCACCAGATAGATTTGCCCATCCGTGATGGAAATCACGTTCGTCGGGATGTACGCCGAAACGTCGCCCGCCTGCGTTTCAATCACCGGCAAAGCGGTCAGCGACCCCCCGCCCATTTCGTCCGACAGCTTCGCCGCCCGCTCCAGCAGACGGCTGTGGAGGTAGAACACATCGCCCGGATAGGCCTCCCGGCCGGGCGGCCGCCGCAGCAGCAGCGAGATCTCACGGTAAGCCGCCGCGTGCTTCGACAGATCGTCGTAGACGCACAGCGCGTGCCGCTTGTTGTCGCGGAAGTACTCGCCCATCGCGCAGCCCGCGTAGGGCGCGATATATTGCATGGGCGCCGGATCGGACGCGGTGGCCGCCACCACGATGGTATAGTCCATCGCGCCGTACTCTTCCAGCGTTTTCACCACCTGCGCGACCGTGGAACGCTTCTGCCCGATCGCGACGTAAATACAAATCACGTCGCCGCCCTTTTGGTTGATGATCGTATCGAGCGCGATCGCCGTCTTGCCCGTCTGCCGGTCGCCGATGATCAACTCGCGCTGTCCGCGCCCGATCGGGATCATGCTGTCGATCGCCTTGATGCCGGTCTGCAACGGTTCCTTCACCGGTTGGCGGTCCACCACGCCTGGCGCGAGGCGCTCAATGGGCAGATATTGGGTGGTCGGGACGGGCCCCTTGTCGTCCAAAGGCTGCCCCAACGCGTTCACCACGCGGCCGATCAGCGCCTCACCCACGGGCACGGACATGATCCGGCCGGTCCGCCGGACCTCGTCCCCTTCCTTGATTTCCGTGTAGTCGCCGAGCAGCACCGCGCCCACCTGATCTTCCTCCAGGTTCAGCGCGATTCCGGCTACTCCGTGGGGAAATTCGATCAACTCGCCCGCCATGACCTTCTCCAGGCCATAGACGCGCGCAATTCCGTCTCCGACCGAAATCACCGAACCGATTTCAGAGACTTCGATCACTTTGTCATAATTCTCGATTTCCTCGCGGAGTATCCGCTCGATTTCGTCCGCTCGAATCTGAGCCATATGAAAACCTTCGGGTTATCGATCGTTGAACGGGCTAGGCGGCGTGCTTCGACGACCCGCGCTCACGATCTATGTTTGCCTACGCTCCCGCTCCCGCCATGCGCTGCTTCAATGCTTCCAACTGCCCGCGCACCGAGCCGTCAAAAACCCTCGAACCTACTTTGGCCACTATTCCGCCGATCAGCTTCTCGCTCACGTGGAATCGTGCGCGGGCCCGCTTTCCCGTCGCCCGGCTGAACTCCTCCAGCAGTTTGCCGCGCTGGACGGCCGTCAGCTCCCGGGCCGAAATCACGTCAACTCGCACCACGTCGAGGCGCTCATCCAGCACCATCTCGAACGCCTCCCGGATATCCCCGAGCAGCGGCAGCCGCCGGTGGTCGATCAGCACCATCACAAACCGCCGCACCAGGTCCGCCAGGGCCAACTCCTGCCCCAGGCGCCTCACCACAGCGTGCTTGCGCGCCTTCGGCACCGCCGGAGACTGCAACGCGTTTCGCAGATCCACCGACTGCGCCAGGGCCTGCTCGAATTTCTCCAAGTCCCCGATCACGGTTTGCGGCATCACGCCCGGCTTCATAGCCAAGTCCGCCAGCGCCCGCGCATACCGGAATGCCACGGCGTTCGGCATTTAAGAAACCCTCACTGGCTGGCCCTCGAACCGGTTCCCGATCTCCCCGATCATCGCGTCCACAATCATCTGGTCCGTTTCCGGAGTCAGCCGCTCCTTAATCTTCGCCGCTGCCAGCTCGATCGCCAGCTCGGCCGAATAGGCCCGCAATTGCTGCATGGCCGAGTTCGCCGCCGCCTGGATCTCCTGCTCCGCCTGCTCCTGGATCTTCTTCAGGCTGCGCTCGGTTTGCGCGCTCATGCGTGCTCTCTCCACCGCCGATTCCTCGCGTGCCCGCCGCCGCAGCTCTTCCACTTCCGCTTCGATGCGCCCCAGCCGCTGCTGCATCTCCGCATAGCGCGCCTCGGCATCGGCCCGGAACTTGGCGGCTTCAGCAAGTTCGCGCTGGATAGCAGCCGACCGCGCCGCGAAAAAGCTCCCGCCCTTCTTGTAGATGAAGTATCCCAGCGCCGCCGCCAGAATTACGAAATTGACCAGCTTCCACAAGGTGGCGGTGTCCGCTCCGCCGTGCCCCGATTCACCGTGCTGGGCCGCTAGCGCCGCGCCCGCAAAAAAGAGGATAGATATCGCAATCCGCTTCAAGCCGGTCTCCTGCTCAGAATGGCTTGCACGATTTTGTCCGACAGGGCGCCCGCGTCCTTCCTCAAGGCCTCCTTGGATGCGGCGAGTTCCGCCTCGAGCTGCGCGCTGGCTTTCTTCACCATCTGTGACGCCCGCTCGCGCGCGTCCTTGAGAGCCTGCTCGTGCTCCTGGTGCAGTTTTTGCCGGAACTCTTCCTGCTCGCGGTACAGCTCATTCCGCGCCGCCCGCAGCGCTTCATCGTACTCGGCTGCCATGGCGGAAGCCTTTTCCAGGCTTTCTTCGGCAAGCTTGCGGGCGCCTTCGGTCGCCTTGGACCTCGCGGCCAGCACCTTCTCCATCGGTTGGAAGTACACCTTTTTAAGGTAGAAGTGAAGCAGCAGAACAATGATAAGGGTGGGGACCGCTTCCAGCAGAAGTCCACCCAACGCCCGCAGAGTTTCTTGCATCGGATTGCTATCGAGGACGCCTAAAGAAAACGCTTTGAAATAAGCGAGATGCTTTGAAATCTCAACCTAACATTATCGGCCATCTCCGGTCAACTCTATACGGCGTTTCTCGCTGCTTCGTACGGTTCTTTCGGAGCCGGCGCACAGTGTGGGCCCGCTGATGAGACCGGTGCAGCGGAGTTTCGGCGAGGGCTGGATCAACCCTTCTTGGGTTCCACACCCATTTTCTCGATCTCGTTGAAGTACACGCGGCGTCCCTCGTCCATGGCCAGGTTCGCAAGAATCACCATGGTGGAATCGGCGAGTCCGATCTCCAGGTCGGCGAGCGGCTTCTTGCCGGTGCGGACAGATTCGAAAAATCCCTCCATCTGCGTGTCGACCGGGTTCTGATCCTCCTGCGGGACCATCACACCCTTCCGGTACATCCACATGCGGGCGTACTTCATCTCGCGTTCCAGGAACGATTCCTTGCCGGTGACCAGGTCGCGCGACAGCATCAGAGGCAGACCGCGGCGGCCGGCGGCGGTGCTGGTGAGCGTAGCGCTCGCCACGGCGGCCTTTTCCTTCTTCAGGTCGGCTGCGGTGGGCTGCGCCGGGCTGGGCTCGTAGTACCACATCGCGATTGCCGGCTCGCTGTCCGTGCCGACCGTGATCTCAATGGTGCCCTCGGTGCCCAAAATCGTCTCGCCGAACTCGGTCCGGGTGCCCCCGAACAGGTTCAGGTGGCGGTTGCTGCTGATGGCCTGATACATCATCTTCTGGCCCTTCGGGTACTTGAAGATGAGCTGGATATTGTCGTAAACATCGCGGCCATCCTTACGCAGGTCCAGCCCGCCCACGCCGGTGACGAACTCGGGCTGGGAGCCGAAGATCCAGTCCGCCACGTCAATCTGGTGCGATGCCAGCTCCGCGGTCAGGCCGCCGGAGTACTCGCGGAACAGCCGCCAGTTCATCTCGCGCTGCCGCGTCGGGAACGGTTTCATGGTCCAGCCGGGATTCCGGTTCCACTGCGCGTTGATATGGGTGACCTGGCCGATCATGCCCTTCTCAATCGCCTGCTTGGCCGTCTGGTAGAACTGGCTGTAGCGGCGCTGCAATCCTACCTGAAGGATTTGCTTCGGCCGTTCCCCGGCAAGCTTCCGCAGTTGGTGAACTTCCTCCGGCTTGAACACGAGGCTTTTTTCGCAGAAAACATGCTTGCCGGCCAGCAGCGCATCGCGGGTAATCCGGAAGTGCTCGTAAAGCGGCACTGCGATGATAACCGCGTCTATGTCCTGCCGGGTCAGCAACTCGCGGTAATCGGCGTACATCTTCGGGTTGTTGCCGATCGCCGCCGCACCCTTTTTAAGGTTGGGCTCGTAAATGTCACAGACTGCCAGGCACCGGCCCGAGTCGATCTTGCTGAGGTGGTTCAGCAGGTACTGCCCGCGGCCTCCGGTTCCAATCACCGCGTACGTCACCTGGTTATTGGCTGCCTTAGCTTTCCGGATTGCCGGGCCTGCAACGCGCGTTGCGGCGGCAGTGGCGGCGACGGCGCCAGTGGTTCTTAATAAGTCGCGTCGGGTGAGATCGGCTGATTTGGCCATGCGATAGTCCTCTCGTGTCAAGACGTCTTCGGTAGGATCTCCGTAACCTAAAGTATAGAGTATAGGGGTTAGCTGTCCTGAGATGCAATCGGGCCGCCAGCGGCCGGAAATTCCCGGGCGCGGCGGGCGGACCATTCCGCGCCCGCCAGAATGATCATCGCCCCCAGAAAACTCCATAAGATAATGGTCACAGAGTAATAGAAGGGGCCGTATTCCGCCTGAAGTTTTCTCCGCCAAAGCGTCCAGGTCAAAAGGTTAACGTTCTTCAAGATCTCAAGCGCGATGCCGACAAGAATCGCCGCCGGCAGCACCGACCGCCACGGTATCCGGGCGTTCGGCAGCAGCCAGTAGACCAGAAAAAGTATCAGGATCGAAACTGGCAGGGCCGCCATCTTGTATGCCACCACGTCCAGAAAGGGAAAGTGCGGGAACGCGGCGCCAACGCGCTTCACATTCAAGCCGCTCAGCACCGTCGAGGCCAGCGCCAGGCTGCCGCAGCAGAAAATCAGCCCCAGCGAGATCAACTGATTCTTCAGATAACTCCTGTTCTTCGTCAGGCCCCAGGCCTTGTTCAGCGCGATTTCGAGCGGTTCAAAAATACCATTGGCGGTGAAGAGCAACAGGAACAGCGAGAGTGCCTGCAGGGTTCCCCGCGAGTTGACGGCGGCCAACAGGTTGTCGCGGATAAACCCGACCATCGTGCCGTGATCGCCGACGTCGCCGGGGAAGTAATCGTCCAGCACCAGCCCCACTGCTTCCAGCGCGCCGCCCCATCCGAGCAGATGGCGGCAGATGGACATGACAACGATTAGAAACGGAAAGAACGACAGCAGAACGCTCGCGGCGATCGATAGCGCGTAAACGTGTACTTCAGTTTGCATCCAGTACCACAGCGTCGGCCCGAAGGCGCGCCGGAACCATCCTTCGGGCGGTGTTGACAGCACTGGACGCGGCGCTTCTTCCATATACATCCCAGCGTACATCGGGCCGCTATCGGCAAGGCCCCGCATGTGATACGATCCGGCTCCATGAGCCAGGTCTGGATCCAGAACTATAGCCCGCTGGGCAACGCCGCGCTGTCAACCGCCGTCGCCGCAATCCCGGTTTGCCTGCTCTTCTACCTTCTCGCCGTTCGCAAAACGATCGCATGGCGCGCGGCGGTATACGCCTTTCTCGCCGCGATCGGGCTGGCAATCGCGGTTTTCGGCATGCCCCCGGTCATGGTGGCCGGCGCCGTCGCGCACGGAGTTCTCTACGCGATTGTGAGGATCGCCTGGACCCTGGTCGCGGCTGTGTTCGTGTACGACTTGACGGTCGAAAGCGGCCATTTCGAAATCATCAAGGAATCGATCGGCGCCATTACGCCCGACCGGCGCCTCCAAGTGCTGCTGATTGCTCTGGCGTTTGGCGCGCTGCTGGAAGGCGCCGGAGGCGGCGGCGCTCCCGTGGCGGTCTGCGGCGCGATGATGATCGGGCTCGGCTTCAAACCGTTCGACGCGGCCGTGCTCTGCCTGATCGCAAATACCGCACCCGTTGCCTGGGGCGGAGTCGGCAACCCCATCCGCACGCTGGCCGCGGTCACGAACCTGCCTGAAACGGATCTGAGCGCCATGACGGGCCGCATCCTGCCCTGGACCGCTATGATCCTGCCGTTCTGGCTCATTCGCACGCAGGTCAAGACCCGCGAGACGTTTCAGGTCTGGCCCGGCCTGGCGGCCTGCGGTTTGGGCTTTGCGAGCATCCAATTCTTCTGGTCGAATTACGTGGACGCCGCGCTGGTGGACATCATGGGCGGCATCGGCACCATCGTGCTCCTGACGCTGTTCTTCAAGCTCTGGCAGCCGAAGCACGTCTGGCGCTATCCCGGAGAGAAGGCCGCCTTCGAGCCGAAGAAGCGCCCCTTTCGCAAGGTGCTGCACGCCTGGTCGCCTTTTCTGCTTCTCTCAATGTTTGTGCTGATCTGGGGCTATCCGCCGGTGACAAAGATTCTCGATTTTGTGACGTGGAGGGCGCCGGTGCCGGGCTTGCATCAGGCGGTGGTGCGCACACCGCCCGTGGTCGCGTCCAATTACGCCGAGGCAGCCGTGTTCGATTTCGCCTGGCTCTCCGCCGTAGGCACCGGAATTTTTGTCGCCGGGCTGATCTCCGGTCCGCTTTTGGGGCTTTCCTTCGGCCGCACCCTGAAGGTCTTCGCCCGCACTTGCTACCGCATGCGGCTGAGCCTGATCGCGATCGTCGCCATGCTCGGCCTCGGATTCGTGACCCGCTACTGCGGAATGGACGCGGTGATGGGATTGGCGATGGCCAACACCGGCGTTCTGTTCCCGATTTTCGGCACCGTGATCGGCTGGCTCGGCGTTGCGCTCACCGGCACCGACGCCGGCTCCAACGCGCTGTTCGGCAGCTTGCAGGTGATCACCGCGAACCGGCTCGGTCTGGACCCGGTCCTAATGGCCTCGGCCAACACAGCCGGCGGCGTCATGGGCAAGATGATCGGCGCGCAGTCGATCATTGTGGCCTGCTCGGCGACGAACCAGATCGGCAAGGAGGGCGACCTGTTCCGCGCCGTGATCCGGCACAGCATTCTGCTGGCGCTCATTATCGGCCTGATCGTGATGGCGTACGCCTACCTGTTCCCGGGCGTGGTGCCGCACGGTCACCGTTTCTGGTAGATGGAATATTCGCCGTCCCAGACAATCTCTTCCGGAATGCTCTCGGCTTCGGTGATGAAAGCGCAGTATTTGGCGCTCACCTTTGTCCTGGCCGGGATCCAGCGGAATGTTTTTTCGCCGAACAGAGGGCCTCGTTCGATCATCTGCCGGCGGGTCTCCGGCACGGGGGACACGCCGAACTCCATGCCGCGCGTGAGCGTTCGTGTGTTCCAGGGCGCGTGACGCCTGTAGTGGTTCTCTTCCCAGATGCCGAGCCACGGGAAATCCTTCCGGTTCCAGACGTATCCGAACAGGACGCGGCAGGAGGGGGCAAAGGCGGCGAAAAACACCTGCTCGCGGCTGGGATCCATCAGGTGCGCGGTGTAGCCGGCCGACGCGGGAAGGTCTGTGAAAACCCGCATGTCGGTGAGCCCGCCGTTCTCCAGCGGCGCCAGCGGCCAGTCGAACTCGGCGCCGGGCTTCATCGCTTTGCCGCCGCTGGCTTCGGCCAGGCAAACCTTCGAGCGGGTGGCGGGCATGCGGAACTCGGTGCTCCCTTTCTGCAGGAAAGGCGGCCCGAGGGTCACGTGCTGCGTCCAGCCGATCGGCCGGTCCGTCGCCGAGAGGTTTTCCACGGTCTCGGCAATGCGAATCACCTGCGAGCCAGGCGCGAGCTGAATGCGCCGCTCGAATCTCAATTGCGCATTGGGCAGCTCCGCGCGCGCAACCAGGCCGCCTTCGGTTTCCTCGATGTCATAAGGCGCCACGGCGGCCTCTCCGTGAACGGTCAGCCCGGCGGCTGCTTCCTCCTCGCTCACCCCGCCGAAAATGTCCATACAGATGTTGTGGCCCATGATTCCGGCAAGCAGCTTGCTCTCGGCATCGGCCCCGTATTCCGGGTGCTTCGACGGTGAATACGTGGACGGCTCAATGGAAGGCCACGGCGGCGTCCAAAGGGGGTTCACCCCGCTCGGCTTCTGAAGAACTTCGGCGATGTGGCCGCCTTCCGCCAGCACGGTGAGGCGCACCATGTCCGTTTCGATCTGAACGCAGCGGCGATTGCGGTATGTGGATTGAGGCATGGCGTCCCTAGCATAATCGATTTTCCGGGTCCGCCAGGGGCCAATTCACTCCTCAAATTCCCAGGGCCGGAAAACGTGCTGGTGCTCTTCCATCACCACGCACGCGCCTCGGAATCTGACGCCTTCCATCTCCAGGCGAATCCGCTGCTCGTGGGCCATTTCGTATTTCAGCCGTATGCGGCCGCCCGCTCCGACAACGCGCTGCCAGGGCAGCGAGTCTCCTGCCTTTCGCAGCACCTGCACGACCTGCCGGTGATAAAGCGGATACCCGGCGGCGGCCGCAACTTGCGCGTAGGTGGCCACCTTGCCCCTGGGTATCTGCCGAATAGCCTTCCGGATGGCGGCGTCGCGCTGTTCGGAAGCGGGCGCGCGCAGCAGGCTGCGGGCCGCGGGTCTCCTCATTTCTTCTTGGATCTGGCCGCCCGCGTGGGGCTCGGCTGCTTCTTCGCGGTTCCGGCCGCAACTTCCTTTACCGGTTCTGCGCGCGCGTACAGCTTGCGGTACATCTGTGCGTTCCGCAGCACCGCAAAGACATAGGTGCGGGTTTCGGTGAACGGCACGGTCTCGATGAACTCGGCAGGCTCCTGGTAATCGCCCCAGGTCACCCAGTTCCGCACGCGGGATCCGCCCGCGTTGTAGGCTGCCAGCGCCAGCTCCAGTTTCGCCGAATTCTGATCGAGAACCTGGCGCAGGTACGTCGTGCCGAGCCGCAGGTTCACGTCGGGCTGGAAAAGTACCGTGGCGCGGAAGCGCCGGGGGCTCACCTTGAGCAGCGCGCGCCCGGTTGCCGGCATGATTTGCGTCAGCCCGTACGCCTTGGCACGCGACACCGCCCGCGGGTTGAATTCGGATTCCTGGCGGATCAGGCCGGCGACGAGAAAAGGATCGAGATCCCGAGCCTTGGAATGCTTCTCGATCAGGTCCCGGTAGGGCAGGGGGAACAACAGGCGCCAAAACTCGTCCGGAGCGCCGTCTATTGGCATCGAAAAATAGTCCGGCACGACGCCCTTCATCGTGCGAAGCGCGGCCGAGGGGGAGTCGAAGCGCGAAACCGCCTTGGCTAAGTGGACTGCAAGCACGTGCCGCTGGCCGTCCGTTGCCGCGCCATAGCGCAGTTCTCTTTCGCAAAGCTTATTCAGACCGGCCAGCTCGAGCAGCCGCCCCCGCTCGGCCCGCAGCTTTGTGGACGGTGTGGGCTCGAACGTTTCCGGATTCCGCCGGGCAGGCCACTTCACGCTTTCCAGAAAAGCGCTCACCTGTGTGGATGCAGCCGTCTTGCGCAAGCCCAGCTCGGCCAGCCGCTCCTCCGCGAGACCCGCATAGTAGTGATTGGGGAAACGCTGGATTGCTTCGGTGTAATACGCCCTGGCGTCCCCCGGCCGCTTCGCCGCTTCCGACAGCCGCCCCAAAAAGTACAAGGCCGAACACGCCCGGTCCGAACCCGGGAACCTCAGCAAATGGTTGCGCAGCAGCTCCTCCGCGCCGGGGCGGCGTCGCATGTACTCGGCCCAGAGAACCTTCCAGTGGCAGTATTCGGCCTCGGCGCCGTCCGCAAAATCTTCGGCGCAGGCCCGGAAAAGCGGCACGTACTGTTCGACGAGGTTGTCGATGAGATACCGGTTCCCGGCGGTAACCAGCGCTTTCTGCCTCCAGACGGACCGCCTGTGGCGCCTGGCCAGCGTATCGAGGCACTGGCTCATTTGATCGTCGCGGCCCAGGCGGCGCGCGCACTCCACCATATAGTAGAGGCGCTCGGCATCCACCTCGAGAGAGGAAACCTTCAGCGCGGCCAGTTTCGTATAGGCCGAGTTGTTTTCGTAGCGGAAGTAATCGATCGCGGCCAGGCGCAGGAGTGCGCGTTCGCGGTCCGGCCCGCCGCTCTGGGCAGCGATTGACTCGTATTCCGACCGGGCGCGGTTGAATTCACGGGCCCGCACCCACTTCTCCGCGCGATCGAACATGGCCTGGGTTGTCGGCGGCGGGTAGAGGTCGCCCAGCGCAGCCTTGAGTTCGTCGAGCGCGGTAGCGGCCATGGCGGCCTCCGGCGACGCCGGGTATTCGTAATAAACCCGCTGGTAGTAAACCGCGGCGGATGCCAGATCATTCGCGCCGCGGTAGTTTTCCGCCAGCAGGAGGTCGCCCGCCGGCTGCGGCAATCGCGAGTAGTTAGCGCGGAGAACGCGAACGGCTTCCGCCGGCTGGTTGATTTCCTTATAGGCGCGCGCCGCCAGCATGGCCGCGTCGCCGGACATGGGCGAAGGGGGAGTACACGTCCATACGGCTTCGGCCTGTTTGGCGGCAGCGGCGAAATCCCGTTGATCGAAAGCGGCCGCAGCCAGGTAATACGCCACGTAATCCGCCAAAATGGCCAACCGGTCGCCGGCGCGGCGAAGGAGTTCAACCGTTTCCCCGGATTGTCCGTTCTCCCGGTCGGCCGCCGCCACCGCCAGAACCGCCAAAGCGCCGTCGCGGCTTTTCGGATTCGCGGCGGCAAACCGCAGCAGCGCCGCGCGATTGGCGGGCGTGGGATTCTTGCGAAACGCCTGAACGAGGGATTCCAACCCTGATGCGCCGCTCAGGCCGGCGGTAAAAAGCAGCGCGAAAATGCCGCAGAGGGCCCTGCTAAAAGAGCGGGCCGGGGTAGTCTTCGCCCAGAACGGCAACATCATTGTTCGCCAGTGTTCGAATCAACTCCAGGTGAAAGTAGTCGGGCATCGCGGGCGAAGCCGCCGTGAAATCCCGCCGGAATGTCTCGCGCGCGGCGTCGATCTCCGGTTTGAGCGCCGCGTAAAGGTTTTTCTGGCTTCTGCCGGAACGCACCGCCTGCGACTTATATAGCTGCATCTCGGCGACCCGCACCCGCGCGAAGCGCTGCGCCCGCAGGTGCAATTCCTGCTCCTGAGGGGAAAGCTGGGCCCAGTCGGGCAGGGCAGGGGACGGTTTCCCGGAAGCCGGCCGGAGACCTGCGCCCGCCAGCGCGGTCACCGCTTCCAAACCGTTCAAATCGATCTCATCGCCCTCGGCGTATACCACCGCCGCCACGCGCCCCATTGTTATTACCGGAAAAAGGTGGCAAATGGAATCCGCCTCGGGATTGTCGAGCAGCGCGGCAAAATCCGAAAGCTCGGCGGCTGTCCGCGGCGCCGTCGCCGGCTCTCGTGTCCGCAGGACGGTTGCGAAGGCGGGGGGCGCGAGCATCTCCAGGCCAGCAGCGGCCCCTATGCCGCGCGCGCAAACGCCCCGCACGTTGCGGTCGTTTACCATGAAGACCGCCGCGCGAGAGGCAAACGGCGCGGTGGCGTCGAGCAGCCCCGCGGCCCACTCTTGCGGGTCCGCCGGCCGCGTGAGGCGCCGCAGGCTCCGGTTAAGATCCTCCGACGCCCGGCGGCGCGCCTCGTCGAGTTCGGCGGCGAACTCGGCCGCGAGCCGCGCAGCCAGCTCCTCGAAACGCTCCTCAACAACGAGCGCGAGATGATCCTGCCAGCCCGCGTGCAGGAGTTCCTCCACGCGGGAGATCTGAAGCTGCCAGGCGGCAGCCAACTGCTCGCGCGTGGCCTCCCGGTGTTCGGAAAGTGCGGAAGCGACGCGGCTCTGTTGGGGAACAGGCAAAGAAGACATCAGCCGGAAGACCCATTCTAGCGTACCCGGAGCAGGACGGCGCTCGCTAGCGCGCCGCCTGGAATTTCCGTCCCGCCATCTGGCCCGCTGCCGCCCGGCCGGCCGGATCCAACATAGCGACGATATCGGCGATCTCGCAGCCCCCGTTCAGCTCCGCAATCTGGCGGAAGCGGCCGGACTCCTTGCGGTACACCGTCACGCAGTTCTGAACCGTTCGCCGCTCCTCGGTCGTCCGCCCCGCAATCCACAGGCCGCCGGGACGCAGGCTGCCGAAAACCGCCGCCGCTCCGCAAGCGATTTCTGCATCGCTGAAGTAACAGCGGTTGAAGATGTTCATCGTCCGGATCAGATCCGCCTCGGCGCTTAGCGGCGAGAAGACCGAGTGTATCGCGGTGCGAAAGCGAGGCTCGCGGGCCAGAGCTTCCAGCGCAACGGGATGGATCAGTGACACGCGCGAGATTTCCCAATCCCCGGTTGAGACGGATTCCTCGCATGCGTTCAACCACGGCTGGACTACACTAGCGGCCTTTCGCGCTTTTCCAAGCGCCCGCCGGCGCAGTATTTGGTTCACCACCCGAAACCGCGGCGCGGGCCGGGCCAGGGGCAGCACGAACGGCGGTTTGACGTATTGCAGCGCCCGGCCGTTGTCCTCGAACACGAATTCTTCCTGCGTGCGGCCGTTGCGGGCGCAGATCAGTTGAAAGGAGATGTCGGAGGCGGTCAGCGTGGAGCGGGGAAACGCTTCAAACAGCGCGGCGGCGAACTCGTAAGATGCCATGCAGTCGGAAGCCGCCCAGTCGTGCGCTTCGATCGGGTAGGCCGGCGTGTAATCCCGCTTGAGAACGGCGAGCACGAGCTCGTTGACATCGGTAAAGCGGTTCGAGTACGTCGTCCGGACAACGCCCGATGAGAGCTGGAGATCACGGATCACGCACTCAAACAGCGCGCGCCCCATGGGGCCATCCGAAGCGTGGCGCAGCAGGCTGTAGGCAATCGGCTTTCTTACCTGCCCGGCGCTCGCATACGCTTCAAATTGAGACAGCTTCCAGATCCCGGTGAGCAGCATTGCAACTTCGGGTATTCAGCCCTTTTGACCGCCAAGGCGTATTATAGCCTTGCACCGGCGCGGTCACGGCCGTGATCCGTCCGTAAGGAAATTCGGAGTGTAGTTGGAAACAGTTGATCGTAGGCCTAGCAGGTTGCGGAAAAACACAGGCTGAAATTCTGAAACACGTTACGGCTGGAATGTTCTGATCGTCTAATCTGCATGCGCGGCCGCGATCATCAGCAAGCAGACATGTACAGCTACTTG